>NZ_AP025460.1:1261499-1576874 GCF_024347315.1 Vibrio atlanticus | reverse complement strand
AGTTCGCCACTGGCGTGAACACATAACCGCCGTCCGCGTTCATCGTCAGTGTACCCACGCCCGCAATCGTCGCCGTTTGACCGGCATTGAAGGTGGTCTGTGTGCTGCTGCCATCCAAGCTCAACGTGAACGTTTTCACCGTCACGTCGCCGTCCACACTGCTGGTGCCGCTTAACACCGTATCACTCAACACAACATCTTCATTCGTTGTGTGAGTTTCGTTCGCATCGGTAAAGTCGTCGTTCACGGCATTGATGTCGATCGTCAACGTCGACGTATCGTCCGACGAGCCATCCGTCACCACGTACGTCACCACTGGCACGTCACCGTTGTAGTTCGCCACTGGCGTGAACACATAACCGCCGTCCGCGTTCATCGTCAGTGTACCCACGCCCGCAATCGTCGCCGTTTGACCGGCATTGAAGGTGGTCTGTGTGCTGCTGCCATCCAAGCTCAACGTGAACGTTTTCACCGTCACGTCGCCGTCCACACTGCTGGTGCCGCTTAACACCGTATCACTCAACACAACATCTTCATTCGTTGTGTGAGTTTCGTTCGCATCGGTAAAGTCGTCGTTCACGGCATTGATGTCGATCGTCAACGTCGACGTATCGTCCGACGAGCCATCCGTCACCACGTACGTCACCACTGGCACGTCACCGTTGTAGTTCGCCACTGGCGTGAACACATAACCGCCGTCCGCGTTCATCGTCAGTGTACCCACGCCCGCAATCGTCGCCGTTTGACCGGCATTGAAGGTGGTCTGTGTGCTGCTGCCATCCAAGCTCAACGTGAACGTTTTCACCGTCACGTCGCCGTCCACACTGCTGGTGCCGCTTAACACCGTATCACTCAACACAACATCTTCATTCGTTGTGTGAGTTTCGTTCGCATCGGTAAAGTCGTCGTTCACGGCATTGATGTCGATCGTCAACGTCGACGTATCGTCCGACGAGCCATCCGTCACCACGTACGTCACCACTGGTACGTCACCGTTGTAGTTCGCCACTGGCGTGAACACATAACCGCCGTCCGCGTTCATCGTCAGTGTACCCACGCCCGCAATCGTCGCCGTTTGACCGGCATTAAAGGTGGTCTGTGTGCTGCTGCCATCCAAGCTCAACGTGAACGTTTTCACCGTCACGTCGCCGTCCACACTGCTGGTGCCGCTTAACACCGTATCACTCAACACAACATCTTCATTCGTTGTGTGAGTTTCGTTCGCATCGGTAAAGTCGTCGTTCACGGCATTGATGTCGATCGTCAACGTCGACGTATCGTCCGACGAGCCATCCGTCACCACGTACGTCACCACTGGTACGTCACCGTTGTAGTTCGCCACTGGCGTGAACACATAACCGCCGTCCGCGTTCATCGTCAGTGTACCCACGCCCGCAATCGTCGCCGTTTGACCGGCATTGAAGGTGGTCTGTGTGCTGCTGCCATCCAAGCTCAACGTGAACGTTTTCACCGTCACGTCGCCGTCCACACTGCTGGTGCCGCTTAACACCGTATCACTCAACACAACATCTTCATTCGTTGTGTGAGTTTCGTTCGCATCGGTAAAGTCGTCGTTCACGGCATTGATGTCGATCGTCAACGTCGACGTATCGTCCGACGAGCCATCCGTCACCACGTACGTCACCACTGGCACGTCACCGTTGTAGTTCGCCACTGGCGTGAACACATAACCGCCGTCCGCGTTCATCGTCAGTGTACCCACGCCCGCAATCGTCGCCGTTTGACCGGCATTGAAGGTGGTCTGTGTGCTGCTGCCATCCAAGCTCAACGTGAACGTTTTCACCGTCACGTCGCCGTCCACACTGCTGGTGCCGCTTAACACCGTATCACTCAACACAACATCTTCATTCGTTGTGTGAGTTTCGTTCGCATCGGTAAAGTCGTCGTTCACGGCATTGATGTCGATCGTCAACGTCGACGTATCGTCCGACGAGCCATCCGTCACCACGTACGTCACCACTGGTACGTCACCGTTGTAGTTCGCCACTGGCGTGAACACATAACCGCCGTCCGCGTTCATCGTCAGTGTACCCACGCCCGCAATCGTCGCCGTTTGACCGGCATTAAAGGTGGTCTGTGTGCTGCTGCCATCCAAGCTCAACGTGAACGTTTTCACCGTCACGTCGCCGTCCACACTGCTGGTGCCGCTTAACACCGTATCACTCAACACAACATCTTCATTCGTTGTGTGAGTTTCGTTCGCATCGGTAAAGTCGTCGTTCACGGCATTGATGTCGATCGTCAACGTCGACGTATCGTCCGACGAGCCATCCGTCACCACGTACGTCACCACTGGCACGTCACCGTTGTAGTTCGCCACTGGCGTGAACACATAACCGCCGTCCGCGTTCATCGTCAGTGTACCCACGCCCGCAATCGTCGCCGTTTGACCGGCATTGAAGGTGGTCTGTGTGCTGCTGCCATCCAAGCTCAACGTGAACGTTTTCACCGTCACGTCGCCGTCCACACTGCTGGTGCCGCTTAACACCGTATCACTCAACACAACATCTTCATTCGTTGTGTGAGTTTCGTTCGCATCGGTAAAGTCGTCGTTCACGGCATTGATGTCGATCGTCAACGTCGACGTATCGTCCGACGAGCCATCCGTCACCACGTACGTCACCACTGGTACGTCACCGTTGTAGTTCGCCACTGGCGTGAACACATAACCGCCGTCCGCGTTCATCGTCAGTGTACCCACGCCCGCAATCGTCGCCGTTTGACCGGCATTAAAGGTGGTCTGTGTGCTGCTGCCATCCAAGCTCAACGTGAACGTTTTCACCGTCACGTCGCCGTCCACACTGCTGGTGCCGCTTAACACCGTATCACTCAACACAACATCTTCATTCGTTGTGTGAGTTTCGTTCGCATCGGTAAAGTCGTCGTTCACGGCATTGATGTCGATCGTCAACGTCGACGTATCGTCCGACGAGCCATCCGTCACCACGTACGTCACCACTGGCACGTCACCGTTGTAGTTCGCCACTGGCGTGAACACATAACCGCCGTCCGCGTTCATCGTCAGTGTACCCACGCCCGCAATCGTCGCCGTTTGACCGGCATTGAAGGTGGTCTGTGTGCTGCTGCCATCCAAGCTCAACGTGAACGTTTTCACCGTCACGTCGCCGTCCACACTGCTGGTGCCGCTTAACACCGTATCACTCAACACAACATCTTCATTCGTTGTGTGAGTTTCGTTCGCATCGGTAAAGTCGTCGTTCACAGGGGTTACTGTCACGACAACATTCGCTGTATCTGAACCACCACTTCCGTCACTTATTTCGTAACTAATCGTCGCAGTTCCGGTGAAGTTCTCTGCAGGCGTAAACACGAGCTGGTCATTGATGATCGTAACGTTACCTTCTGACGCTTGCACAGTTGCCTTAGTAATAGTTAAACTGTCATTATCTACATCGGTATCATTTTTCAATACATCGATTGTCACTGATGTATCTTCCGCCGTTGTTTCTACATCATCAGTAGCTATGGGGCCATCATTAGTCCCATTAATTGTAATTGTAATTATGTGGTTATCTTTACCATCGGCAGTTTTAACCTCATATGTTTCGACTATTTTTTCGCCACTAGTTAAACCTTGAATTAACGGGTTGTCATTATTAGCAATGTACTTCCAATTGCCATTAGCATCGATAGTGAAAGAACCAAGTGAATCTAGCGGGCTTCCATTCTCATCAGTACCTGTTGTACTTTTTAGTGTGGGGTTACTATTAAATCCACCATTTGAATTACTAGCATTCAAGCTACCGGTTGCAACAAGATCAATCTTCGCTGTCGTAGGATCGGTATCTAAATCTTCTGTCACAGAACCTCTATCAGCTAAATTATCGCCATGGATAACTGTTTGTCCTGTTACCGAAGAATTACTAGTGTTCCCTCCAACATTGGTTATCTTAATACCAAAGTTTTCGTTTAACTCATCAATTTGATCTTGCTTAGCCTGCACATTAACTTTAAACGTCGTCACACCTGCAGGTATTGTTACTTTCCCATTTTCGAACTTCGCGACTTCTGTTGTAGTAATACCGTTTTTAGTCATTTGGTAAGTAATACTATCAATTGAAATGTCATTTTGACTTGCGGTATATCTGCTTCCAACCAATGCCTCTATGTTATACGTCATAGGAATTTCTGTAGTGCTATCTATAGAAACATCAAACGTAGCGATATCTCCTTCATCTACAGAATTAGGGCTATCTATGCTCAATTTAGGTTTATCGTTATCTGGCGTCACCGGCTTGGTTGGGTCTACCGGATCTGGATCTACTGTACCGGTGCCATCGTCTTTGATGGTCGCCGTCGCACTTTGTTTCGCGCTATCTGGATCCGTGATGGTGCCGGTTGCCCCCGCCACGCTGACGTTGAAGCTTTCGCTACCTTCGTAGACGTCATCATTTTCAGTGACTACGCGAACGTTCACATCTTTCACGCCCGCGGCAATGGTCAAGATGCCGTTCGCTGGCACCACGGTCCACACGCCTGGTGCGGTTTCGTACTCGTACGATTTGATGTCCGCCACTTCCACTTCGTCGTGGTCTAACGTCAATTGCACGGTCACGTCTGTGTTCGCTGCCGCGCTCAAGCTCACAGTGAAGTTCGCGGTGCTGCCTTCGTTCACATCACCGCCACCGGAGATGCTCACCGATGGGCGGTCATCTGGATTCACTGGCGGAATAGGATCGGTTGGGTCAACAGGGCCGGTGCCGTCATCTTTGATGGTCAACTCGCCCGCACCTGAGCCTGTCACGCCGGTGGCTCCCGTCACTTTAAGGCTCAGCTTCTCATCGCCTTCGTATGTGCCGTCGTCTTTGGTCTCGACTTCAACGACTAACTTAGTTTCACCCGCTTTGACGGTGTAAGAGCCGTCAGCGTTCTTTGTCACTACGTTACCTGCGGCATCTTTCACCACGATGCTGGAAATGTCGTCCGCGGTTGCGGTGCCGTACAGGGTTTCTAGCGTTACGCTCACGTCGACAGATGCGGCTTTGCTTAAGCTCACATCAAAGATCGCTGTCGAGCCTTCGTTAATCACTTTACTGTCTTCGATGCTCACCGATGGGCGATCATCTGGATTCACTGGCGGAGTAGGATCGGTTGGGTCAACAGGGCCGGTACCATCATCTTTTATGGTTAGCTCGCCCGTACCTGAGCCTGTCACGCCTGTTGCGCCGGTCACTTTCAGGCTCAGCTTCTCATCGCCTTCGTACGTACCGTCGTCTTTGGTCTCGACTTCAACGACTAACTTAGTTTCACCCGCTTTTATGGTGTAAGAGCCATCAGCGTTAGGTGTTACTACGTTACCTGCGGCATCTTTTACCACAATGCTGGTGATATCATCCGCTGTTGCAGTGCCGTAAAGGGTTTCTAGCGTTACGCTCACGTCGACAGATGCGGCTTTGCTTAAGCTCACATCAAAGCTCGCTGTTGAGCCTTCGTTAATCATTTTACTGTCTTCGATGCTCACCGATGGGCGATCATCTGGATTCACTGGCGGAGTAGGATCGGTTGGGTCAACAGGGCCTGTACCATCATCTTTAATGGTTAGCTCGCCAGTACCTGTGCCTGTTACGCCGGTTGCGCCGGTCACTTTCAGGCTCAGTTTCTCATCACCTTCGTACGTGCCGTCGTCTTTGGTCTCGACTTCAACGACTAACTTAGTTTCACCCGCCTTTACGGTGTAAGAGCCGTCCGCGTTAGGTGTTACTACGTTACCCGACGCATCTTTCACCACAATGCTGGTGATATCATCCGCTGTTGCGGTACCATAAAGGGTTTCTAGCGTTACGCTCACGTCGACTGACGCGGCTTTGCTTAAGCTCACATCAAAGCTCGCTGTCGAGCCTTCGTTAATCACTTTGCTGTCTTCGATGCTCACCGTTGGGCGATCATCTGGATTCACTGGGGGAGTAGGATCGGTTGGGTCAACAGGGCCAGTGCCGTCATCTTTGATGGTCAACTCGCCAGTACCTGAGCCTGTCACGCCCGTGGCACCGGTCACTTTCAGGCTCAGCTTCTCATCACCTTCGTACGTGCCGTCGTCTTTGGTCTCGACTTCAACGACTAACTTAGTTTCACCCGCTTTGACGGTGTAAGAGCCGTCAGCGTTAGGTGTCACTACGTTACCCGCGGCATCTTTCACAACAACGCTTGTAATGTCGTCCGCTGTTGCCGTTCCGTATAACGTCTCAAGCGTAACGCTTACATCGCCTGACGCAGCTTTACTTAGACTTACTTCGAAAATTGCTGTTGAGCCTTCATTAATAATTTGGCTGTCTTCAATACTTACGGTTGGCTCAACTTCAACTGATCGGAACAGATCAAGCAAACTCAAGCTTTGAGTTCGAGACAAACCCAAGCCTTCGAAACCAGTTGTTACAAATTCGGTAACTGGGATGGTTTCGTCACCATCACGCTCAATGGTTCCACTGCTCACTAGGCTCGATCCACGTACACCAGCAGCAGTTGCGAACTCTTCGCCTAACTCTGTAGGATCTTGCCCTTCTTCTAAAGCGGCAAAAATATTTTCAATGTCTTGGTCAAGTTCCACTTCATCGCCATCTTTTCCTTGTGGCGTAAAGCGCTTAACTGAAATCTGAGATTCAGAATTTGCATTTTGGGATTCTAAAACGACATCCCCAGCTTGTAATGGCTGGCCGTCTTCTAGGACCTTGATTGTGCCATCTATCGAAATAACAATGCGTTGACCTAATGCTAATGCACCGCTCGCATTCAATACTGTCATGTCCATATAAATCCCTAAACTCATTTTCTGTTTGTGACGTCAAAATAGTGACATCAATTTTATAATCTAGTGACAATATAACATCTAATGTCATATAATTCCTAGCTATGAATTGCATGTTTAATAACTTACAATGTAAACGAATGCTAACGGTCACTGAGTGATAATTAGGATGACGAAAACTTGCATATAAGTTATTGTCTTAGGGAAAGATAACCCAAACACTCAAATCAAATTTAAGTACTCAAAATCGACTTAAATTGTACGGCGATCGGTTAACAACTTTACAACCATTTACGAATGCTCATCGGGCATTCGTTGTTTTTTTGGCGGTTCATCTAAATTTGATATATTCAAGCTTAAAAGCGACAAACTTAGGTGATACTCCATTTTTGGGAGATTGAAATTGAACTGGATTAAAAAGACTACATTAGGGTTGGCTATTGCACTCAGTTTACCGGCTAGCGCGCAAACCTTAGAGCAAGCCGTCGCGTTTACTTTAGAAAGTAACCCTGAAATCAAAGCGGCATATAACCAGTACATTAGTCAACGTTACCTTAACGATGCTTCAGGTGGAGCTTACCGCCCGAGTATAGATTTAGACGGTGGCATTGGTTACGAATATACGGATTTGGCGACGAATTCGAGCTCAACAGATCTAACGCGTAAAGAAGCAGCAATTACGTTGACACAACTCATTTGGGATGGCGCGAATACTTCTAACGACATTGATCGTACCGCTGCTGATGCAGAGTCTGTCCGTTATCAATTGCTATCTAGCGCTCAAGATATTGCACTGCAAGTAACCAAAGTCTATCTTGATTCAGTTAAAGCTTATGAAGTGCTTACACTTTCTGAAAACAATCTGGCGACGCACAAAAATATCTATATAGATATCAAGAAACGAGTTGATTCAGGCATTGGATCTACGGCAGACATGTCTCAGGTAGAAGCTCGTATTGCAAAAGCGCACGGTAATTTGCTGGCAGCTCAAAATAATTTATTTGATGCCCATACTCAATTCAAACGCCTTGTTGGCCAAGCCCCACTAGGCTTGGTATACCCACGTGCTGATGCAGGCTCTATTCCTTATACGATCGACGGTGCTTTGGCAAAAGCCTTTAACCAACACCCGGTTATCAAAATTGCACAGGCTGATGTAGATTCAGCGAAGTTCCAGTACAAACAGTCGAAGAGTACCAACTACCCAACTGTTTCTTTTGAAGCAGCTCAAAGGTGGCGTGATGATGCAGGTGGTACGAAAGGCAACAGCGATGAATTTTCTGCGATGCTTCGCTTAAAGTACAATCTCTATAACGGTGGAGCCGATCAAGACCGTGCCGAAAGTGCCGCTTATCAACTCAACAAAGCAAAAGACCTACGTGAGAGTACTTACCGTAATGTAGAAGAAAGCTTACGCCTTTCATGGAGCGCTCTTGACTTAACCGTTCAGCAGAAAGATTTCTTGTCGGATCACGTAGATTCAGCTTCTGACACCGTTATCTCTTATGAAAAACAATACCGAATTGGTAAGCGTACCCTTCTCGATCTACTTAACACTGAAAATGAACTCTTCGAAGCACGTAAGGGATTTTTAGACGCTAAGTACGATGTACAGTACGCAAAATATAGAGTCATGAATGCAACAGGTAACCTATTAACAGGGTTACGTGTAGAGACTCCACAAGAATGGAACGAAAAGGTAGAATATTAATGAAGCTTCTCAAAACTATACTCCCACTATGCTTCGTGGTTGCTTCTGCCAACATCATGGCTGAAACAAATGATGAATTCACTTATCGTGGTCTTCCTAGCACCACACAAAGTTATGATCTCGAAGATGATGATAATGATGGTGTTATCAACGCTCGCGATTTATGTATAGACACACAAATAGGCGCTGAAATAGATAATGATGGCTGTGGCTCGTATCTAGAGTCTAGCGAAGAAAAAGATCTTCATATTTTATTTGCCAATGACTCAGCAGAAATTAAACCTGTGTTTCTGAGCCAAATTCGTCAAATGGCTGCGTTTCTAAAGCGTTACGAGAACACAAGTATTCAATTGCAAGGTTATGCTAGTAAAGTAGGTAATGCCGAATACAATCTCAAGCTCTCAGAAGAACGTGCGGTCAATGTAAGACGTGCGCTCATCAGCAATGGTATCCCGCCATCAAGAGTCTATACCGTAGGGTACGGAGATGCAGGCTTCCGTGATAATGACACTGAAACTAATCATGCATTGAACAGAAAAGTCGTAGCCTCTGTTGTCGGATTTAAAGGCAACATCAAAGAAGAGTGGCATATATTTACTAAAATCGGCAAATAGATTCTACCACACCCAAACCATACTGAAACGTTTGGTAAGCGTTTCAGTATCCTTATAATTCCTTGATCGCCATATACCTACCCCTTGTATAATGTTAATCTTGTCTTGTTATCAACATAGAGAAATTATTCATGAGCAAACTAACCGCTGATACTCAAGCAAATCTAGAACTTTTCGTTTCTGAAACACAAGAAACTAAACTGGTATGGGGCCTTCGCAACGAAGAAGGTTGGCTAGCATGTGACTCAAGTGAATTCGAAAACAGTGAAGTGATGCCGTTCTGGTCTTCAAAAGAGGACGCTCAGACTCACAACGTTGAAGAGTGGGCAGACTTCGAAGTATTAGAAATCCCACTAGATATCTTTGTAGAAGATTGGTTACTGACCCTAGCTGAAGATGGTGTTCTTGTTGGTACTAACTGGAATGCAACATTGGAAGGCAAAGAACTTGAGCCTTCTGATCTAGCGAAATTATACATCTAGCTTCCAAGATCGGTCGTACAATAGCGTACGACCGGTTACCTATGATAAGCCATTGAGAATTAGAGATTTACCTCACATAAAAAACCATTAACTCGTCAAAAAAATTGAAGCAATATCAAACTAACAATAGAATACCGTTCTTTATCTGATTGATATTATCTCGTGATTCACTCCATTTTCATTGCCTTTCTGCTTTTCATCAACCTTTATTCCTTTAGCCAAGCATCAACAGCGGATCATGAATCTTCTCCAACAATTAGCACCTCGGTAATAGATCCCCACACAACTCCAAATGCTGATTGGAACGCACTCTATCTCTCAACTCTAACTCATTCCCCTTCGCGCGCATTGAACATGCTGCAAACACGCTACACGAGTTCAACAACCTACGGGGATAAGCTCTACCTATCGGCACTGCTATATCAATACATGAGCCAGCGCGATCAACCGTTTTATGGAATCGCTTCAAACGACAGTGACTACCAAGCAATAGAACAAGCGTTTATTAATGCCTTAGTAAATGATGGACAAGGTCAGTACAAAGAAGCTCAGCAAGGCTTTTTGTCCATATTAGTAAAAATGCAATCAATCAACGATGTTACAGGTAGAGCATTATTAAAATACCAATTATGTCGTTCTCTCAATGAGCAAGCTAAATATCATCAAGCGAACTATTATTGTTCTGCACTTCAGTCGGATTTGCATGACATTGCTGACCCTGTATTACCAAAATTTGGCACTTATCGAGTGATCGCTAACAATCACCATTTCCGCAGCGACTATCAAGCCGCGCTAGATACTTACCTATCACTGATAAGCGTGTTCCCACAAGGACATGATATTTCGGGGATCTATAACGATGTGGGTAATTTGCTCAAAGAGTTAAAGCAATATGATAAATCGGCTGAGTACCTCATAGAAGCACTCGCTCTGAGATCGGATGCTTCTGATTTGATGAAAGCACAAGTTCATCATAGCCTTGCAGATCTTTACCTTAATCAAGGACAAAGTGACCTAGCAATTAATCACTTTCAAAAAGCAAAAGCACTGTTGACTACGTCATCTCATAGCTACGGCATTGCGCTAACAACTCTTGGTTTAGGAAAGGCATACACGCAGACGAAGAACTATGATTTGGCGAGAGACTACTTAGTAGAGTCTCTGTCGGCTTCAAGCAAGCTAAACAACGATGTCATTCGAATCAACGCTTTCTTAGCAATCAGCGATATGTTCGAAGACCAAAAACTTAAAACGGAAGCGCTCAATTATGCACAACAAGCTTTGGAGCTATCCGAACAAGTCACAAGACATAAGTACACAGCTCAAGCACTACTTCAACTATCTGATATTCATCAGACACTCAGCGATTACCAACAAGCTTTCTATTTCTATCAGCGATACTCCTTAATACAGTTCGAAACCCGAGATATAGATAACAGGTTGGCTTTTGAAGCACTAGATCTAGCTCATGCTAGGTACGAAAAAGAACTAGAGAGTTCTTTCCTGAGACATCAAGCAAATTTAGACCGACTTCAAATCGAAAAGATGGAACATCAAAGGATGGTGTATAACATCATTGTTATTCTATTACTGTGTGCGGCTAGCTTTATGATCTTCACAAACAAAGCCATTCGTGCGAAAGCAGCAATCGATGCCATGACAAAGGCGTATAGTCGCACCGAGATAATACGAAGAGTCAAGCGTATCAAAGCCTGTAAAGGAACAGAAAAACAACATGTTCTCGTTTTACTCGATCTAGATAAATTCAAGAAAATTAATGACCAATATGGCCACCCTACTGGTGATAGAGCACTCGTTCATATAAGTCAGCAAATAAGACAACATTTAATTAAAGGTGAGCTGTTCGGGCGCTTAGGCGGCGAAGAATTTCTGATTATGCTTACTGATACAAAACCAGCTGAAGTACAAGAGCGTGTAGAGGAGTTACATTATGCTATTTCGAGTGCAGTTTTCTTATCAGAAAGCAAAAAGCCACTTAATGTAACCGCGAGTTTTGCTTATCTAGCAACCTCAAACGCATTAAGTGACTTTGATGACTTGTATTCAGTGCTTGACCAGGCGCTGTATCAAGCAAAGAGCAACGGCCGAAACTGCATCATTGATGCTTATAACGAGCCTATTGACTCATGAGGTTATTTATTCTGACCCTGCTTGCGAACCAATTCAGCCATAATACCTTGGCGATCACCTAGGTAATCGCTAAGGCCTATTTTGCGTAGTTCACACGCAGGGCAATCGCCACAACCATCACCAACAATGCCGTTGTAACAAGTCAGTGTTTTGTTTCTAACAAGCTCAAGTGCTGAGTACTGGTCTGCTAACGCCCATGTCTCAGCCTTGTTTAACCACATTAACGGTGTTTTAATATCAAGCGGCTTGTCCATACCTTGTACAAGCGCAGAGTTCATCGCTTTCACAAAGTCATTACGACAATCAGGGTAGCCTGAGAAATCAGTTTCACACACGCCCGTGATTACGGTATTTGCACCGATTTGGTAAGCGTAAATACCCGCCAAAGTTAAGAACAGAATATTACGACCAGGAACAAAAGAGTTTGGTAGTCCATTCTCTTGTAGCTCATGAGACACAGGGATATCGTCGCGAGTCAGAGAGCTGATAGCCAGTTCATTCAACAGAGTCACATCCATCACTTTGTGTGCTTTCACACCAAGATCTTTTGACAACGACTCAGCCACTTCAATCTCGAGTCTATGGCGCTGGCCATAGTCAAACGTAATCGCATGAACTTCATCATACTCTTTTAAAGCTTGAACAAGACACGTTGTTGAGTCTTGACCACCACTGAATACTACCACTGCTTTTTTCATCTTAAATCCTTACGAGAATCTTCTACTAGCGACTTATCTAGGCCAGTAAACAAATGCAACCTATGCGATGCTCAAATATTTGTGAGTTTGTATTGATAAGCGCCAATTACGCTCAATGCAGGTATCAATACAAAGCTGAGTAGCGCGGTCTTTTTGGCTGATTGGTTGCAGAGCGATAACAGTGTCGCTAGCAACCGCAGCTCGCTCCAATAAACCGTCAAGCTGTTCGATGTCTTTGCTTGTGCCTACTGGATGCTTAATTTCGTTAGCACGTTGTAAGGCGCTATCTAAAATTTCCAGTTTCGCTTTCATCGCCACCTTCGGTGACACCGTAATCCAAGTGTCCGATGTCGCTTTTACTTCCGATGTTCCGCTGGTCTCAATCTGACAGCGACAACCGTGTTGCTCAAATGCTTCAGTGAGAGGGACAAGATCATAAATGCACGGCTCGCCACCGGTAATCACAATGTGCTTAGCTGTGTAACCTTGCTTGATGTATTCATTCACGATTCCTTGAGCATCAATTGCTGACCAAGTCGGTGAATCTTCTGTCTTAACCATAATATCGCCAAGGCTAGTTTCATCTTCAGGTAGTGCTTCCCACGTCTGTTTGGTGTCACACCAAGAACAGCCTACTGGGCAAATTTGTAGACGAACAAACACAGCAGGAACGCCGGTAAATACGCCCTCGCCCTGGATGGTTTCAAACATTTCATTAATCTTGTACAACTTACCCTCAGCTCAATCATTTGATGAAATTAATCAACCGCAGACCTTAAAGCACTTGCCCCTTTTGGTCAAACAAATGAGTACTGATAAATGAGTTGATCAAAGCCCTAGCCTGAGCTTTCAAGTTCCCTTATCCTTTCGCCCATTAGATTTTGTTAGCTTTTAATTTTTTGGTAAGGAACAACATGTACAAACTGATTGCTCTTGATATGGATGGCACACTACTTAACAGTGAAAAAGTGATTTCTCAAGAGAACAAAGACGCGATAGTTAAAGCTCGCGCTGCAGGTGTGAAAGTGGTTCTGGCTTCTGGTCGCCCTTTAGAAGGCATGCAGAGTAAGCTAGACGAGCTTTCCATCAACGGCGAAGATGACTTTGTACTCTTCTACAACGGCTCTATGGTTCAGAATGTATCTACAAAAGAGATCATTCACAGCGAGATTAGCAATGGTAAAGCCGCGAAACAGATTGCTGCATTAGCACAAGAGCTAGGTGGTTATGTGCATGCCTTCAGCAAGGTTCATGGCTTAATAACACCTGAAAACAATGAGTACACCGCTATTGAAGCGCGTATTAACGGCTTAGAGATTACCGAGTTCGACTTTTCTCAACTAGAAGACGACCATGAAATTATCAAAACAATGATTGTCGCAGAACCAAGCAAGCTAACCGAAATCATCGGCAAGTTGCCACAAGAGCTTAAGACTCAGTTTACTATCGTGCAAAGTGCACCATTCTTCTTAGAGTTCTTAAACCCAAATTCAAACAAGGGTGTAGGTATTGAAGCAATCGCTAAACATTTGGGGATTACAGCGGAAGAAGTAATCTGCATGGGTGACGCTGAAAACGATCATCATATGCTTGAATACGCTGGCCTTGGCATTGCAATGGAAAACGCAATGGAAGAAACCAAGAAACTGGCGGATCACATCACAGCGAGCAACGACGACCACGGAGTCGCCGTCGCGATTGAAAAGTTTATCTTCAACTCGTAAACGGTCAATAGGCTCGAGTGAGAATTACTTTTTGCTTGTTTCACAAATGACAAAGGCTGTGCACTGCACAGCCTTTTTTTGATTTTATGTTCGTCGGTTCGCCTACTCTCTTTTCCATGGCAGACGAAACGCCACGACACCAAATAGAATCAAGATTGGGAAACGTAAGGTCTCAACAATAAATGAAGCGATGCCACTGAATGAGACAAAACTTCCTGCCCAGCTAATCAGCAGATTCCCCGCTAACAACATCGCCATCACTCCAAATACAATCTTGAACGAGAACTGGCCGACCAAAGGCTTCGAATCCGTTAACGTTACTAAGCATGCAATCGTCATCAAAATTGCTACCCAGAAAGAGAATGTCGGCAATGGCCATATAACAGTGAGAACAATCGACAGTAAGCACAATGCCCACCAAATACCTTTAGAACTCAATAAAGCACTAATATCAACATCAGGTTTCGCGTCCAATCTCACGATGTGCCACGTCGTTAATGCGCCTAATACGCCACCCATTAATACATCACTAAAGAATGCACTACCTGAATAAGACTTAAATAACATGATCCATAGCAAACCAGCGAGCACTATCAGAATAGCTTTTTGCTCCAAGAGGCGCTTTAGTTCCCAAAAAACTAACAAGGTTAAACTGACCCATAAGGCAGCCAGTAGACTTGGGAAGCTATACCCACTGCTCATCACCAGTTTCAATGTTGGTAAGTAAGCGTGCGGACGTGGAAAGCTAAACCCTTGATGTGCGATTAAAGTGAGCAGTGTTACTGAAATCAAAGTGAAGCCAAACTTCAACGCGAAGTTACGGCCAAAGTACCAAGCAATTAGTGGCAATATTACAATGAAAACCCATGGCTTCGCTAACGAGTCAGTTAAAAGTACAGTATTCGCAAACAAGCTTGGCATGTTATCGAACGCGTTTTGAAGCGACACAATCCAATTTAGTTCAACTTGATGGATTTGGGGTGCCGCGCCCACCAGCTCAGTCACATACGTCACAGGTTGATCTGTCGCAGATAAAAACAACTCATTAATCTCTGACCACTGCTCTGGGTAACGATATTGCTTTGCTTCCAACTCAATGGGAGGAAGTAACATCGCTCTACTAACTTCCACGCCATAATGAGGAGCAAACCATATAGGTAGTTCAAAACCACCTAGCTCATTTCGAGTTTGAAAACTGATCACTTCAGAGTCAGAGACACAATCATATACAACGGCACTGTCGGTATATCCCAACACATCACCGACCGTCACGGACAAGCCCGCCTCTTCCCAAGTTTCTCGTTGCGCTGCGATGGCAGGCGGCTCACCAGAAACCACAGTGCCTCCCGGTAGAGACAATTGCCCCGTGATCAATTCATCAACCAACACGATTTGGTTATCAGCACGTACTACACACAAAGCGCCCGCGATATGATCGGGCAAAGTGTTGTTAGCCCAAGCGGAAGTAGTACTCAAAAGAGACAGTATGAAAACGAAAAAATATCTAATAACCAACGAGTTTACCTAAAAAATAATAGAAGAAATTTAAGACTGCTAATACACGAGTCTATTGTAATCAAAGCCACACAAAATCGCTGTCTACGTTTTGTGCAAAGCCTTCCTCATCCATTGAATGTGAGGTGTGAACCCCATTTTTTGATAGAAGTCCTTGGCAGGTGAATTAAAGTCCCAAACCTCTACAAAGACTTGTTCAACGCCATAATCATCAAAAGTACTTTCAACTTTGTTAAACAACTTTTCAGCAATTGATTCTTTTCGATAATCAGGTAAGACAAACAGTTCATCGACACTCCCCATCGGCACCGGTTTACTCACCGTTGAGATAAGCTCACAAAAATGTCCGGAGATAAAGCCAACAATGAGCTCACCTTTTAATGCCACGTAGACTAAGCATTCAGGATCATCTAAGTAACGTGCAATGCTTTTTTCCTGCTCAATCTCTTCTGCCGTTTTAAAGTGCTCTGGGCTTGCAAGGTGGTGGTGATGGTGGAGATCGAACATTAACTCGTTAAGTTGTTCCAAATCCGCGTGCTTTGCGGCCCTTAAGGTGACATTCATGACTATTGCGCTTCTCAAACCAAATTAATATCTAAACTGAGTCTAGTTTACTTGGCGTGAGTATCTATACAAGTTATTGAATTAATTCATTGTTTGAAGTGTGTATTTTAGATACAAAAACGACCACATTACGTGGGCATTCTGTTTGAATTATTTTGAATTAAACGAATATCGAAGCTATGGCTTTTGCTGTAGCTTCAGATTTATGCACCGTTATCTTCTTTCTCTTCTTTGAGATCAGCAAGTTGTTGTTCCAGTTCAATAAGCTTAATTTCCGCTTCTACTTCAGCGACACGCTTTTCTGCATCAGTGCGGTTATCCTGTGCCAAACCATCAGCTGTAACTTGGGTTCTTTGAGCATTTCGAGCGTCGTCAGTATCTTTCATCGAACCAGCAACACCGCCAGTCACGCCCCCCAGAGCTGCTCCCTTAACGGCCAAACTTGCATCTCCAGTCAATGCACCAGCCGTAGCACCTAGCAATGCACCACCTATCGCACCGCGATTACGCGCAGCGTTTTCATTTTCGTTGTCTGTCGCTGGTGATGCACAACCAGAAAGAGTCACAATTAATGTTGCTAGCAATAAAGGTTTAGTGAATGTCATGAGTGTCTCGCTTAGTTCTTCGTTTGGAATGAAGCTATCTTAAGCAGAACCGTTAACCAGATAAATAAAGCCACCTTTAGACGATACATCATACTTAGCTATGTATTTCGCAGTTAACACATAACCGATTGATGACGTATCGCATTGGTGTACCTAATTCATCAGACACAAAAAAGGCGACCAACAAGGTCGCCTCAAGAATGATTGCCGTTCAGGTTTAGTCTTTAGACCAAAAGTTCTGCATATCCGCAGCACTTGGAGGTGGTCTTACGCCACAATCTCGATAATGATTTTTATCACCTATTCCCAGTATTTTACCATTTTCATCATTAATCATCGCTGCGACTTTCACACCATCACCAACATGACGGGTCAACACGACAATTTCACCGGCTCTTTCAGATCTTACCGCGCCCAAGATTTGGTATTCATAGCGCCCTTTCCTTGAATTAACAATCATCTTCGAGTTAATAGGATCTGCTTCATACCCGACACCAATATCAAAAACCGCTTGATACAAATCGACACCAGTCTTAGATACGCATCTAAATACCTTGGGGTGACTCAAGGGTTCTAACAACGCTCTGCTCGCTTCATCCTTTGAAATACTGGCACTAGCAGCACCACTGACCAATAAAGCAATCAACAAAAAATAAGCTCGCATAAAAAGACCTCAATATGTGGGGTTCATAATGAGGTCATATTAAGCGCAATGGGTAAGCGGATGAATAAAGTAGAGTTTAGGTAAACCATCACGCTGGGTTATGCATAAATCAACAAGCCGAAGACCAGATTACCTAAACTACGACGTCTATTTGCCGAGCTTTTCTGCAATTTCCGTTAAGCTTGTTGGATCATCAATAGTAGAAGGCACCACATATTGCTCACCTTCGGCTATCTGTCGGATAGTTCTACGCAAGATCTTACCTGAACGCGTCTTAGGCAACCTCTCAACCACCAAGGCTTGCTTAAAACAGGCTACAGCACCAATCTCGTTACGAACCTTACCCACTAGCTCAGCTTGCAGTTCAATGCTATCTACTTTCACACCATCTTTTAGCACAACTAAACCCAGCGGCAATTGCCCCTTCAAATCATCGTGAATACCAACAACAGCACATTCAGCAATCGCAGGGTGACCTCCAACGATCTCTTCCATTTCACCAGTAGACAAACGATGTCCTGCGACATTAATCACATCATCAATACGACCCATGATAAATAGATACCCATCGTCATCGAGATAGCCACCGTCCCCAGAAACATAATAGCCCGGGAACTGACTCAAATAGCCGGATTCAAACCGATCATGATTGCGCCAAACCGTTGGTAAGCAACCTGGTGGCAATGGGCGTTTAAGAGCCACAAATCCTTGTTGATTAGGCAGAGCTACTTCGCCTAGTTCATTGAGGATCTCCACTTGGTAACCCGGTACGGGCTTCGTTGAAGAGCCGGCTTTCACGGGCAAAGACTCCAGCCCTGTTGGATTGGCAGAAATAGCCCAACCCGTTTCGGTTTGCCACCAATGATCGATAACCGGCTTATTGGTATGAGATTCAACCCAATCCAATGTTGGCGGGTCTAAGCGCTCTCCCGCCATGAAAATCGACTTGAGCGATGATAAGTCATACTTGGTGAGCAACTCGCCTTCGGGATCTTCTTTCTTGATTGCCCTAAACGCTGTTGGCGCAGAAAACAATACATCGACGTTGTACTCTTCACACACACGCCAGAATGCACCGGGATCTGGCGTTCGTACTGGCTTACCTTCAAACAGAATCGTAGTGCAGCCGTGAATCAGTGGCGCGTAAACAATGTAGGAGTGCCCCACAACCCAGCCGACATCAGAAGCCGCCCAAAATACACCATCTTGCGGCATATCGTAGATAGTACTCATTGAGTATTTCATCGCAACCGCATGACCACCGTTGTCACGCACAACACCTTTTGGCTTACCCGTAGTGCCTGATGTGTAAAGGATATACAACGGATCGGTTGCCAAGACAGGAACACAAATGTGTGGCAATGCATCGTTAACCGCTTGCTGCCAAAGTACATCGCGTTCATTGTTCAACTCGGCTAGAGACTGCTCTCTTTGGAATACTACCACTTTCTCAGGCTTCCAGCGGCTGTCCATGATTGCGCGATCGACCATCGGCTTATATGGCAAGACTTTGTTTATCTCGACACCGCAGGAGGCAGCAATCAACACCTTGGGCTCGGCATCTTCAATTCGAACAGCAAGCTCATGAGGAGCAAAACCACCAAACACCACCGAATGCACCGCGCCTAGTCGTGCACAGGCCAACATTGCCATCGCCGCTTCAGGAATCATTGGCATGTAGATCACCACACGATCGCCTTTGGTTACGCCTTGCGTGGCTAACATACCTGCGACTTTAGCCACTTGATCACGCAATTGGTTGTAAGTGTATGAGGATTGATTTCCTGTAACTGGAGAGTCGTAAATCAGTGCCACTTTATCACCACGACCATTTTCGCAATGATAATCCAACGCCAACCAGCAGGTGTTCATCACCCCATCAGGAAACCAACGTTCAATACCGTTATCGTCAGTTTGTAATATCGTTTTTGGTGGTTCAAACCAATCGATCGCTTGTGCTTGTGTTTCCCAGAACGAATTGGGGTCTTCCCTAGCCCATTGGTACTCGGTGATATAGTCTGTTTTTCTGTTCATTCGATTCGTAGCAGACATAGTGCCTCCTCCATGATTTATCCATTAGTCCAAGTGCCTAGCTTGTGGCCGTTCACTTGGGTGCACTCTTTTCTCAGCGTTGTGTTCGTGAACATTTAACCATTCACGAGAATCGCTTTACTTAGGAAAAGGCACACGGATGGCACCTTCCATGATCACTCGGGCACTACGACTCATGATCGCCCTTTCAATTTTCCAACCGCTTTCCGTCTGAATAGCTTTAGCTCCCACCTTTAAGGTTCCTGATGGATGACCAAAGGTCACAAAGTCACGGGAACCCTCACAGGCTGCCAAGTTCACTAACGTACCCGGAACACTCGCCGCTGAAGCAATGGCGACCGCAGCTGTGCCCATCATGGCGTGATGCAGTTGCCCCATAGACAAAGCTCGCACCAGAAGGTCGGTATCGTCAGCTAATACCGATTTACCACTGGAGGCTTGGTACGCTTGAGGATTAGCAACAAACGCGACTTTAGGTGTATGTTGACGTGATTCAGCTTGTTCTAAAGAATCAATAAGACCCATCGCTACTGCACCATGTGCTCGTATGGATTCAAACAGAGCCAAGGCTTTGGTATCACTATTGATATCTGATTGAAGTTCAGTGCCTTGGTAACCAACCGATTCAGCATCAACAAAAATGGTGGGTATCCCAGCATTAATGTATGTCGCTTTGATGCAACCCAGATCGGGAACATCTAAAAAATCGACAACATTCCCTGTTGGAAACATAGAACCACTCGCATCGGCTGGATCTAGGAAATCGACTTGGATCTCAGCAGCGGGGAAAGTGACACCATCGAGCTCAAAGTCACCTAACTCTTGGACTTCCCCATCAGCGATAGGTACATGAACAATAATGGTTTTCTCTATGTTCACTTGCCATACTCGCACCTCGACCACACCGTTTTCTGGAATACGATTCGAATCGACCAGTCCACTATGAATTGCAAATGGGCCCACTGCAGCAGACAGATTGCCGCAGTTACCGCTCCAATCAACGAACGGCTTGTCTATTGCTACTTGGCCGAATAGGTAATCAACATCGTGATCGGCTTTACTGCTTTTCGAAACAATAACAGTTTTACTGGTACTGGATGTTGCGCCACCCATGCCATCGGTTTGTTTACCATAAGGATCTGGACTGCCAATTACTCTCAACAACAACTTATCTCTCGACTCTCCAGCAACTTGAGCTGATTCAGGTAAATCACTTAGGTTGAAGAAAACGCCTTTGCTCGTCCCGCCTCGCATATAGGTCGCAGGCACTTTTATCTGTTTAGTGTTCATCACAAGCTCCTACTGGGCGAGAAAGTCTTTAGCGAAACGTTGCAATACGCCACCAGCGCTGTACACATTCACTTCGTCTGCCGTGTCTAGTCGGCAGGTCACAGGAACATCAAGCTTTTCACCGTTTTTACGAGTGATGACTAGAGCTAAATCAGAACCTGCTTCAATGTCACCGTACACGTCGTAAAGCTCGGTGCCGTCCAACTCTAAGGTATTGCGATTCGTTCCTACTTTGAACTGCAGAGGCAATACACCCATGCCAACCAAGTTGGTTCTGTGGATTCGTTCAAACCCTTCAGCCACAATCACTTCAACACCCGCTAAGCGCACCCCTTTGGCTGCCCAGTCACGTGATGAACCTTGTCCATAATCAGCACCAGCAACAACAATCAAAGGTTGTTTACGGTTCATGTAGGTTTCTATCGCTTCCCACATTCGCGTAACTTGCCCCTCGGGTTCAACTCTTGCCAATGAACCTTGCACGACTTCTCCAACGTCCTGCACCATTTCGTTATACAGCTTAGGGTTGGCGAATGTTGCTCGTTGCGCGGTTAAGTGATCACCTCGATGGGTCGCGTAAGAGTTAAAGTCCTCTTCCGGCACTTCCATTTTGGTGAGGTATTCCCCCGCAGCGCTCGAAGCGAGAATCGCATTTGAAGGGGATAAGTGATCCGTAGTGATATTGTCACCCAGAATCGCTAAAGGTCTCATACCAGATAGGCTTCGTTCTCCCGCAAGAGCACCTTCCCAATAAGGTGGTCTGCGAATATAGGTACTTTGAGGTCGCCAGTCATAAAGCGGTTCAGTCGTCACCTGTTCCTCGTCTGGCTGGAACATTTTCACGTAGATTTGTTGGAATTGCTGAGGTTTAACATGCTCACCGACAACCGCATCGATCTCAGCATCACTCGGCCATAAATCACTTAAGTAGATTGGCTTACCATTGTTGTCGGTGCCTAAGCTGTCTTTCTCGATATCAAAGCGCATCGTACCCGCTAAGGCATAAGCAACCACCAATGGCGGTGACGCTAAAAAGGCTTGCTTTGCGTATGGATGGATTCGACCATCGAAATTTCGGTTCCCCGATAACACAGCGGTTGAATACAGGTCGCGGTCGATGATCTCTTGTTGGATTTTAGGATCCAGCGCCCCACTCATTCCGTTACAGGTCGTACACGCATAACCCACGATACCAAAGCCTAATTGTTCAAGTTCAGGAAGCAAACCTGCCGACTCGAGGTAGAGCTTGGCAACTTTAGAACCCGGAGCAAATGACGTTTTCACCCACGGCTTACGAACTAATCCAAGTTGATTGGCTTTCTTCGCAACCAATGCCGCGGCGACCACATTTCTTGGGTTACTGGTATTAGTACAAGAAGTAATCGCCGCAATGATCACGGCTCCATCTGGCATTTGTTGATCAGAATATTGTTCAGCGTGTTGCTCTTTCCAAGAAGCTTGGCTGATACCTTGCTGGGCAAGTTCGCTGGTAGGCAAACGGCGATGAGGATTCGAAGGCCCCGCAAGATTTCGCTCAACCTTCGATAAATCAAACTCAAGCACACGTTCGTATTGAGCGGAATCTAAGTCATCAGCCCAAAGTCCGGTTTGCTTGGCATAGCGTTCGACTAGTTCAACTTGTTCAGGCTCTCGTCCTGTGAGTTTAAGGTATTGAATAGTCTGCTCATCGATGTAGAACATCCCCGCAGTCGCACCATACTCAGGCGTCATATTGGAGATGGTTGCGCGGTCACCAATGGTCAGTGCACGAGCCCCTTCACCGAAGAATTCCAAATAGCTTGAGACCACTCTCTCATTGCGAAGGAGCTCAGTAATCGCAAGCACAATATCCGTTGCCGTTATCCCTTCTTGTCGTTGACCCGTTAGCTTCACGCCGACGATGTCCGGCAATCGCATCATAGACGGACGACCGAGCATCACAGTCTCGGCTTCCAAGCCACCTACACCGATAGCGATAACGCCCAGAGCATCAACATGCGGAGTATGACTGTCGGTACCGACACAAGTATCAGGAAACGCTATGCCTTCTTTAGATTGAATAACTGGAGACATTTTCTCCAAGTTAATCTGGTGCATGATCCCGTTACCCGCTGGGATCACACTCACGTTTTTAAACGCGGTTTTACACCATTCAATAAAATGAAAACGGTCTTCGTTTCTGCGCTCTTCAATCGCGCGGTTTTTATCAAATGCTTCGTTATCAAACCCAGCATGTTCCACTGCCAAAGAGTGATCAACAATCAGTTGAGTTTCGACTACTGGGTTCACCTTGGCAGGGTCTCCGCCTTGATCGGCAATCGCATCGCGTAAGCCAGCTAAATCAACTAAAGCTGTTTGACCAAGAATGTCATGACACACCACGCGCGCAGGATACCAAGGGAAATCTAGGTCGCTCTTACGGTCAATGATCTGCTTTAAGCTGCCTTCAAGGGTTCTAGGGTCACAGCGTCTTACTAATTGCTCTGCCAATACTCGCGACGTATAAGGCAAGGTTTTATAAGCGCCCGGGGATATTGCTTCTACCGCTTCGCAAGCGTCGAAATATTCTAAACCCGTTCCCGGTAAAACCTTTCGATACTTGTTTTCATCAAGCTCTTGGTTTCTTTCAAGTTTTACATCAGACATACATCCACCATTATCTGTTAAATTCTATTCGTTGTTTCTTGAGGCCTTGTCGTATGAAGACGGAAGTCACCTCAGACATACATCCACCATTATCTGTTAAATTCTATTCGTTGTTTCTTGAGGCCTTGTCGTATGAAGACGGAAGTCACCTCAGACATAAGTCGGCTCGATATAGAGGACTAACGTAGATGGATAGGTAGCCAGTCTTGGTGCTCTGGCCCGGTGTAGTCTGCACTTGGACGAATGATGCGATTGTTTTCTCTTTGTTCGAACACGTGTGCTGTCCAACCCGTAAGGCGGCTCATCACAAAGATCGGAGTAAACAATTTGGTTGGGATGTCCATGAAGTGGTAAGCCGATGCATGGAAGAAGTCAGCATTACAGAACAAGCCTTTCTCGCGCTTCATAACAGCTTCAACACGCTCTGAAACGGCATAAAGCTGTTCATCACCCACCTCTTGAGCTAGCTCTTTCGACCAGCGTTTGATTAAGGCGTTTCGTGGGTCGCTCTCACGATAAATGGCATGCCCGAAGCCCATGATTTTGTCTTTGTTGGCGAGCATATTCATGATGTTCGCTTCCGCTTCATCGGCGGTTTGCCAATCTTGGATCATTTCCATCGCAGCTTCGTTTGCACCGCCATGTAAAGGACCTCGCAACGTACCAATCGCTGCGGTGACACACGAGTGAATATCCGACAACGTTGATGCACACACACGAGCAGCAAAGGTTGAAGCATTAAACTCATGTTCCGCGTAAAGAGTTAGCGAGCAGTGCATCACCTTCTTATGAAGTTCACTAGGCGCTTTATCCGTTAGCATCTTCAGGAAGTAGCCACCCAGACATGCTTCACTTTGATCTTCAGTATCAATTCGCACGCCATCATGGCTAAAGCGATACCAATAACAAATAATCGCAGGGAAAAGCGCGAGCATTCGTTCAGTCGCAGGCAGTTGCTCGGAGAAATCAGTCTCTTGCTCTAGGTTACCCAACATTGAACAACCCGTTCTCATCACATCCATCGGATGAGCGTCTGCTGGGATAAGCTCTAGTGCTGCTTTCAAAGGTTGAGGTAAGCCGCGCAGACCAACCAACAGTGTTTTGTAATCATCTAGCTCTTTTCCACTGGGTAAATGACCTCTTAGTAGCAGATGCGCCACTTCTTCGAACTGAGCGTGATTAGCAAGGTCAGTAATATCATAACCGCGGTAGGTTAAGCCGGTTCCTGATTTTCCTACCGTACATAGCGCTGTGGTTCCCGCACTCTGGCCACGTAGACCAGCACCACCGATTGCAGATGTGCTTGTTGTTTTTGTGCTTTGTTGTTCTATTTTTGAAGCATTTTCGACAGCTGCTTTATCACTCAAAGATACAGACATGGTGAACTCCTTTTCTGTGTTAGCCGCCTGCACTCTTTGGTGCTGCCTGTTTATGTGTCCGATGATCTTTATCATCGTTACTGGATATGGCGACTAACCATTTCACGTTATTGGATTAAGTTGATTTTTGATTAATTGAAACTGGTTTACCCTTCACTTGAAAACAACTGATCAAGCTTGTTCTCGTAGTCGTGGTAATTAAGGTGCTCGTAAAGCTCTTTACGGGTTTGCATTGAATCCAACAGAGCTTCTTGATTGCCTTCAACTAACAAGTGCTTGTAAACATTCTCCGCCGCTTTGTTCATCGCACGGAACGCACTCAATGGATAAAGCACCATGTCGACACTTGATTGGGCTAACTCGTTACAGTTGTAGAGTGGTGTTTGGCCGAACTCAGTGATGTTCGCGAGAATAGGCACATGCTTACCCGTTGCTGATTTCAAAGCTGCCGAGAACTTCACGTATTGGTCGAGTTGATTCATCGCTTCAGGGAAAATCATGTCCGCACCCGCTTCAACACACGCAATCGCTCGTTCAATCGCACTGTCTATTCCTTCAACCGCCAATGCATCCGTACGCGCCATAATCACAAAGCTGTCATCGGTTCTGGCATCGGTTGCCGCCTTAACTCTATCGACCATCTCTTGCTGACTAACAATTGCTTTATTTGGTCGATGACCACAGCGTTTCTGAGCTACTTGGTCTTCCATGTGAATCGCAGCTGCGCCCGCCTTCTCCATCGCGCGAATCGTACGCGCAATATTGAACGCGCCGCCAAAACCTGTGTCGATATCCACCAGCAAAGGCAAATCACACGCATTGGTAATACGTTCAACATCGACCAATACATCGTTCAATGTCGTAATACCTAAATCAGGCAAGCCATAAGACGCATTGGCGATGCCTCCGCCAGACAAATAAATCGCCTGATGACCCAAGTTCTTTGCCATCATCGCGCAATACGGATTCACAGTACCGACAATCTGCAATGGATTGTTGTCTTGCACAGCTTGTCGGAACTTAGCTCCTGCTGATAACTTCATAATGACGCTCCCTGTTAATTGATTATTTCTAGCTAACCTTTAAGACTTACGGCTTTTGGTTATCGCCAGCTCTGACCCGCTGACAGATACCAGTCGCCAGTTATTCAAGATCTTTGGATTGAATTTGTTGCTCTATAAGCAGTCGACTGCCCGAAATGTGTCTTCGCATTAGCATTTCTGCTAGCTCTTCATCACGATTGCGAATTGCTTGTAGGATGTATTTGTGTTCATCGAGCGCCTCTTTAGGTCGAGACTGAGCCCTAGGCGATTGATAGCGGTACATGCGTAATAAGTGATAAAGCTCATCACACAACAACGAAATCAGTTTGCTGTTACGACTCGCTTTGATAATGCGGTAATGGAAATCGAAATCCCCATGTTGATGAAAGTAAGAAGAGCCTTCGACTTCATCGATATGTTTAGAATGTGTCGACAATAAGCCTTCAAGCCCGATCAACTCTTCTTGTGTGATGTGTCTCGCCGCTAATCGAGCAGCCATGCCTTCCAATGCCTCTCGCACGGCGTAAAGCTCTAGCAGTTTGTCTGCCGAAAAGGTAATAACTCGCGCGCCAACATGTGGAATGCGTTCTATTAGGCCAAGCCCTTCAACACGCATTATCGCTTCACGTAATGGACCTCGGCTTACCTCAAAGCGTTTAGCCAGCTCAGGTTCCGAGATCTTACTGCCCGGTGCTAATTCACCGTTAACAATCGCCTCAACGAGGTACTCAGTCAGATTTTCCGACTTGGTGTTTTCTTTGTCGCTCACACGTGTTTTCGTGTTTGCACTTAAGGTGAGATCTTTTATCGCAGTATTCATATTCACGCTGCTCACTTCTGATTGCCGACCCTAACTGTCAACAATTTCATAACATGAACATAAAATACACGATCGAATTGTCGACAATCAAGTAGATTGTCGACAATTTAGACTAAGGTAGTATTTTTTATAGACGATAAAAACTCACCCAAAAGGACACTAAAAACAACTTAACTAATTGTTATTTATCGCTTCAAACAGATTAACAACCACCAACCCGATACATACTCTAAAATTATTTGGAATCGATGTGTCGACAACTTATCGCCAAACTTGTCAATCGCAGCTCCCTCTGTGTCTATCCACCTGCTCACCGATAAACAGATATAAAAAAGGCGCACTCATGTGCGCCTTTCATTCATCGAACCCGTTCTAACAAGCCAACCTTTAATCAAGCTATCTGACGAGTAACTTCTAGGTATTTATTGATATCAACGAAATCAATTTGTTCCGGTTTCAGATATTCTTCGGCATAACGCAGGTGAGTACCGCTAGTTAAGAACAATCTAAACAGCTCGATATCGAGATGCTCGTCTAATGCCATTTTGTACATGATGTCGACAGCAACACTAATCGGCTTCGCTTTCTTATAAGGCCTATCCGCAGCGGTTAACGCCTCAAAAATATCGGAGATCACCAGAATACGTTCTGGGATTGATAGGTCATCACCAGTCAATTTCCTTGGATATCCCGTACCTTTAAGTGTTTCATGGTGCGTCGAAGCATAGCGAGGAACACGGCTTAGCTCTTTCGGGAATGGCAGATTCTCAAGCATCTTAATCGTGCCAAGCATGTGCTCGTTTATCTTGAACCTATCTTCAGCGGTCAACGTGCCGCGTGCAATACTCAGATTGTAGACTTCGCCTAGGTTGTATAAGTGCTCAGGTACATCCATTTTAATTTGATGTTTCGGGTCAAACTCTAACGGCCTATCTCTTTTCACTATATGTTCAGGCTTATCACTTAACAGCAGCTCTGTCGCTGGCAAGCTTGAACTCGATTCTCGATTCAAGGCTTCTATCGGTGATAGACCAAGTTGGTCATCAAAATTACGCATCCAAGTCGTCTCAGCTATCGAACGAATACGAGCAACTTTGTCGTCACTCATGAACTCACCACCAACGTTCGACGTAGCGATAAAGGCAAAGTCATCTTGTAGCTGCTGCTTCGTTGCCGTAAGTTCATCGGCTATCAGTTGCCTTGATAGCGTACCATCAAGTTGTTTTCTCAAAGCGGTGATTTCCGCATCACGCCAAAGTACTTCAAATCGAGTTCTCACCTCGTGGATTCGGTTGTAGTTCGCTTCTAACTTCGTACCTTTATCGACGATGTGTTCCGGTGTCGTGATCTTGCCACAATCATGAAGCCAAGCCGCAATTCTAAACTCACGGCGTTCGTCATCATTTTTAAACTCAAAGTCTTTGAAGTGCTCAGACTGTGATTTTTCAGCCACATCAGCCAGCATCAAACCCAGTTCTGGTACACGGTTACAATGCCCAGCCGTATAAGCGGACTTATCATCGATAGCTTGAGCGATAAGTTTAATGAACGACTCAACAAAGGCTTCTTGGGTCTGTTCATGCCGCTTAATCTCTGCAGCCATACCTTTCACCGCAATAGACAGTTCCCATACCTCTTTAATTCGAGTCTCAACAAGCTCGACACTGTCATAATCACGCATCTTGATCTTATGAGTCTCCTCCTCTAATTGACGAATAGGACGCACTATCGGTGCACCAAAAACCCAAGCAATAGGCAAGGTCAAACTCATCAGTAACATCGTTACGCCAACAGAGGTTGCTAGACGTTTATTGACTGTACTAAAGATTTCAGTTTCGGGAATCAATACCGCAAAATACTCGGAGTAGTGTTCGCCCGTGTCTATTTTCTTTAAATAGAGATGCTTGACCTCGCCATTCAACTCTACCCTTATCATACTGCCTTCAACCGTTGCTTCCTTAGCCAAATCATAAAGTTCAGTATAAGGAACCGTCGTATTCGTATTAAAGCCGGTATCATGGAGCCACTTTTTCGCTAAGGCATCAAGTTGTTCACCACTTAACTTGCTGATAGCTTGATCAATGATTGGAAGCAATTGTTTATGCTTGCTCTGCAGCACCAAATGGAATTGATTTGAGTAGTTCTGTTTTAGATCTTCTAGAGACCCATTGACAACAAGGCCTGGCTGGAAAAACCTATCTAATGCAAACGAGAGCACGGGTTCTGCTTCTAAGAAAGCAAAGTTCTCTTCGCTTTCAATTGAATTAAATGCAGACTCTAGGTTTTCAAATTCAACTAAATCAATGTTCGGAAAGTCCTCTCTCAACTTAGGAATAATTGACCACCCAGATAAAATGGCAACTTTTTTACCCTCAAGCTCGGCATAATTAGTGACAACCTTCGCACCGACCCTTGTCACGACAGAAAATGGCAATTCATAAATTGGAGTCGTGTATAGGCCATCTATGCCATTATTTTTATAATTTTGAACCGATTGCAGGCCATCGATGCTTCCTTCTTGAAACTTACTGACAAGCTCTCCCCAAGAAAAGCCATTCACAAATTCAAACCTGATCCCAGTCATCTCACCGATCATTTTGAGAAGGTCTATCGCATAACCGTTTGGTTTTCCCGCCACAGAAAAGTCCATCGGCCCCCAATCATTTTGATTAGACACTAACAGCGGAGGGGTATCGTTAACCAAGGTTTGTTGCTCAGACGATAGCATCAATGTTGATACATCAAACTCCGATTCCTGATTGTTAACCTTGAGGTTAGACGCAATAATATTACCCGATTTCGAATATAAGAAAGACTCAACCTTACTATCTTCTGCTAAGCCAAGCGCCGTACCTGAGAGTTTGCTAGCCAAAGAAGACAACACAATATCAATACCAATCACATGTTGAACTTCAGAGTCGATTTTCGCATCAAACGCTAAAGAATAAGTTTGCCCGGTAATTTGTAAATGCTGAAAAAGATATGGCTGAGTTTTTTCGACCGACTGAACATTGGCAGAAACATACCAAGGCCTGGTTGTTGGAAAGTAGTTGCTCTGCTCTGTAGTTGAATCTCTTAGCGTAAACTCTTGGTCAAAATATTTCGTCGTACGGACGCGCTCCTCCCCTCTATTATGAATCTCAACCACAACCCAACGGTCCGTTTGTTGTGCACCGATTTTCTCTCTAACGACAGGGGCAGATTCTAGATTAATAATTTGGAAGAAGTTTTCATTGGATGAGCCAATGTAAATACTATAAAAGAGAGGGTTATCTTTAATGGCTTCAGAAAGAATACTACGCGACTCTTCTTTCGATATTTTGTTACTGATAGACCGTTTCACTGAAGCAAGTAAACGCGCGGTGTTGGCTGCGTCAGAATCAACCGCGCCGATATAGTTACTCAACTCTTGGGACACCATCGTCAACTTGGATAAGGTATTCTCAGTCGCCATTTTTTTACTGAAGTAATATTGCAGTGAAACCGCAACAACAGCGGTAAGAAATGTCGCGAGTAAAAACATTCCTCCAACAGTAAATCGTAAAGAAACTTTTTTGTCTGTCATTATTCGATCCTTGAATAACCATTAGCCCAGAAATGTAACATGCCAGCAATATTTATATTATTACAGTAGCATACCCCACCTAGCAACACATTATTCTATATATACAAGAGCGTCTCCCTATCCCTCTCTCTGTGTCACAATAAAGTACCTACTTTAATGATACCCAACAGTATAAAACGGCTAATAGTCAAAACAAATTGTTCACACAACCTTAAGAAAAAATGAGAATAATTATTTCTTGAAGAATCCTAGAGCCACGTCCCCGTGAACTTTATGCACTTTATTCACCCAATGTTCTTTATTCTCAATATCGCCGCATTACAGACAATTCTTTAACACATCGTTAACTTTAAAGTCATCTGCTAACCAACACCCTATTCGTGTAATTAGTAGCTGGATATAAAACATAAGTTTCTCTCCATTGAAGAGATCCCCTACATAAGGAACGTGAACCATGTTCAAGGCACTGAAACCTACTCTTGCGGCTTCTATCATCGCAGCAACCTTTTCTTTTAACACTTTTGCTGCTGACGTAGAAAAAATCCACTTCCTAATCCCTGGCGGCGCTGGTGGCGGTTGGGATATGACGGCTCGTGGTACGGGTGATGTATTAGTTAAATCCGACATCGTAGAAAATGTCTCTTTCCAAAACTTGTCTGGTGGTGGTGGCGGTAAAGCCATTGCACACCTAATCGAGACGGCTCAACGTCAAGAAGACACGCTAATGGTGAACTCAACGCCTATCGTTGTTCGTTCACTAACGGGGATCTTCCCACAATCTTTCCGCGACCTAACTCCTGTAGCAGCAACTATTGCCGACTATGGCGCAATCGTTGCGTCTGCGGATTCGAAGTACAACACTTGGGAAGATGTAGTAAAAGAATTCGAAGGCAACCCACGTAAAGTGAAAATTGCAGGCGGCTCGGCTCGAGGCAGCATGGATCACCTTGTTGTGGCGGCAGCGTTCAAAGGCGAAGGTTTTGATGCGAAGAAAGTACGTTACATTGCCTACGATGCTGGCGGTAAAGCGATGGCGGCACTGCTTTCTGGCGAAACACAACTGCTTTCGACAGGCCTTGGTGAAGTGCTAGAAATGTCTAAATCAGGCCAAGTAAAAGTATTGGCAGTAACGGCACCAAAACGTCTTGATGCGGCACCAAACATCCCAACACTAACTGAGTACGGCAACGAAACAGTATTTGCTAACTGGCGTGGCTTCTTCGCGGCACCTGGCACTAGCCAAGCGAAAATCGACGAGTGGAATGTAGCTCTAGGCAAGATGTACAAGACCGATGAATGGCAAGTGGTTCGTGACCGTAACGGTTGGATTGACAACTACAAAGCTGACAAAGATTTTTACGCCTTCCTAGAAGACCAAGAAAAACAGATGGGCGACCTAATGCGTGATCTTGGTTTCTTGAAATAACTAACAACCATAGAGGGTCTATGTGCCCTCTTACTCTTTCCTTGTTTCGCCGTACATGAGTTAACTTCAAACTCCTTTGTTTATTCGTAGACGTATTACTAACGCTTGCCGATTCGTTGTAAACGCAAGTGGCTGATAAACCAGTACCGTAATTCGCTTACCTTTGGTTAGTGATCCCAGACATTCTTCATTAACTCGCTCATGTACGGCTTTTTACTATTTATACCACCCCAAATGGAGTTGGATATGTCGGACTTACCAACCAAATTTCTGAGTAAGGAATCTTTGCTTTCAAAGGATCGCATCGGAGCCATGATCTTTATGCTGGCGTGCTTGTGCTATGGCTACCAAACCACGCTAATTCCTTTGTTCCCCGGTGACGAGTACGAACCCTTCACTGCAAGAACTTTACCTACCCTATTAACGTTTATCGGCATCGGCCTGTCGTTGATCCTACTAGTTACAGGACAACCGGACCAGAAGGTTTCATGCGACACCACGCCGTTGAACTGGAAGCTGCTCATTGGCTTTTTAGTGTTGATGGCTTTGTACGGTGTAGGACTGACTTATCTTGGCTTTGTTTTAGCAACTAGCTTCTTCTTGCTTGCTGGCTTTTACCTATTGGGTGAGCGCCGTAAATCTATTTTATTTAGCGCGTCATTTCCTTTCGTTATCGCGTTCTTTTTATTATTAACTCAAGGCTTAGATATCTACCTAGAGCCTGGCTTAATCTTCACTCTTTGGTAGGGATAACATTATGTTAGACGGAATTTTACAAGGACTTTCTACCGCTGTGATGCCAATGAACATCATGATGGTAATTGTGGGCTGCTTCGTGGGTACCTTCATTGGTATGCTCCCGGGGCTAGGTCCAATTTCAGCAATCGCGTTGATGATCCCGATTACATACGGCCTAGACCCTTCTTCTGGCTTAATCTTAATGGCAGGTGTGTACTACGGCGCTGTATTTGGTGGCTCAACGTCATCAATCTTAATCAATGCTCCAGGTTGTTCTTCAACGGTAGTAACCGCATTCGACGGCTACCCAATGGCACAAAAAGGCCAAGCAGGTAAAGCGTTGGCACTAGCAGCCTACTCTTCTTTCACTGGCGGTACTCTGTCAGCAATCATGCTTTTGATTGCAGCACCGGCTCTAGCAAGTGTCTCATTGAGCTTCCAGTCGTCAGACTACTTTGCATTGATGTTGTTAGGTCTATCGGCTGTAGCGGCTTTTGCAGGCCCGGGTCAGGTAATAAAGGCATGGATGATGACCATTCTTGGTTTGATGTTATCTACTGTTGGTATCGACAAAGGCGTTGGTGTTGAGCGTTTCACGTTTGGTCTAACAGACCTAATGGATGGCTTTAGTTTCCTACTTCTTGCTATGGCAACATTCGCTTTAGGTGAGACTTTAATGGGTATTTTGAAACCAGAGAAAGACACCAGCGGCGAAGAAAGCCAAAAGATGGCCGATATTGGCAGCATGAAAGTGACCAAAGAAGAGTTCAAAGAAGTCGCGCCCGTTTCGATTCGTTCTTCAATTCTTGGCTTCTTCACTGGCGTGCTTCCGGGTGCTGGCGCGACTATCGCAGCTTTCTTAAGCTACGGCATGGAACGCAGCCTAGCACCAAAAGACAAGCAGAAAGAGTTTGGTAAAGGCAGTATTCGTGGTCTTGTGGCTCCTGAATCAGCAAATAATGCAGCTTCGAGTGGTTCATTCGTTCCGCTACTGACACTCGGTATTCCGGGCTCTGGTACTACAGCAATTATGCTTGGTGCACTCATCGCTTATGGCATCCAACCCGGTCCTCGCTTGTTCGTTGAGCACCCAGATGTATTCTGGTCGGTGATTATCTCGATGTACTTTGGCAACATCGTGCTGGTTATCTTGAATCTGCCTTTAATCCCTTACATCTCTAAACTGCTAGCGGTACCAAGAACGGTACTACTGCCAATGATTATTTTCTTCTCAATCACAGGCGTGTACTTGGTGTCTTTCAACACGATGGATGTTTTTGTAATGCTCATTGTTGCGATGGTTGCGATTGCGCTGAGGTTAGCTAACTTCCCACTTGCCCCATTACTCCTAGGCTTTATCCTTGGTGGATTAATGGAAGAGAACCTACGACGTGCATTGATGATCAGTGATGGCGAGCTGAGCTTCCTATGGGAACGACCAATCACGATGACCTTCACTATTCTGGCTGTGCTGGTGCTATCTAGCCCAATCTTAGTAAAACTATTTAGAAGCTTTAAATCGAAGCCAGTAGAAGTGTAAAACTCTACCAATTCAACGAAACCTCAACGAAAGGAGCCATTGGCTCCTTTTTTCAATTAGGTGCTCAATTTGAACCAACGGTTAAAGATGGTAGCAAACTCACAAACCTACCTTTACAACACACATGACACTGATATTCGTAACGAAATCAAGTAAGGTAAACGGTCATTTAACGCATTGGATTCAAAACTATGGATTGGTTGATTCTATTCTTATCGGGAGTGATTGGCGGTGTGCTCAACTCAATTGCAGGAGGAGGCAGCTTCATCACCTTCCCCGCTCTATTGTTTGCAGGCGTTCCACCAATAGCAGCCAACGCGACCAATACCTTTGCTTCGTGTGCTGGATACATTAGCGGAGCCTACGCTCTACGCCACGAAATTCAATCTGGTACCAAACAACTCAAGCTCATTGTTGGACTATGTATAATTGGCGGCAGCATTGGTGCATTTTTACTACTACACACACCAGAAGCGCTATTTACTCAATCCGTACCTTGGTTATTGCTGTTCGCCGCTCTGCTTTTTACCTTTGGTGGCACTCTCAACAAATGGCTCAAAAAAGTAACAGCTAAACATAAGCACGCCACCAGCGCAGGCGCGTTCTTTTCAGCTGTATTGCTTTTGATCGTGTGTGTTTATGGTGGTTATTTTAATGCAGGCTTAGGCATTGTGACATTGAGCTACTTGGCACTGGCAGGGTATACCAATATCAACGTGATGAATGGCATCAAATTGTTGGTATCGGCATGCGCATCACTCGCGGCAATCGTGTTCTTTGTTGTGAATGGTTCGATTGATTGGCCGTCAGGCATGGCCGTTTTGTTTGGGACATTAGTCGGTGGTTACTATTCAGCAAAAGTTTCTCGTCGTATCCCACAACAATATGTTCGCACCACAGTGATCATCGCGAGCTTTTTGATTACCGCTTACTTCTTCTATGCTAACTAGGTTCTATACCAACTAGCTTTTATTCGAACTACTTCATGCAGCAATCACGGTTTTCGTTAGCAAAACACAACGCAAATCGTTAAGTATAAAGAATTGACAAAGCCCCTCGACTGGTTATTTTATGAACTATAAAATAGCCAAGCTAAAATATGTGAGGCGAGTCCTTCAATTAGCAAATTTGATAACAATTTAGACTATTTTTTAGCCTTTATTTTGCCAAAGGTGGGATAATTCTCCTGTCGAAAGTGAGACTTCATTAGGAGGCGTTATGAACATTAAACTCGGTCATGTCATGTCATCAAGTCGACTCATTTGCTTTGTCGCTTTTCTCGCTGCCACATTCGCGTGGATTCTAAAAATGCCCGCTCTGTTTTCTGTGTCAGCGCTATTCTTACTGATCAGCGCTATTGTCTATGTCGTTGATCTTTGGAAGAATCAAAGAAAGAACCGCGAAGCTTAAGACGAACGACTAAAGCAACACGCATTAAAAAAGGAGCACTTAGGCTCCTTTTGTATTTTTCAGTCAAGGCTTTGTCTATCTAACGATGCTCAACTTACGCCTTTACATAAAGACGTTAAAACTAACGACGCCCTATTAACGACGGAAATTACGACCGTTGCCGCCACGACGCTCTTTAAATGCTGACGCTGCTTTAGCTTGTGATGCTAGAATCGATTCAACCGTTAATTCCATTGGCTCACGAGGTTCTAACCCGTGACGGAATGTACGTGAACGCGGAGGCATCTGGTATTCGATATCAGAAGCTTTAGGCATGCGCTTGAAACGGTAAAGGTAGAAATTCTCTACTTTCTCACGAGCCCACTCTGTTTTCTTCAAGTATTTAACGGCACTTGCTACTGTCGGCTTAGTGTTAAAGCAGTTCATGCGCATTGCTGCATCCAAAATTTCCCAACCGTAATGATCCACTAATTCGTTGATCATAGTTTCAAGCTTTAAGCCATGCAGTGGGTTGTTTTGTTGCAGTTCGATTCTTTCTTCTTCAGTCATAACATTACCTTTTCCAAGGCAACTAAAGGCCTTGAATTTACTCTAGAACACCGTCATCACTGACCATTTCTAGCTCAATCACTTGGGCATTACATCCATTGCCCTTATTTATGCCTTTATGATGGCATAAAGCATACTCGTTATCCTATTTATCTTTGAAATTAATTTCGAATTGGTCACTTAACACCCTACCTTAGCTCGCTATACAGACTAAGACATTTTGCGAACAAAACTATCTCTTAAAGATTATGAAACTGGTTTAACTTAACAAAACTTATGGTAACCGTATGCAAAAGCCATATATTTAGTGATGACATTAAAGCTTTTCAGTACGCAGTGTTACATTTTAATAACACAGTGCTATGGTTTTATTGAATATCGAAACGGTAAAAGACCGGATTAAACAATGACATAATTATAAGTAAAGGTTGGCTTGCCACATGTTTGACTACTCCCATTTCAGTAGAGCAGCAGCCCAAGACAAGGACATCGTCGCCATAGTCGATGACCTCTTCCAGCTAGCTCGCGAACACTACCCCATATTATCTCGGCTATCCGTGGTGCTGTGCAGTGAAAATAAAGCATCCAACTATTTTGTTTCAGATTCACTGTGCCAAAACGCCAAGCATCACTACATCGAACAAGAGATCAAACCCAACTCTGCTTTGAGTCGTCTGGCTGAATCATTGGAAACAAGAATTGTTGATGACCTCTCTTTGATGAATCCGACGAAGCAAATCTCTCATCTACTCGAGCTTGGTCACCAAAGTAGCTATACCACTCCAATCCACTACCAAGAGAGTAACCTCGGATTCGTTTTCATCAACGCATCATGCACTGACTTTTTTGCTAAGCAGACAATACAAAGCGACATCGCCTACCTCACCCAAGCGATTTCGAACCTGTTTGTGCAACTCTTCGAACGCCAGAGACATTTTCAGTCCTCATTAGCCATCGCCCTAAACATGGGGCACGCACGTGATCCTGAAACCAAAGAGCATCTGATTCGCATGGGAAAATACAGCGAACAGCTCGCACGTACGCTTTCGCATAGTAACAATGAGATTACCCACCAATTCGTTCACCGCATTCGCTTGTATGCCCCGTTTCACGACATAGGCAAGTACCGAATCCCAGACAAAGTGCTCTTCAGTGCTGAGCGTTTTTCGGAAGAAGAAAGAAACATCATGAACAATCACACCTTGTATGGCGAAGATATGATTGATGACGTGGTTGCCCTTTCCCACCACAGCTCGATGTGCAGTGAAGAGATTCAATTCATCAAGAATATTGTGCGCCACCATCATGAACGGTTCGATGGCTCTGGATTGCCTGATGCTTTGAGTAACACAGCGATACCACTAGAGGCTCGAATAGTGACATTAGCCGATGTATTCGATGCGCTGATGAGCAAAAGAGCTTATAAGCACGCGTGGTCACTCGATGAAGTGATGGAATACATAGAAGCGCAGAACGGTTCAATGTTCGACCCAGAGTGTGTTGAGGCGCTTAAACAGAGCCTAGACGGCTTTATGGCAATTCGGGAGCAATACAACGACGATGTAAAACCCCAGGCCATGATGGCTTAGCCTAAGTGAATTTCTAGTGACTTATGGTAGATAACAGCCAACAAAAAAGGATGCCAATTGGCATCCTTTTGTTTTCTAGTTTCAGCTGAAAGAACAAACGTGTTCTTTACTGATTCTAACTAATGATTATACGTCGTAAGTTGTAGAAGCAGTGTCGCCGCCTGTACCAGTCCAGTTTGTGTGGAAGAACTCACCACGTGGACGGTCAGTACGCTCATAAGTGTGAGCACCGAAGTAGTCACGTTGAGCTTGTAGAAGGTTCGCTGGAAGACGAGCTGTAGTGTAGCCGTCTAGGAACGTTAGTGCAGAAGTCATACATGGCATTGGGATGCCTGATTCCATAGACTTAGCTGCAACTTTACGCCAAGCGCCCATGCAGTTGTCTAGGATGCCTTTGAAGTATGCATCTGAACCTAGGAAAGCGATCTCTGGGTTCGCTTCGTAAGCATCACGAATGTTGCCTAGGAATGCAGAACGGATGATACAACCGCCACGCCACATAAGAGCAACGTTACCGTAGTTTAGATCCCAGCCGTTTTCGTTCGACGCTTCACGCATTAGCATGAAACCTTGAGCGTAAGAGATGATCTTAGAAGCAAGTAGAGCCTGACGGATTGCATCAACCCACTCTTGCTTGTCGCCTTCAACTGGAGCAACAGTCTTGCCGAACAGTTTCTCAGCTTCAACACGTTGATCTTTAAGTGCAGACAGGCAACGAGAGAATACAGACTCAGTGATTAGAGTCAGTGGGATACCCATGTCTAGTGCATTAATACCTGTCCATTTGCCCGTACCTTTTTGGCCAGCAGTGTCTAGGATCTTCTCAACTAGCGCTTCACCGTCTTCATCTTTGTAACCAAGGATATCAGCAGTGATTTCAACTAGGTAGCTGTCTAGCTCAGTTTTGTTCCAGTCAGCAAATACAGCCTGCATTTCGTCGTGGTTCATACCTAGGCCATCTTTCATGAACTGGTATGCTTCAGTGATAAGCTGCATGTCACCGTATTCGATGCCATTGTGAACCATCTTAACGAAGTGACCAGCACCGTCGTTACCAACCCAATCACAACAAGGCTCACCCGCGTCAGTTTTCGCAGAGATACCTTGGAAGATAGGCTTAACCGCTTCCCAAGCTTCAGGAGAACCGCCTGGCATGATAGAAGGACCGAAACGAGCGCCTTCTTCACCACCAGAAACACCCGTACCGATGAAGTGGATGCCTTTCTCGCGAAGAGCGGCAACACGACGGTTAGTGTCTGGGAAGTTAGTGTTACCACCATCAATGATGATGTCGCCTTTGTCTAGAAGTGGTACAAGCTTGTCGATGAACGTATCTACAACATCACCAGCACGAACCATAAGCATCACTTTACGTGGCGCTTCTAGCTTCTCAACTAGCTCTTCTAGAGAGTAAGCACCAACAATGTTAGTACCTTTAGCTGGGCCTTCTAGGAACTCGTCTACTTTCGCAGCAGTACGGTTGTGAGCCACAACTTTGAAGCCGTGGTCGTTCATGTTTAGGATAAGGTTCTGACCCATTACTGCTAGGCCAATTACACCGATATCACCTTTCATTATTTTATCTCCTTGCGGCTATTCGCACTTATGCGATAGCACTTGCTGCATTTGAATCTAGGAACCACTCTGTCTCACCAGTTTTAGACTGGATTTTCGCTGCCGGGTAAGGCAGTTCTGAAGCAGGAGTTGTATGAATTTCTTTAACGATCTCAACTTTACCTGCACCCAGTACTAGGTAGCTGATTCGTTTTGCTGCTTCTAAAACTTTCGCTGTTTTAGAAACACGGATCTGGCCCGACTCTGGGTGAGAAGCTAATACAGATAGGTTCTCGTCTTGGTAGTGAGTTGCACCCGGGAATAGTGAGGCTGTGTGGCCGTCTGCGCCAACACCTAGCAGGATCCAATCGAAAACAGGCGTGCCGTTTTCTGTTGGAATCACGTCTGCCATTTCTTTCGCGAAACGCTCTGCTTCTGCTTTTGGCTCATCTTCACCATGGATGCGGTGGATGTTTTCAGCAGGAAGGTTCACGTTCGAGAAAAGTAGCGCGTTTGCTTCGCCGTAGTTGCTTTCCGCATCGTCTGGTGCCACGCAACGTTCGTCGCCCCACCAGAAATGGAGGTTATTCCATTGAATGCCTTCTGCGTATGGCGCTTGAGCTAAAAGCTTGAAAAGCATTTTTGGCGTGCTGCCACCCGACAATGAAATGTGAACAGGTTTGCCCTGCTCGCTGTATGCTTTCATTTCATTTGCTAGGTTTTCAACGACCAATTCAGGCGTTGCAAAGATCTTGTGATTGATCATAGTTCGCAGTAATCCGTATCTGTTAAGTTTTTGCATGGGAAACGCCATGCGCGGCCATCACGCTGCAGAAGCTCATCGGCTTCTTGTGGGCCCCAAGTACCACAAGCATAGCCAAACAGTGCTTGAGGGTCTTGCTTGAAATCTAAGATCGGTTGAACGTACTTCCAACATGCTTCTACTGCATCGGTACGTGCAAACAGAGTCGCATCACCGTTCAGTGCGTCAAGAAGAAGACGCTCATAAGCCGTTAGCATCTGAGTCTCAGGCAGATCAGAGTAAGAGAAGTTCATTTTCACTTCTTTTGCTTTGAAACCTGCACCTGGCTCTTTCAAACCAAAGCTCATCTGAATACCTTCATCCGGTTGGATACGGATAATCAGCTTGTTCTCTGGTGCATCTTGACCAAACACTGGGTGTGGCGTGCTCTTAAAGTGAATCACGATTTCAGTCACACGTGTTGGTAAGCGTTTACCCGTACGTACGTAGAAAGGAACACCATTCCAGCGCCAGTTATTGATGTGTGCTTTAAGACCAATGTACGTTTCAGTACGAGAGTCGTCTGCGACACCATGCTCTTCACGGTAACCTAGTAAGTGCTGACCACGAACATCTGATGCTGTGTACTGACCTAATACTAAGTCTTTACGCAAATCATCTTCTTCTAATGGTTTCAGACACTGAAGTACTTTGACCACTTCATCACGAATAGAATCTGCATTGATTTGAGCAGGTGGCTCCATACCAACCATTGCTAGCACTTGTAGCAGGTGGTTTTGGAACATGTCACGAACTGCGCCAGAACCGTCGTAATATCCGCCACGCTCTTCAACGCCAAGGAACTCAGCACCTGTGATTTCAACGTATTCAATGAAGTTACGGTTCCACAGAGGTTCAAACATCGCGTTTGAGAAACGAAGCACTAGAAGGTTTTGTACCGTTTCTTTACCAAGGTAATGGTCGATACGGTAGATCTGGTGTTCTTGGAAGTGATGATGGATCTCTTCATCCAGCGCTTGAGCTGATGCTAGATCGTAACCAAATGGCTTCTCAATAATCAGACGACGCCAGCCGTTCTTCTCATCGTTTAGGCCATGTGCAGCAAGGTTTGCTGGAATCACACCGTAAAGGCTTGGCGGGGTTGCCAAGTAGAACAATGTGTTATGGTTTTCGAATTGGTAGTCTTGCTCAAGCTTATCCAGACGTTGTGCTAGACGAGCGTAATCGTCTACATCTGAAGTGTTGATCGCTTGATAATGCAGATGTTCAATAAATGCATTCAGCGTCTCTGGCTCAGTTTTTTCCATTTCCTGAAGAGACTTCTTCAGCTTCTCACGGTAAGACTCGTCGCTGTACTCAGTACGGCTCACTCCAAGAATCGCAAAGGATTCTGGAAGTTGATTGCTAGCATACAGGTGGTACAAAGCAGGAATTAACTTGCGGTAAGTTAGATCTCCCGACGCACCAAAAATAACGATGCTGCTGTTTTCAGGTATTACCATCATCTTTCCTATAAAAACAAGGTTTTTAGTATTCGCTAAAGGTATCAGCGACATACGAAAATAGATAATAGGTCTTAGCTATTACATCAATAGCGAGTGCCTATTACACTTGAGAATGCGTTTGGTAAACGAGGGTGAAAGCTATCACCTCTATTCGGGACAGTATTGTCTATGAGTATTTGATTTACATCAACCACTGTGAAAGCAATCGATTAAATATTGACTGATTTCGAACAAATTATAATCGATAAGTCAGCTGTTCTATCTGGAAGAAGAAGCAAATCGGCATTCTCAAACATTGTAGTCAAGAAAGAACGGTATCTGGTCGGTGGAGTGAGCAATAAGAAAGGGAGAAAAAACCAAAACCAGCTTACTCAACTGGCTTTATATTTATTTGATAGCATCGCGTTTATCTTTGTGACTTGTTGTCGCTAAATCTATCTTCTAGCTTTGTTGTAGCAGCGTTCTGGGCGACCTACTGACCCGTAATTTAAGTCAGCCACTAACTCGCCAGTCGTGATAAGGAATTCCAAATAGCGTCGAGCGGTGGTTCGACTAGCTCCAATACGTTCACCTGCCTCATCAGCTGTAATATCAGCAATGTCGGCTTGTTGGAAAATAGCTCTAATTTTATCAAGCGTTACACCATCGATCCCTTTAGGTAACGTAGAAACCTTTCGAGAGTCTGCCTTGGCATTGGCTTACAGCATCTTGTCGACCAAGCCTTGGTTCAAATCAGACACACTTTCAAATTCTTGTTGTTGCGATTGGTACTTTTTCAGTGCCGCTTCCAAACGAGGAAACATCACAGGTTTCAGTAAGTAGTCGACGACTCCACCACGCATCGCCTGTTGCAGTGTGTCGACATCTCGAGCGGCGGTAATCAAAATCACATCACAGCCCTGATTACTGCCACGAACGTGGTTCAAAATATCAAGTCCGCATCCGTCCGGTAGATACACATCCAATAAAACCAAATTAGGCTTTAAGATGTCCAATTGCATTAATGCTTCAGACTGTGTGGTCGCAATCCCGACCACATCAAAGCCTCCCATCTGTTCTAAATAACGATGGTGAAGCTCTGCAATCGCAATATCATCTTCAATGACCATGACTCTCGTGATTGCGTTCATTTATGTTCTTCCTTTAACCATGCTTTTTCCGTCACTACGATCTTTACTCGATCGCTCCGTGCTCAATTATTATTGTTGTTCTTCTTTCGGTAAATACACCGTCATGCGTGACCCAAAATCAGGGTTATCAACCATTTCTAATTGCCCTTGATAACGATCTGCAAGTTGCTTAATGAGATACAAACCAACACCTCTGTTCTGCTTCGCTTTGCTCGATACGCCTTTTTCGGTGAGTGCTTTGGTCGCCAAGTCTTTCGGCAAACCACAGCCCTTGTCTTCTACTTCTACGATAATTTCATTGCCAAAATCACTGATCGACACATCGATTACGCGACGAGCTGGTGCTATTGGCCCTTCTTGTTTAATCGCCATCATGGTGGCATCAAACGCGTTATCAATCAGGTTGCCAAGAATCGTCACGACATCCTCTGCGTTTAACCAAGCGGGTAATGCCTCAAGCCTTGACCCCTCTTCAACTTTAAGCTCCAAACCAATCTCTCGAGCTCGCTCTGTTTTGCCTAAAAGCATGCCTGCAATCAATGGATCTTTCACCGTCTCTCTTAAGAACTCAATTAAGCTCTGGTAATGAGCGGTTTCTTGACCAATCAATTGTTGAACAGAGTCCAGCTCGCCCATCTGAATCAAGCCACTAATGGTGTTTAGCTTATTTTGATGCTCATGGGTTTGCGAACGCAGTAGATCAGCATACTCTTTGGTTTGTGAGAGCTGGTCTGTTAAATCGTTGATTTCATCTCGCAATCGGAAGCTGGATACCGCCCCAACCACCTCACCAGCCACTATAATTGGGCTGCGATTAGCAATGATTCGCTTATTGTTCAGGTACAGCTCAACATCATGATCAGTGTCACCCGTTGATAACAGCTGCTCTAAATCACTGCCCACCAACACATCTGATAGACGTTGCTGATGGAGTGCTTTATCTCTGTCTATCGATAAAATATCGCAGGCACTCTTATTAATTGAACGCAAAATACCGTTCTTATCGATACTTAAAATGCCCTCTTTCACAGTACTCATAGTCACATCAAGTTCTACGTATAAACGGCCAATCTCTTCTGGCTCAAAGCCTAAAATAGCACGCTGAAAACGACGAGATACATAGCTTGAAATCACAGCATTAACCGCAACCACCAGCAAGGCCATCACAATCAAAAAGGCTAAGTAAGGTTCAATTCGATCTTGCAAAGAATCCAATAGATAACCCACCGACACTACCCCAATAACGGCACCTTGGGGGTCTTTTACCGCAGATTTACCACGGACAGAGAAGCCAAGTGAACCTTTAGCCGTCGACACATAAGACTCGCCCAATACCAACGCTTTTTGGTTATCGCCACCACGCATTGGTTTACCGAGCCTGTCATCATAAGGGTGAATCAGGCGGATACCTTTGTCATCTCCCACAACGATAAACGCCGCGCCAATGAGCTGGGTAAGGTTTCGAAATTTAACTTGAGTTTCTTCAGGCAGAACGTAGGGAACGCCATTAGGATCCAACGTTCCATTTCCTTGAATAATGCTGGTGACAAGTGGCGATTCAGATAGAAATTCAGCAACACCTAACGCTTTCAAACCCATCTCTTGCTCTTGAGATTGTTTGATGTAGTAAAAACCAGCACCTGAGAGTATCAAAAGCTCAACAAGACCAGTGACCGTCATGATAATCAGTAACCTTTTACGGAAACTGATACTGCTCCATTTCATATTCCACCGTCCCTAGTGTTAGACGAATGATGTTAACACCAAGTTAATCGCATGACCTTTCTAGGTACGTGAATTTGTGACTGCTACTCAACTAAATAATTGAGCAGGTTGTTAATTGATAACCCTTTACGTTATTCACTTCGATTAATCGTTCATTTTTAGAACGAATTAGCCTAAAAAGAAAAATAAACGAATAAATATTGAGCTAGATCACTAAGCTTTTAGGTGTTTTTTAGGTTGTTTAAAATAAATACAATTATAATAGTTGCATATGAAGAAGTTCGTTGTTGCCAAGCCATAAGTCATGATTTTCAGACCGCGCTTTAAATCGAAATTTAGATTAACAAAAAGGCAACAACCCTTCGCTCACTGGACGTATCTATAACTAAAAGTTGCACGCTCGTCGTTACGATTGTTGAACAAACAGGTTACCTACCTAACCTCATTCATACATCTCTATTTACGCGACAGGCCAGTAGACAACTCAGAGGTGACAGATAAATCAGCGCCCAATAATAAAACATTGATGAGCAGGAAGTATCGATCAGTGGCAACGTCCAATAGAAACAGGATAAAAAACATAACGTATAAACATTGTTGAAAAGGAAACCAGGCAATGAAACGCGATAACTTTGGAATTTGTCTTACTAAGACTATGCTGTTCAAACACTTACAATCGACTTTTACTCATGTAAGAGCCTATGAGAAAGACGGAACCTCTCCTCTTGATCTCAAGGTATTGTTAGCGTTCCCGCAAATGTCAGGTAGAGATTTATTACAAACAATGCAAGGTTCAAGACAATTGGTGTGGCGCGCCGATCACCATTGTCCTAGCTTTAAATAAGCCACTTCATTTTGTAAGAACACTTCTATACTGAACTTAAAGAGCACGCTTTGTCGTGCTCTTTTCGTTTCAGTGATCTTTGTAGCCCACATCACGTACTTTATTACATTAACTTAACGAGTTATGAGAGTTTCTAAGCATGTGAGACAATCATCTCAAGACAAATGACTATCACCCTGTTAACATTAGAGCTAATACTCTAAATGGTATTTAATGCAGATGACCAAACCAAAATTTCGATACCTTGCGATCGCCAGTATGCTTCTCGGCACCATGACTTCGCCAGGCTATGCTGCCCCGCTCACTTTTTCTGAAGCGTGGCAAATATTACAAGAAAACAACAACTCACTTGCGGCTCAACAAGCCAACGTTGAACGTTATCAACACCTTCAGAACTCAACGAGTAGCCTCAACTTGCCTTCTATCACCTTAGGGGCTAACTACACGCACCTTGATAGTGACGTGACGATTAATGGTGAACAGTTTTCAAACAGTTTGAGTGGCGTACCAAATTTGGGGGCTATTGGAGGGATTCTTCAGCCCATATTAGGTGGCGTTACCTCAACGATTACAGAACAAGACATCTTTAGCTCTTCCATTCGCGCGGTTTGGCCTATCTTCACAGGCGGGCGAATTACCGCGGCGCAAAATGCAGCTGAAGGTAAAAGCGAAGAAGCGCAAAGCCAGCTGTTGATGGAAAGACAAGCTCGCTACGAAGACTTAAGTAAATATTACTTCTCGGTGATCTTAGCGGAAGACGTCGTGAAAACGCGTCAAGCCGTTGAAGCTGGCTTAACTCAGCATCGTGATTTCGCCATCAAGCTTGAACAACAAGGGCAAATCGCACGAGTAGAACGCTTGCAAGCGGATGCTTCACTAGACAAAGCAGTTGTCGAGCGAACTAAAGCTCAAAACGATCTTAAGATTGCTCAATTAGCGCTGACTCAAATCCTTGGTCAGAGCCAAAGTGTAGAACCTTCAGAGCAACTGTTTATCAATAAGAACCTGCCTCATATGGATGTGTTCATTGACCAAACACTCATGACCTATCCCGGCCTTAAGATTCTTGATGCAAAAGAGAAACAAGCAAGCAGCTTAATTAAGGCAGAGAAAGGTAAATACTATCCAGAGGTATACCTTTACGGTGACTACAGCCTGTATGAAGATGACTCTCTAGCCAGCGAAATGAAACCCGATTGGTTAGTTGGCATTGGTGTGAATGTGCCGCTGCTTGATACTTCTGGCCGTTCAGACAAAGTAGCCGCCGCTCACAGTGCTGTCTCACAGGTTCAATTCCTGAAGTCGCAAGCTAAGCAAGACTTAACTGTGTTGGTACAGAAGACTTACCTTGAAGCAAACCAAGCAATTGAAGAGGTTCAAGGCCTGAACTCAAGCTTGGCTTTGGCTCAAGAAAACCTATTACTCCGTAAAAAAGCCTTCACACAAGGGTTATCTAATTCGTTAGAAGTGGTTGATGCAGAGCTCTACCTTGCGAGCATCAAAACCCAGCAATCTGCTGCGCGATTCAAATACCTAATCTCTCTGAACAAGCTATTAGCGCTAACTAGCGAAATGAATGCTTACTCGAGTTACTTAACCTCTTCTGTTCCGTCTGACTTCGACTCAAAAACAGACACCGATAGCCAGTCAAAAGGATAATTCATGAAACCTATTAAGCCCCTTCTTCTATCTTTAGTTGGTATCGGCGTTATTGGCTGGGTCGGATACAGTTTTTACCAAGCTTATCAACCTCAGCCTGTTAAGCTTCAAGGTCAAATCGATGCGCAGCAATACAGTATCTCCTCGAAAGTACCTGGCAGAATTGATGAAATATTCGTGCGTAAAGGCGATTCAGTTGAAAAAGGCGAATTGATCTTTTCTCTTCTTAGCCCTGAGATTGACGCGAAGCTAGAACAAGCAAAAGCAGGTCAAAAAGCTGCGGGCGCATTAGCAAAACAAGCTGAGAATGGTGCGCGTACTCAACAGATCCAAGCAGCTAAAGACCAGTGGTTGAAGGCAAAAGCAGCAGCCGATCTCATGGACAAAACTTATCAACGTGTCAATAACCTTTACAACGATGGTGTGGTTGCCGAGCAAAAACGCGATGAAGCCAAAACACAGTGGCAAGCTGCGAAGTACACTGAAAGCGCTGCGTTCCAAATGTATCAATTAGCACGAGAAGGTGCGCGTGACGAAACCAAAGTCGCGGCCGCTCAAAAAGCGTTAATGGCAGCTGGCGCAGTAGCGGAAGTTGAAGCTTACGCAAAAGACACACAGATCCACAGCTGGTTTAATGGCGAAGTCTCTCAGGTTCTATTGAGCAGCGGTGAACTCGCACCACAAGGCTTCCCTGTTGTCACTGTTATCGACACCAAAGATGCTTGGGCCGTGCTCAATGTGCGTGAAGATATGCTTAAGCATTTCGATAAAGGCAGCCAGTTTGAGGCATACCTACCAGCTCTGGATAAATCATTAACTTTCCAAGTGACTCACATTGCCGTAATGGGTGATTTCGCGACTTGGCGTTCAACAGACGCAGCACAAGGCTTCGACTTACGCACTTTTGAAGTAGAAGCGCACCCTGTCGATACCAACGAAACACTGCGTATGGGCATGAGCCTAGTGGTTGAGCTTTAGGTGACGTATGTCTGCTAACTTTCGATCGATAGGCTCGCGATCTAAAGGCTCACAATCTAGAAGCTCACAATCTAAAGGCTCGCAATCTACAGCCTCGCAATCAACTGAGCATCATAGAGCGAAGAATACCTTGCTTAGGCAGTGGGCGATTGTCCGCAAAGACAAATGGTTGTTGTCTTGCCTAACTTGGATACCTTTACTGCTTGCTGCCAGTATTTGGCTGATTTTTTCGCAAGGGATCGCTCGTGACTTACCGGTTGCGGTTGTTGACTTGGAACACAGCCAAATTTCGCAGCAGTTCACACGCCTTGTTGATGCGTCACCAACGCTGCAAGTCACTCAGAAGTACAGCTCGGCGAGTGAAGCGGCGAAAGCGATGATTGAACGCGATATCTACGGTTATGTTGTGATACCAAGGCATTTTGACCGAGACCTTCTGCTCGGATTGAATCCGCAAGTGTCTGTGTTCTACAACAGTCAATTTATCTTGATTGGCAAACTGGTGAACTCGGCTCTGTTGCAGGCTCAAGGAACATTCAACGCGCAACTCGAAGTGGTTAAACAGCTTTCACACGGTGATACCACGGTACAATCTGCATTGGGGCAAGCGGTAACGGTACAAAGCCAGATTACGCCACTGTTTAACAAGAACACCAGCTATGCTCAGTTCTTAGTGTCTGCGGTTATTCCGGCTCTATGGCAGATCATGATTGTGGTGGGCACGATATTGGTTTTGACGGCGAACGTTAGAGCTCGTGGTCTTCATGCTTGGTTATCCAACGCCCCGATGAAATCACTAACATCAACACTAACGCCCTACCTTGTCTTGTTTTTGATGTTTGGTATCGCGTTTAGCTTTTGGTTCTATGTCCTCTTAGACTGGCCGTTTAACGGCAGTTTTGTGGCACTGACCGTCGCCCAACTGCTTACCGTCATCAGTTGTATCATCATGGGTTGTTTGTTTTTCTTCTTAACGCTTGATCCAGCGAGGGCGATGAGTTTCGCTGGCGCCTTTACAGCGCCAAGCTTTGCGTTCATGGGCATTACTTTCCCAGTCACCGACATGAACACGGCAGCGCAAATCTGGAGAAGCTTATTGCCCGTGAGTCACTACATCGAAGTACAAACAGCACAATCCAGTTATGGCGTGACCGCGGCACAATCGCTAATCAGCCTCTCCTCGATGTTGTGGTATGCAGTTCCTGCTTTCGTGGTGATGTTATTAATTAAGAAACATCTAATGCAAGCATCACTCTCAGATAAAACTAAAAACGAAGCAGAACAAGGAGTAAAACGATGAGCTTTACTCAACTACTCAAGCAAGAACTGTTAGCGGTACTGCGCAACCCTGTTGTACTTCTTACGGTATTTGGTGGTGTGTTCTTCTATTCATTCTTGTATCCGTTGCCTTACGTAAACCAAGTTCCTCAACAGCTTAAAGCTTCCGTTGTGAACTTGGATAAGAGCCAAAGCAGCTACCAGTTAGAAAGAATGGTAGATGCCACATCTCAAATTGACTTGGTACGCCGCGACTCCACCATCGCCGATGCTAAGCAAGCTGTTCTTAATCAAGAGATTGGTGGGTTCCTCGTCATCCCAGAGAACTTCTATAAAGACTTGCTCCTAGGTAAGAGCCCGACGCTTTCTTACGCCGGTGATGCATCTTACTTCTTGGTCTACGGAACCATTGTTGAAGGGCTTGCCAAGGCTGGTGGCACGTTAGCTGCGCAAGTTAAAGTCAGCCACTTGTTAGTTGAAGGTGTGCCGTTAGAATCCGCAGCCAAAGGCTACAGCGCGTTTAGCTTGAACCTAAAACCAACCTTCAATAGTCGCATGGGCTACATCGATTACGTAGTTCCAGCGGTGTTTGTGTTGATCCTACAGCAAACCTTGGCTATGGCTTCTGGCTTAATCGGTGCAACACAAAATGCTCAATCTACGTTTGGCTATTGGAGTAAGACCTCTTCGGCGAAACTGATGCTTGCTCGCTGTTGTACCTTAGTTGGCATTTATTACCTGTTGTCGATGTATTACTTCGGCGCAAGCTTTTCGATGTATGGCATTAACCTACTTGCCTCCATAACAAACATTTTGACCTTACTGCTGCCCTTCTTATTGGCCAGTTGTTTGATCGGGATTTTTATTGGTGAGCTAGTGCCAAGAAGAGAGTTAGTCACGGTTGTGGTGTTAATCAGTTCAATGCCGCTGATCTTCTCTTCAGGTTTTATCTGGCCTGTTGAAATGATGCCTGAATGGTTAGTACTGCTGTCACAGTTATTCCCAAGCACACCCGCTATCCAAGGTTTTTTAGCGCTCAATCAGATGGGTGCATCTTGGCAAGAAGTAGCGTCTCAATGGACATTGCTATGGATACAAGTCGCTCTATGGGGCTCGTTACTCGCACTTAAGCTTTACCACAAATCGAGTAAACGTATCATTGGCTCTGTTTAAATCTAGTCTCTATTCGTCAATCACTGAACCTCACGCTCATCGAAACCATTAACAAAGCTCTGATAAAGGGCTTTTTTAATGTCCTTTAGCTTGATTACATCTTCAGTTATCAATTGTTTAAACACCTCCACTATCATTCACCTTAGTTCATGCTATAACAGCCACTGCATATGCCTTTTCCAACCTAAAAAACACCTGCTTATTCCCAAACAATGACAAAACCCGAACAATTGTAAATTTATTGTAAAAAAATCTTTGATGGTATTATTTTTGTGTATAGGATTATCAGTAGGACTTGGCAGGCCGAATGCCATAGTCTAATTGGTGCACATACCAAAAGGATATCCATATAAAGCAAGATCAGTACTCATATTTATTTCATTTTTCGACCTAGCTACAGCCGTTTATGTTGCCGTCGAATTGCAATAAATAAGTCGCTGAAATGTAAAAAATCAAATAGAAAAAACACAACAGTAACAAACATAATTTAATAAAAAGACAGGGAAAACCATGAAAAACATACGTGAATTATTTTTGGGGTTTATATTATTATTTAGTTCCAGTGCATTTGCAGAAGAAGGATCATTTAATCAAGCTATCAGTAACTTAAGTCAAAGTGTTGATGGTTTTTTCAACGAATATACAGGTTGGTTCGTTGGACTGATATTTAAAAGCGTACCGGTAGGTGAAGCAAACTTCCCAATTATTGTTGGCTGGTTACTGCTCGCTGCGATCATCTTTACTGTTTACTTTGGCTTTGTTCAATTTAAACGTGTCGGGATGGCCATAGACATTATTAAAGGTAAGTACACAGACCCTAACTCCAAACACGAAGGGGAAGTTTCTCACTTTCAAGCGTTAACAACCGCGCTTTCTGGAACTGTTGGGCTTGGTAATATTGCCGGTGTGGGTGCTGCACTCGCAATTGGTGGTCCTGGTGCAACATTCTGGATGATCTTGTGTGGTCTTCTGGGTATGGCGTCTAAGTTCTGTGAGTGTACCTTAGGTGTGAAATATCGAACTATCCTACCTTCAGGTGTGGTTTCCGGTGGTCCAATGTACTACCTAAGCCAAGGTCTTGGTGAAAGAGGGTTGGGTGGACTAGGTAAAGCCCTTGCTATTGGTTTTGCATTAATGTGTATTTTAGGCGCATTGGGCGGCGGTAACATGTTCCAAGCTAACCAAGCACATGCCATGTTAACTTACGCATTCGATGTACCAAGTGAATACGGTGTCATCACAGGCCTTGTACTCGCCGCTTTAGTTTTCTCTGTGATTGTTGGTGGTATGCCTTCTATCGCATCGGTAACGGAAAAAGTTGTTCCTTGGATGGCTGCTCTGTATATCGGTATGGCTCTGATTGTTATCGGTTCTAATCTTGATCAAGTGGGTCCTGCGTTCAGTGCAATCTTTACAGGTGCGTTTACTGGCGAAGGTGTGGTTGGTGGATTCATTGGTGCCTTAATCCAAGGTCTAAAACGTGCAACGTTCTCAAACGAAGCAGGTGTAGGTTCAGCAGCTATCGCTCACTCAGCGGTTAAAACAAAAGAGCCAATCACTGAAGGTCTAGTATCACTATTAGAACCGTTCGTTGATACAGTCATCATTTGTACAATGACAGCCTTGGTTATCACTATCGCTGGTCTAAATACAGGTCCATTCGATGGTTCTGGCTTAACGGGTGTAACGCTTACTGCTGCATCGTTTACTGAAACGGCAGAAGTGTTCAAATACACACTCGCTCTAGCGGTAATCATGTTCGCGTTTTCTACCATGATCTCTTGGTCGTACTACGGTCTTAAAGCGTGGACTTACCTATTTGGTGAAGGCAAAACAACGGAACTGATTTTTAAAGTGATGTTTTGTGTGTTTGTTGTTATCGGTGCGACGATTCAGTTTGGCGCGGTAATCGACTTCTCTGACGCAGCTATCTTTGCCATGTCTATCTTCAACATTCTTGGTCTGTACTTCTTGATGCCAGTTGTGAAGAAAGAACTGCAATCATTTGTTGCTCGAGTTAAATCTGGCGAAATCAAAACTTACGAAAAATAGTGACTCGTCAATAATTTATTGTCGAATAACACTGTTCTAAAAATTTTTGTAAGACCCTTTGCTTGAGAAAGCGAGAACAGTACTGCAACTTAAAAAATCCCTACAGGCTCTGCTTGTAGGGATTTTTTATGTCTGAAGAGAAAATCAGCGGTACGCCTATAAGCTTTGACGACTCAGCCTAATATCATACCAATCGTAGTAAATAACTGGCCACCCTAGCTTGTTAAAAACCTCGATAACTTCGTTAGAATTTTTGATTGTAGAATAACTACTTATCGAAAAATTCCGCCTTGTTCTCAAGCTTTTTTCCTACGCTATGCTTGATCACTTACTTACTGTGATTGGTATCAGACCCGTTTTTATGTACTTACTCTCGAAAAATTGAGTACAACGCAAAACGCCCACATCACGTGTGCGATGTGGGCGTTCAAATTCTTACTGCAAGCAGTCGTGATATAGATATATTAAGCGCTCAGCTTATAGACCCATCTCTTCAGTTAGCGTTTTAATTTGCTTGATATCCATGGTGTGAACTTCAATCATTTGTCTGATGTCACTTAAGCGGGAATTGGCATTATCCTGTTTCTCACAGGCGTCAGATTTTGTATCCCATGACGTACCATCTAAGAAAACATCACACGCTTTCTTCAAAGAACCAAGATTCTGTTCAATGTCATCTCTTTCTTTCTCGAGTTTTTCAAGCTCTTGAGATATCTGTAATTCTTTGCGGAAAAGCTCACGCGAACGTTCAAAAAGGGTCGACTGCATATCAGCTTGACGGCTCAACTTTTGATTATTTTGTTGAGTTTGTTCTAACGTTTGCTTCTGTTCGTTTAACTGCTGCTCTAACGAGTAGTTTGCTTTCTCTAAAACTGCAGATTGTTTCGCTAAATCTTGGAGTTCTTTTTGATGCTCTTCTGCCTGTTTCACTAGAGCAGCTTCTACTTTCGCATCAATTTCGGTATCAACTTTTGCCACATTCTCTTCAACTGATGTCACCAACTGAGTTTTACTATCACGCAGTTCTTGATAACGAGTTTCTAGTACCTGATAAGTAGATTCCCACTTCGAAGCCGTGACTGTAGATCCGATTAAGCCTCCTAACGCCAAACCGATAACCGCAGCAATGCCGATATAGAGCTGACTACGTTTATCGCGTTCCTCAATAACAACCACTTCATCTTGTTCGCCTTGTCCAGATTGCTGGTTCACTAGCGGGTACTCCCAAAAATTTGTTTAACGTTACACGGTCACTGATACTGATACTGATACTGATACTGATACTGATACTGATACTGATACTGATACTTTAAGCTCAGTTAAACCTATTGCCCAAGCCAGAAGCACTTGAGCTTTGCTAACACGTTTATCCTATCTGCTCACAGACAGACTTAACGAGTTAACTCCGAAATCATCAGGCTGGCAGTATACAAAAGGAAGCTGCTAACGATAACTATCACTACCCATTTTTGCAGTTTTTCGTTTGTCCGGTAACGAAACAGCACAAATGCCAAAGCCAATAAAAAAACAATCGCTATTAATCGAGTCATAACTCCTCCTTGTTTCTCTATTTTATACCATTTAAATAAGCAAGTTACGTCAGAGACTCGTTGTTTGATCATTTAGTTGAACAACATTTGAGCAAACAGATATTTTGTAGCTGACATCACATTTTATATGATCTAGGATACGCCTACAGATTACCTAATTATTTAGGTAATTGTTCCGATGAAGACTGCAGGAGAGTGGTTTTTAACTAAATATTAACATTTAGTTAGATAAACCCGCCGAAGAAGTAAATCTTTCAGGCGCTTTATGCTGGAGAAATCCAGAAAAGTGAGGACTGTCGTTGGAGGAACCTCTGGAGAGAACCGTACTACTTTTTTTGTAGCAAGCGGTCGCCGAAGGAGCAAGCTTAGTGCCCGTTACTTATCTGTAAGTGATTCGCTAAGTGAAACTCTCAGGCAAAAGGACAGAGGAGTGGAAAGCAACAGCCTTAATTAACAAAAGAATTCTATCTAGAAATCCGTATGTATTAAGTAGTGCTCCCGATCCCTGTGATCTGCACTGCCTTCCCTCTTCTCCTTAAATTTTATATTTATTAAGGGGAATCTATGAACCACCTACAAGCTACACTACAAACCATCAACCAATTCGTTTGGGGACCACCACTACTTATTCTGCTAGTGGGTACAGGTATCTATTTTACTTTTCGCTTAGGCTTACTCCAGTTTAGACACCTCCCAACCGCGCTAAAAATGGTGTTCAGCAAAGACAAATCCGGTACGGGTGACGTATCAAGCTTCGCCGCTTTGTGTACAGCGCTTTCCGCAACGATTGGTACAGGCAATATTGTAGGCGTAGCGACCGCAATCAAGATCGGTGGTCCTGGCGCCCTATTCTGGATGTGGCTTGCCGCTGTATTTGGTATGGCGACCAAATACGCAGAATGTCTACTTGCTGTTAAATACCGTAGAACCGATAGCAATGGCGAAATGGTTGGCGGCCCAATGTACTACCTGCAATACGGTGTTGGCTCAAGAATCTTAGCGGTAATGTTCGCTGTCTTCGCGTTAGGTGTTGCCTGCTTCGGTATTGGTACCTTCCCACAAGTCAACGCTATCTTAGACGCAACTCAAATTTCATTCGGTGCTTCTCGTGAGATGTCTGCTGTCGTTCTTACGATATTGGTGGCAGTTGTAACCCTTGGTGGTATTCAATCTATCGCTAAAGTAGCAGGGAAAGTCGTTCCTACGATGGCGGTGATGTACGTCGTCGCGTGTTTAAGCGTTCTTATTTCAAATGCAGACCAACTACTGAATGCCATTACCCTTGTTGTTACCTCTGCGTTTACTAATACAGCAGCAACCGGTGGTTTCTTTGGTGCGAGCATCATGCTTGCTATCCAGTCAGGTATCGCTCGTGGCGTGTTCTCGAACGAGTCTGGCCTAGGTAGCGCACCAATGGCAGCCGCCGCGGCTAAAACAGACTCATGTGTGAAACAAGGGCTTGTCTCTATGACAGGCACCTTCTTCGATACCATCATCATCTGTACGATGACAGGTCTGGCACTTATCTTAACAGGCGCTTGGCAGACGGACCTTTCTGGCGCTGCGATGACCACTCACGCGTTCGCTGTTGGTTTGAATGCAGACACCCTTGGCCCTATGTTGGTTTCTGTTGGCTTAATCTTCTTTGCGTTTACAACAATTTTAGGTTGGAACTACTACGGTGAGCGCTGTGTTGTTTTCTTGCTGGGTACCAAAGCAGTATTGCCTTACAAGATTATCTTCATCGCCTTGGTTGCTTCTGGTGCATTCTTAAAGCTCGACATGATCTGGATAATGGCGGATATCGTGAACGGCCTAATGGCAATTCCGAACCTAATTGGGCTTATCTTACTGCGCCATGTTGTTATCGAAGAAACCAAGCTATTCTTCAAACCGTTAACTTCCTCAAAGGATTGCGAAGCAGTTAAAGCATAATAAGAATTGAGCGATCAAAAACGCCCGCAATGATGTGCGGGCGTTTTATTGTAAAACTAATGGCTATGTGCCAGTGATTTAGATTCCAATAAACTAAGTCACTATGACTTAGCTAGGTTCTTCCATTAAAAGCTTCACACCCAGCCCCACCAGCACCATGCCAGTCACGCCTTCCATCCACTTCATAAAACTCGCATTCTTAAGCAAGTTTTTAGCAGAATTAAGAGCCCCTGCCAAACCGCATTGCCACACCATCGCAATCATAAAGTGTACCGAAGCCATCAACATAGATTGCAATAAAGGCGAACCTTCAGGGTTGACGAACTGAGGTAAAAAGGCCAAATAGAAAACTGCCGTTTTTGGGTTCAGCACATTAGATAAGAAACCTTCACGCAAAGAACGTTTGGCACTGTAGGCTTGATGAGCTTGTTCACCCACCTTCAAACCGCCACCGTTTTTCATCAAAGCTCGTAAACTGCTTAAGCCAAGCCAGATCAGGTAAACCGCACCCACCATCTTAACGGCTTGAAAGAGTTCAGCTGACTGGGCGAGGATTGCAGAAATACCCACAGCAGAGAAAAACGCGTGTACATAGAGGCCGCTACAAATACCAAAGCTGGTCATCACGCCGTCAGATAAGCCCGAGCGGCTCGTATTGCGAATCACCAAAGCCGTATCTAAGCCCGGCGTTAGCGTTAAAATAGTGATGGCAATTAGAAATGCCTCAAAGTTCAAAATATCCATATCATTGTCATTGTCATTGTTGTTCAGCGATCTATCATCAATACCGTGTATCTGAACAATTCGCAAGCAACAATTGCCACCCGCTATACAACTCACTGATTTTGTGCACAATAGAACAGTTTAATTTGTTAAGAAATAGTAAATTCAAGGCATCGTACCGCCTCATGCTTTTCTCGCTATATCTTCGACTCCGAAGTTCAGCGTCTTTTAAAAGTAGAGCCCTAATCAAAGTACATGAGAGATGAACCTTAACGCTGACGCAGTCCTAAGGATCATTTACAGAAACCAAATTAAGAGTAGTCAAATGAGCGCATTCAAAAAACTAGTCGAGCACTCTCAAAAATGTTCACGCTTTCAACATCTAGCCTCTATTTGTGGTTGGGACCAAGCTTCAATGATGCCTGCCGGTGGTAACCAAGCGCGTAGTGAAGCGATGGCCGAGCTTTCGGTTCATATTCACGGGTTGATGACGCAACCACAACTTGGAGATTGGATTGCAGACGCTGAAAACGAAGCGCTAAATAGCGAACAACAATCATCTCTGCGTGAAATTAAACGCCAATGGCAACAAGCCAATCTACTCCCAGAAAAGCTGGTTGAAGCCAAATCTCTAGCTGGCTCAAAGTGTGAACATGCATGGCGCAGCCAACGTGGTAACAACGACTGGGTTGGATTCGAAAAGAACTGGCGTGAAGTGGTTGAACTGTCTCGTGAAGAAGCGCAAATCCGCGCCGATGCGGCGAACCTAACACCTTATGATGCCATGCTTGATATCTATGAACCAGGCACCAGCTCTGCTTCACTTGATGTCTTGTTTGCCGACGTTAAGACATGGCTGCCAAACCTGATTGATGAAGTCATCGAAAAACAATCGAGCGAGCAATTTAATGCGCCATCTGGCATCTATTCGACCGAGAAACAGAAAGCACTTGGTTTAGAAGTCATGAAGCTGCTTCAGTTCGATTTTGAACACGGCCGATTGGATGAAAGTGTTCACCCATTCTGTGGCGGCGTGCCTTCAGACGTGCGTATCACAACCCGCTACGACGAAGCGGAATTCGTTCAAAGCTTAATGGGTATAGTGCATGAAACAGGGCACGCGCGTTACGAACAAGGCTTACCTAAACACCTAGCAGGCCAACCAGCCGGTGAAGCTCGCTCTATGGGTATCCACGAATCTCAGTCTCTGTTCTTCGAGATGCAAGTTGGCCGCAGCGACCCGTTCATTGGACACTTAGCAAACTTAGCTGGTCAGCAATTCTCAGGCTCAGAGTTTGAAAAAGAGAGCTTCCAAAAGATCTACACACGCGTGAAGAAAGACTTCATCCGTGTCGATGCCGATGAGCTGACCTACCCTGCACACGTTATCTTACGTTACGAAATTGAACGTGACTTGATTAACGGCAAGATCAAACACACCGATGTCCCTGAACTTTGGAACACTAAGATGCAGTCTTACCTTGGTTTAAGCACTCAAGGCAACTTCACTAATGGTTGTATGCAAGACATTCACTGGACAGACGGCGCATTCGGCTACTTCCCATCTTACACATTAGGTGCGATGTACGCAGCTCAGTTCATGGCTTCAATGAAGAAAACGGTGGATGTGAATTCTGTGATTGAAAGTGGTGACCTATCACCTATCTTCACTTGGTTAGAGTCAAACATTTGGAGCAAGGGCAGCCTGCTGAGTACCGATGATTTGGTGAAAGGCGCAACGGGTGAAACCTTGAATGCTCAATTCTTCAAAGACCATTTAAGAAGCCGTTACCTTTAATGGAATAGGCTGTATAGAACAACGAATGAATTAAAGGCTGAGCAGATTACTGACTCAGCCTTTTTAATCACATTTTCAAAACATACTTAGGTTGATTTGAAGGCTTTATCCCTTCATCGAACTTAACAATCACGGAATATCCTGGTACCTGCTAGCACGGAATTGGACAAAGACGTGTTTCGGTTTTCAACGGAAGATGAGACTTCGGATAGCCTCTATTGATGAAAAGAGTCTAAACTCCCAACTTTACTTACTCACTCCAATCCTGTGGCTAAATGTCCAATTCACTAAGCTCACTATTACTTAAACCACTTTATAAGCGTTTGAAAGATGGCATAATTAAAGATATGAGAATGCCTCAATCAAATACACTTGGAGTACAACAATGCGTTACCTATTGAGTTTACTATTAGTGGCGACTTTATCAGGGTGCGGAACAGTACCAATGGCTTATCAACCAAAAGATATGTCATTAGAACAGGCATATATAGTTGTAGAGCAGATGGTTATGACACAGCACCGTAATTGGAAACCAGATTACTTTGTTATGACTGAACATTATATCGGTTGGGACTTCGGTACTGTGTCAAAGTCAGTAGGTACTGGTACAAGTTTTGGTAATACAACAACAAGAAATGTTGGTGAACGCGTTTACTACAATCAAATAGAAGAAGTAAAGTTATTAAGTTGGAAGCGAAAATTTAAACAATGGTACGTAGTATCATTAACTGATCTGAATGGCAGAGTATTAAAGCATATTTTTAGAACAAGACAATTACGTGATGCTGAATTAGCTACTGATGCATTAAACGTCATCCTAAAAGATCGCCAAACAACTAACTAATCTGAAACCCCATGAAATTTACAAGCCCATCGGTAGAGATATCAGTGTGTTTTTGAGTTCTACTTCGACAAAAGATATGAACTAATAAGCCTTCAAATGACGCAAATATTTAGCGTTGAGGTCAGGGCGTATTAAGTGACGTTAAATTAGACAAATAGTAATCATAATTGAGAGCCAAGTAAGAGCATTGCACCAGCTTGCTGTTGCCCTGAAAATGATTGCATTTTAGTAACATAAATGATTTTGCATTGCTCATTATTACTAAAAGTTACACCTCGACGCTCTAACTCTGCAAACGCAACGTCTCTATTCGCGTCATAAGCAGCCTCTGAACATAGCTTGGCGGTAGTCATGTTTTCAGCAGATTTTGGAGTGAGAACACAGCCAGCCAACAACAAAGGCAATAAAAAAAAGATAAATCGAAACAACATTAGATCTCCGTAATCCTAATTTTTTCCACACTAGTGAAAATAACTTCAATATCTTTGCAAGTCGCCCATCCTTTTCCTTCGGTACTTAATTTATTCAGAAACTGAATAGCCTCCATTGGCTTTTTTGATAATTTACCATCGAAAGATTGCAGTTCTCCATCATCTACAATTAACCATCGGCTTTTTTCCTTTTTAAGATTAATAAATATTGTTCCGTCAGGAAATGGGGGGAATGTATCAGCAAAAGATGCCCCAACACATACTGGACTGAAAGCTTTTTTTTGAAAAAATGATTCACTCATATCTCTTCCCTGTTTAATAAACGAGTTATTGATAATCAAAGTACAACAAAAAGGGGAGAAGGCAAGCATAAAAAAAGCAGCTCTAGCTTCAACCTCATTGGAAAACCTACGCATAATTTCTAAAGCACATGGATTAGATTAATTAGGTTTATTCTAGATCATTCAAGGATGTCGATTTGACGGGGCTGAGAAACTTTGGGGCATAAATGAGCTACAACTTCCCCTAAATTAACAATTCAGAGATAACTAAAGGTATGGAAAGTCGCTTAACGTAGCGTCCAGTATTGATGGTGCAGATCAATGCAACATCGACCAGTTAAACAAACGAATAAAAAAGGCTGAGCAGGTTATCTGACTCAGCCTTTTTACTGTTTAGAACTAGATCATTTATCGCCAATGAGCATATCGAAGAAGATCTGTCTCGACTCTGGGGTGTTGTCTCGATGAGTTTCGTATTTTATATGCGAATTGGCATCAACAGATTTTGATAACTTGATACTCCAAAGTGCTTTCATTTGATTCGGTACAATTGAGTATCGGACGTCGATAATACGCAACTCGTCCGTTGGGTCCTGAGCAATATAACCATTAGAGAACCAGCGGAAGCGTTCAATATCTTTTGCTTGTTGTGAATTAGGGTCAAGCCAAGGTAAGTCCCTGCTAACATTCAGCTTAGCGATCGACTCTCCTGGATATACGTTTACCGATGTGCCAACCCGCACTGCGTCTACATGATAATGAGCCTCTGTTTCGTACACCACTTTCCAAACCAAGATATTAGCAAAGCTCGGTTTTGCCTCTAATCGAATCGGCGTATGTTGTCTTTGTTCCGCTAATTGCCACCCAATCGCCTCAGCCCTATCTCTTTGTATCATCCCTAATGTTGGATAAATTAGAGCCCAAGCAAACGCAACACGTGCTAGCCAAGGTGCTCGTTTCCATGTTGCAAACACAAGCAAAACTAAGATGGGCAGCGTATAAACAGGATCGATGATTGATATGGTATTCCAAGCAAAACGCGCATTAGTCAAAGGCCAAAGTAACTGCGTGCCATAAGTGGTACAAGCGTCTAACAGTGCATGAGTGCCATAGCCCAGAGCGCAAAACAGCCAGCTTTGTTTGAAAGAAAGCCCACGCCTTTTTGCAATCAGGTGATGCAGAACCAAGGCACATATCAAACTGCCAATGGGGATAAAGAAGAGTGAATGGGTAAATTGTCGATGAAATTCCAACGCCAACAAAGGGTCACTTTGAGACTTAATCAGTGCATCTAGATCTGGTGCCAATCCAGAAAGCAGCCCTAATACCCCAGCAACAACCAAATGTTGTTTTTTGCTTGCCGATTGTGACAAAGAAGCGCCTAACACGCCCTGCGTTAAAGGATCCATAAATCACTCATTGATAGCATTCCGTTGAATCAAATAAGATACATTTAGCTATAGCAGTGAATTGGGTTAAATAACAATGTTTTATCAAGATAATAATGTTGATAAAACACCCTGACATTAATGGATTCCATGAAGAGTTAGCGTTAAACGTTTTGCTGTGTGGCCTTGCTTAACAGCATTTCCCAATCAGATTTATCAACCTGTCCTTTGTGAACATTCACTTTGTAATAGCCATTTTTAGTCAGTGATTTAACTTGAATATACTGACGAGAAAAGACAGAGTTTTTGATCGCTAAGTTCGCTTTAACGTCATGTAGATGTATCTCTTCACCGACTAAAGATAAATGTCTTCGGGTGAACTTGGAGACCAAAGCATAGACAGTGATCATGATTAAGATAGAAGTAACGAAAGGGAAAAACTGGAGCTCAGTCTGATAAAATAAGTTGATAGCTAAAGATGCGATCACGTAACTTATTGTCATTGATAGAGCCACGTTCCAACGTGGGCCGTTGCCCTTAAATGAAATTTCTCGTGCCATCGCTCGCTCCTTTAGATAAGTATTTGACCACATTTGAATATTTATTAAACGCGAACAATCTTATTATGAACTATGGTGCATTAAAAGGAGTGGCTCATATTATTGGAGGGCTCAGATCGCAATTAGACATTTACATGCATTTTTTCGCACCTAAATGTCTAATGAATAAAGAAACTGAATCAGTTACAGGTTACTGAATTCTTTAATTAACGAGCAACCATGCTGGTTGCGATAACCACCAACAGTACTGAGAAGATCTTCTTAATCGTTGGAACCGGTAAATGGTTAGTTGCTTTTGCGCCTAGCGGAGCTGTAAACCAAGATGTGCACACGATGCCTAGCAGCGCAGGCAAATAAACAAAGCCAGCAAAACCGTCGGTTAGCGCAAAGTGGCTGCTGCCTGAACTGATGTAACCTATCGAGCCAAACAACGCGATGACAATGCCACAAGCCGACGCACAACCAATCGCCTTTTTCATATCGACAGAGAAGAACGTCAATAGCGGAACCAGCAATGCCCCACCACCAATGCCTATCATGGCTGACAAGCCGCCCGTAATAGTTGTAAGAACCGTTAGTACGCCCTTGTTCGGTAGCTTTCGTTCTTTAGGCGCGTCATTTTTGCTGCTTAAGAACATCTTGATCGCAATAAGAACCACACTTACGGCAAACACAATACGAACAACTTTTTCCGGTAAAAGAGCCGCCATAAAGCCACTAATCAATGCACCCAGAGCAACACCCAACATGATCCAAGGTGCCAAATCCCAAGGCACGTTTCCATTCTTATGGTGAGCAAGCGCAGAAGAAGTGGAAGTAAACAGTATCGACGCCAGCGAGGTTGCAATCGCAGCGACAACAACTTGATCGGACGGTAGAACTTCTAAATAAAGTAAAATGCTACTTAACACAGGCACAATGAGCAGCCCTCCGCCAATCCCTAACAAACCAGCTAGAAACCCAACACCACTGCCTAATAATGCACAGTATAAAATCAACAACAGCAACTCACTCATTTCGTCCATCTCTTAATTAAATTAATTGTCTTAAATAACGCACTATTAATGTGGTTATATTTCCATCAAGCCAATTAATATAACTGACACCACCTAATATTTTCAAACATAATAGATCATGAATATTCCTCATGTTGAATGTGAAGGAATACCATTGTTAATCATTTATCGAACCAAGTATAAAAATACCAAGCGATTAACTTAATACCGTATTAATTTTCATACAGTATTGCCTTCAACTATTAATCCGGTCACAAGCAAAAATAAAAGCAATTTTAATTCTAAAGACCGCGAAAGTCAGACAACAGATTGGGATATCAGATCAACATGAATACAGAATTTAATTTTACAATTAAGAGCATTAGCCTCGACGAGAACTATCAACCTGCGGACAGCACACGTATCACCACCAACTTCGCTAACTTGGCGCGTGGTGACAGCCGCCAAGCAAACTTGCGCAATGCACTGCAGATGATTGACAACAGTTTCAACGCATTAGCACACTGGGACAACCCAAAGGGCGACCGTTACTCTGTAGAGCTTGAAATCATTTCTGTTGATATGGACATTGAAAGCAACGGCGAAGCATTCCCTTCCATTGAAGTACTGAAAACCAATATTCTGGACCGTAAAACCAACGAGCGTATTGAAGGCATTATCGGAAATAACTTCTCTTCTTATGTTCGAGATTATGACTTTAGCGTACGTCTATTGGATCATAATAAAGGCCAAGATAAATTCAGCATTCCAGAAGATTTTGGTGATTTACACGGCAAGCTTTTTAAATATTTCGTTAACTCTGACGCTTACAAAAAGAACTTTAATAAGCCACCTGTTATTTGCTTAAGCGTGTCAGATAATAAAACCTATTACCGCACTGAAAACCAACACCCAGTATTAGGTTTTGAATACCAACCGAATGAGTCTTCTTTAACTGAACAATATTTCAAGAAGATGGGCTTACAGGTTCGTTACTTCATGCCGCCAAACAGTGTTGCACCTCTAGCTTTCTATTTCTTTGGTGATCTACTGAACGATTACTCAAACCTAGAGCTTATCAGCACCATCAGCACCATGGGTACATTCCAAAAAATCTACCGTCCTGAGATTTACAACGCGAATGCAGTTGCGGGCAACTGCTACCAACCAAACTTGAAAAACTTGGACCACTCGCTAACTCAAATCGTGTATGACCGAGAAGAACGAAGCAAATTAGCTATCGAACAAGGTAAATTCGCAGAAGAGACTTTCATTAAGCCATACCAGTCAGTTCTAGAGAACTGGTCTGCCAACTACGCGCTTTAATCGAGCAATTACGCTCTTAAATCACCAAGGATAGGCAGTATTTATATGAAAACATTATTACCGACTTCAACCGCAGGCAGCTTACCTAAGCCATCTTGGCTTGCACAGCCAGAGACACTTTGGTCCCCATGGAAACTGGAAGGCGACGAATTAACCGACGGCAAACAAGACGCGCTACGTGTCTCTCTTCAAGACCAGCAACAAGCCGGTATTGATATTGTGAGTGACGGCGAACAGACACGTCAGCACTTTGTAACAACCTTCATTGAACACCTGAATGGCGTGGATTTTGAGAAGCGTGAAACCGTTAAAATTCGCGACCGTTACGATGCGAGTGTACCAACAGTTGTTGGCCCCGTTTCTCGTCAAAAATCGGTTTTTGTCGAAGATGCTAAGTTCTTACGCCAGCAAACGGATCAACCAATTAAGTGGGCTCTACCGGGGCCAATGACCATGATAGATACGCTTTACGACGCGCATTACCAAAGCCGTGAAAAGCTAGCATGGGAGTTTGCAAAAATCCTTAACGAAGAAGCAAAAGAGTTAGAAGCTGCTGGTGTTGATATTATTCAGTTCGATGAGCCTGCGTTTAACGTATTTTTTGATGACGTGAACGATTGGGGTATTGCTTGTTTAGAAAGAGCCATTGAAGGGCTTAAGTGTGAAACTGCAGTCCATATTTGTTATGGCTACGGCATCAAAGCAAATACGGATTGGAAAAAGACACTAGGTACCGAGTGGCGCCAATACGAAGAGGTATTTCCTAAGCTTCAGCAGTCAAATATCGATATCATCTCATTAGAGTGTCATAACTCTCATGTGCCGGTTGAATTGCTTGAGCTCGTTCGAGGTAAGAAAGTGATGGTCGGTGCTATCGATGTTGCAACCAATTCAATTGAAACGCCGGAAGAAGTTGCCGACACTCTACGAGAAACACTGAAGTATGTTGATGCCGATAAGCTCTACCCGTGCACCAACTGCGGCATGGCTCCCCTTCCTCGTGAAATTGCCTCAGCTAAGCTCAATGCGCTAAGCGCTGGCGCAGAGATCGTTCGTAAAGAACTTTCAGAGTAACGGTTTAAACTCAAACTAAAACCGAATTCTTGAAGCCTAAGTATCCTATTAATACTTAGGCTTTTTCTATATTAGTACATGATCTTTATAAGCAGCGGCTTACCAGGTTTTATCTAAGTCTTGAGCATATAAAGAGATCGCGCGTTGGTACTCTTTAATCGCATCGCTATTAGTCGTAGATACCAAAAGCTCAAGTAACAGCGACGTCGCCTCTTTATGGCGACCCAAATTGTACAAACACATTGCGTAGAAAGGTTTCACCTCTATCGAGTCAGGATACTCAGCCATAGTCTGTTCGAAATAGCCTAAAGCCTCTGCATAAAGACCAAGGCTTCGATAAGTACTCGCCAAACCGAACAGCGCATCAAAACGCTCTACTGAAGAAAGCACGCCAGACAGAGATAGCACATAGTGCTCAATCGCCTGTCGCTCTTTACCTTGATTATCGTAAGACCACGCGATCTGCAAGTGCGCTTTCGCGGCATAATTTTCATCAGTGAGTAGCGTTGCCAACAAATCACGTGACTCTTGGTACTTCTCTTCTTTTCGCAATTCGATTGCTTGTTTGATAATGGTGTCCATAGTTCTTCCTAAAATCAGTTCCATTTCAACAGTCCTTTCACTTCAGACAACTGAGTAAAACCTTTTGATTGATAAAGCTTAATAGCGGGGTTCTCACTGAACACTCGCAACACTAACTGAGCCGATGATTGATTGTTCGCATGTTCAATAGCTAAATCGAGACACTTAGAACCAAAGCCTCTATCTTGATATTCAGCTAATATCTGCAAGTCCCTAAGAAACGTTGTATCACAGTTGTAACTGAAGCGGATAACACCAATACGGCTATCCCCTACATAAACTTCATAGTTATCCAGTTCATCCCAGCTGCGTAAAAACTGACTATGACCCCAAGCGATGCCACGAGCTTGGTAGTAACTCGCCATATTCGTTTTAGTGATCGATTCAGCGAACTTAGGATCGGAACCTTTGACTAACCTTACTTCCATATTGTGTCCTTTGTTTCTAAATCAAACATTGAGCAATACGTAATTTAAGTACCAAGAGTATTGCATCGTGTTTAAACCATCCTAATCAATCTGGTTCCTTGGTTAACGCCTTCTCTAACCACATTGAACTGATGTATTGACCGTTTTTCTTCGCATATTCATTGAACACTCCGACTTCTCGAAATCCAAAACGTTTATGAAGTGCTATTGAAGCCTCATTAGGTAAAGCAACACCTGAGAGTACGCGGTGAACACCATAATCACTAATCGATGCAAATAGCTGAGAATAAAGCTTAGAGCCTAAGCCTTTACCTTGAGCTTCTGTCGCAAGATAAATAGTGACCTCTGCGGTATCTTCAAATGCCGACATAACCCGGTATTGCTGAGAACACGCGAAGCCTAATAACGCATCACCTTCTGTCGCGACATAAAGTTGATATTTACTTTGACTAGAAAATTGAGAAAACCACTGCTGGCGATTTTCCAACGACAACTTCTCTTCTTCAAAGCGCGCATTGGTATGTTCAATATAAAAGTTGAAGATATCGGTGATGCCTGCAATATCAGGTAATGTCCCTACTCTGATTTCCATGTAATGTCCTTTTAGTTGTCTATTTTGAATGACTAGTAAACAGGCATCAATAGTGACTGCAGAACTGACTCTCGCAAGGAATACCATCACGATCACCATCTATTTTCACATTGGGACAGTTTGCCAAATAAAACTTTGCTTCATCACAAGATAACATCTCACTGCAGTACATTTTTCCTTGGCAGCTAAAACCCATACTCTCATATGCCGGATTTAACTTTGGCTCTAACAAAAAAAGATAAAAAGCTGCCCCTATAAGACCAACGATAAGTGCAGACAAAATAAGTGATAAAGGATTGGATTTGAGTGGTTCTATACCAACTAACTGAGCACTCGAAGCGCTGAGTTTAGAAGAACTATGTGATAGTTGAAATTCAACGCTATCTCCCACTTTTGGAGAACGATAACCCTTTCGAAGTTTGGATATATGAACAAAAATATCGCCCTTTAATTCATCTGAGTTGATGAATCCAAACCCCCTCTCATCAACCCATCGAACAATTTTTCCATTCATAACTATTCCTCTCCAAACCGTCTCTTGGTCTTAGTTCAAATCACTAACAATATTCCGTTACGCTTAATAGGGTTCAAGTTTTCCCATTAAGGACTCTTAACTTTACCCATTTTAGTCAGGATGCCTTTGCCCTTCTCATAAACAAAAGATAAACCAAAGTAGACTGAAACCCACAAGACAAAATCAAGAGCGGCTAACTTGATATCAAGTGGATCTGAAAAGATGTTATAGGTGTGCCCAAACTTTGCTTCAATTGATTTAACTAAAATCACTGTAGCGATAAAAATCACAATCCTCATGGGTTTCCCTATCTATACGTTTAAACTAAATCGTACACATGCGCGTGGATATTGTTTAAGTTATTCCAAGTATATAATGCGTTTATAGCCCTACATGTCGTTGGCTTTTTCTATAAACCAAGTGCCTTTACACGGGCCATTGGTTAAATGCCAACGACCATCAAATCTATTGCCACTGCCATGTGCGGAAAAACGATAATCCCATTGGCGATGTTTAGCATATAAACGTAAGTCGCCGCTTTCCGTAACCCAGCCCTCTAACGGTGTTCCGTTGTAGGTAAACCTTAGAGTAGCCTTACCCCCACGAATGGTTCCGGTGATGGTTGTGCGTTCACACATATTATTGCCAGTGGTGTTAATACGGCGGCCTAGCCACTCACCGTCGAAATCGGTAGAAGGAACAAATTGGGGACTATCAGGAAGTTTAGGAAACGACTCGGAATTACTGGACCCGAACCACTGGAGTTCACGACCAACAAAGAAGAAGACAACAAAGCCGATTGATATCGCTATCACAAATCCCTTTTTCATGAGCCTCTTCCTAATCCACTGACCTTAAGAAAAGAACCCTAACATAATGAAAAGTAATAACTTACTATCAATTTAATTAATTTTGATATATTCCACAAATTGCATTCAAATGTTGAATATAGAGAAAGCGGCATCGTACGAAGTTCTGCTGCATGTTCAGGGAATAGTTCGTGAAGAAAATACAATGCATCTGTTGGTGTTGGCGTAGCGCATGAGTTTTAGACTTAAGCCAGCAACCAGTGTGTTAATAACTGAGTACTAAAACCTGAACGACTAAAAGAGATAGGTAATATATGCACCGAAAGATTACATCTTTCAAAGACAAAATCCTTCAGAAAGCGTCCTTCGGTGCATATAATTTCAAGCGACTGACATAGATGACTAGCGCAAGAACCTAACGTAAATGGCTAACGTAAGCGTCTCAATACAACCTGCTGGTCAAGCTCATTCTGATAGTCCGTGTAATCAAGCCCTTGATCAAATATGTACTCAGTGACAAGAGTGCGAATACATTCAACTAACGTGCTTGCTTGCCAAGGCTTTTCAAAGTAACGGTCGATGCCTGCTGCATTAATCGCATTGATGGTATCGGTGTGAGTGGCCTGCCCCGTAAGAAGAATTTTCTTTGTATTCGGAAAGCGGCTGTCATGGAACACTTCAGTGAGTAACTCCACACCCGTTTTCCCTGGCATCACATGATCAGACACGATGACGGTAATGTGTTCGCCTTCTGCGTCAAGTTCATCAATGAGATCAAGCACTTCTTGTGCTGATTCACAATCTTCAATATTCAGCCAACTCGCCAGCGGCTCTAAATCTTGTACCACTGCGCTCAGTACTTCTCTCTGGTCATCGACACAGATTAAATTAAGCTTCTCCATGTTCACCCTCTACTGGTAACTTGATTCTAAATACAGTTTTAGAAGCATCACTTTTCACAATGATACTTCCGCCATAACCCGCCACAATCCGCTTAACGATTGATAAACCCAAGCCCAACCCAAACGATAAACCACCCTTTTTAGTGGTGAAGTTGGGCTGAAATACCTTTCTACGAGTCGCCTCGTCTATCTCAGGGCCGTTATTCGTGATCGTAACTAATATTCTTTTCTTACTTAATCTGGTTTGAATTTCTATTGCAGCATCGTCTGAATTCGACATTGCATCGCAAGCATTCTTTACAATGTTGACCCAAATCTGAACGAGCTCTGTTTTCGAGCCTTTAAAAGTCGGCAAATCCGCAGGGCTCAATCGCACAGAAACTCTACGTAACTCACTTTGTAACAACGATAAGGCATGGTTAATGGAGTCGTTAATATCAACCGCTTCTTCGGTGTCGATATCAATTCTGCCAAGTTGTTTAACCGATTTTACGATGCCAACGGTGTGTCTAGATGCCAAGCGTAAATCATGTAAATCACAGCCCATCTGCCAAAAGCGAATCGCTTCTTCTGGGTTTTTCAGCCAATGTTTTGAAATAACGTCTGTTGCAGATAAAGCCTCTGTTGTAGATAAAGCGTCAATTGGAATCGCCTTTGCAAGAGAGCGAGCAATGTTTTTGTCTAAACCATATTTTCTTTCAAATTGTCGCCCACGTGTTCGTGCTTCTGACGACGACGTTTTCTGTCCATGCATTAACCCAAAATCGAAAAATTGACTGGCTTCTGGATGCACTTCTTCAAGTAGATCCATGATGACCGTTTCAAGTCGACCAGATTTACTATTTACTACACCAATAGCGTTGTTAAGCTCATGGGCAATCCCTGCAGCCAATTGACCCAAGGTCGTCATTTGCTCTGCAGTATGTAACTTCTCTAGCGCTTTTTGTTTCGCTATCGCTTCTTGTGTTGCGCGGCGTTGACGACGCGACAACTCATTGACAATCACAGGTGTGAACTGTGCGGTAAGAGGGCCAAATTTCCGTTCATCTTCTGCAGGCGTGTCTTTGTCGATCCACGCTAACTCAACATCGGTTTTAGCAACAACCGTTGAAGATGCTGTCCAATTACCTGAAAAGAAGCTATGAACACCTATAAAAGCCCCACTACCCGCGCTAAACACTCGCACTTGCGGTGTATTCGCTTCGGTATAAAAACCTTCCAGTTCTCCACTAAACACATAATATAAACGAGTGTTTAACGCTGATTGTTCAATAATGGTGTTACCGGCACGGCACGTCACCCGACGTTCTGTCTGATTAAAATAACGCTCGATAAGTGCTTCTAGCTTTTGTTGATACACGTATCGTTATCCTATGTGACCAATTGAATGTAGCAGCCACACCATAACAAAACTCAGTAGCACACCAACCACACCCAAAATAATACCGATTCTGGCCATTTGATTACTTTGCACATGACCCGTGGCATGAGCCAACGCATTCGGTGGCGTACTGATTGGCAGCGACATACCTAATGAAGCGGCAAAAGTCACAACCAGAATTAACGTTAACTCACCGCCTAGTGGCGTGAGTGAAGCCATAGACGAACCCAATGCAGCCATAATTGGCATTAACAAGTTAGCCGTTGCGGTATGAGACATAAAGTTTGCCATTACCAAACACAAGAACGCCGCTCCGAACAACACCACATAGGGTGAGTAAGCATCAAACGGAATGCTGTGTACCACGAGCCTTGCTAAGCCAGTTTTATCGAGAGCTAAACCAAGCGCAATACCACCTGATACAAGCCACAGTACGTCCCAAGAAATCTTTTTCAGATCTTCTTTATTGATGATCCCTGTGAGTGAGAACACAGCGACAGGAATCAGAGCGACGGTATAAGAGTTCATGCCATGGCTTGAGCCCATTAACCAAAGAATGATGGTCAGCGCAAAAGTGACGTATACCGCAATGGCTTTGGGCGTTTTAAGGAATTTACCTTTGATGCTTAGCTCGATTTTCTTTTGGTCAGCTTTGTACATAAAGCCTATTAAAAACCACGCTAACGCCATCATAATCACGACAAACGGCACACCAAACGCCATCCATTCACCGAACGTAATGAGGTTATCGCCAACTAAATATTTAAGGGCGATAGCGTTCGGCGGGGTACCGATCGGGGTACCAATGCCACCGATGTTAGCGGCAACAGGGATACAAAGCGCAAACGCTATCCGACCGGGGTCTTTCGGTCCAAACACAGCCAGTACCGGCGTTAAAATAGAGAGCATCATTGCCGTTGTTGCTGTGTTAGACATAAACATCGAAAAGATACCAGTGATCAACATTAAGCCGAGCATCACAAACTTTGGATCTTGTCCAAATGGCTTCAATAATACACGGGCTAAGTTTACGTCTAATCGATACTTAGTGGCGGCCATCGCTAAGAAAAAACCACCTAAAAACAGCATGATGATTGGGCTGGCGAATGTCGCCATGATGTCGCTGTATTTTAACAACTCACCAAAATGTTCCTGCCCATGCTCAAACCTTAAAAAGATCAGCCCTTTATCCGACAACATCAATAATTGCAGAACGATAATAACAACAGACGTCGCGTAGATCGGGATGGGCTCGAACACCCAGCACAATGCCGCTAATAAAAAGATCGCAATAACGCGTTGTTGAATAATCGTAAGGCCTTCAAATGGAAACGCTGATAGCGGCATGACGAGGATAATGAAAGGAATTAAAATAGGGATGATGTATTTAATATAGGGGCGCATAGCACAAAAACTCTTCCTGAGATAACAACTACTTAAAAATTAGATTTAAAGTTCTAATTTAGTCCGACAACGAATTATCGACCTCTTATCACTATCTCACTATCGGCTAGATCAATGATTCCGTAATCGCGATATCCCCTTTTTCGATTCTGTGCACTACCTCTACGTTTGTATATGATTTACTGTTGCAATACAACTTGATCAATCTCATCGTCAGGATCTTCCAAAGGGCTATTGGCCTGTCGATAAAGATTAAAAAGTATTACGTCAACTGCGAAATCTGCCTTGAAGCATTTACGTGCGTGGTTCAGATAGGTGTTCTATGCCCAACTCTCGTTGTTTACGTTTACTTAAACCACTAGCAACAATACGATAAGACTCAGACAAGTAATACTTTAGGTCATCGTCTAATTGACCGGAAGTTTCAACTTGCTGTATCCATTTCATCCCACGGTTAGCAAAGTACGGAGCCGGTTTATAACCCTCACATTCACTGAGAAAATCATAATTTAAGTTGGATGTCTTAAAAGTGAATGCCGCTTTTTTGCCATCACTCCAACCGCCAATGGCAAAGACTTTACCACCCACCTTCCAGACATCTGAATTGCCCCATTGAACGACATGACTCGTCCCAGTAAATGTCCCGCAAAAATGGTTAAACTCATCGTAATTCATACTCATTTCCTTATGCACACAACCTCGGATTAAATGGCTAACGTCAGTTCTTGTATGTCAATTAGATCGACTTCCCTACCTAATATTCGCTTGTACTCTACTAAATGATGAACTGGGATTACTGGCAATTCGATACCGAGATAGCTTTTAATGACTGACTCTGAAAAATCGATTTCGAGTTGATGCCAAGCCCCATCTAGAGCCGACTGTATCTTCGTATTATGAGATAAACCAATTTCAATTTTTTGGTCTTGGTAAACTAACTGGAAATACTCGAGATCCCAACCGTATTCTGCATAGTGAATTAACGGCTTAGATATGAATTGCGATACGCGAGCCAAAACCTTGTTTGCGTCAAAGTTGTGGATATAAAGGTCTATGTCTGCGATTTCACGACTACCACCATGTATCGTTGCAGCTAGCCCTCCGACAATTTGGTACTCAACACCCTCGGCATCCAAGAGCTCTTTGAGCCACTTCAGAGCTACTTTCACTTTTTCACTCATCTAATTCCCTTAGCTGAATTTTCCCTATACCAAAACATCTAATTGAGCAGCAATCATCAGTTATAGATGCCGTGTACGTTTGTTATGCCGCTATTTCAACTTAAATGGCTCTTTGAATATTCAAACAACTTGAAATCATCTGATTGGTCTGGCTGAACTTCACCGACTTTGATATAGCCTAACTTTTCGTAGAAATGGTGGTTTCTGTATGACTGTTAAGGGGGAATTAAAAAGTTAAATATCACTTTTATTTCAGTTGCTTAATAAAAAATCAAATCTAAAAATATATTTTATATAGCAAATATGTAGCTTTATGGCTCTACAGACTTGAACTTCCCACAAACTGTTTCTGCCACATTTCTGTATTAGTGACTTTGCTAAATTAGAAATTAATGGGTAAGCACAGGTATGGAAACTCATTGATTTAGTGTCCAGCGTGAATGGAAAAGATCAAAAATGATAATAGGTAACCATGAGTATTGTTACATCTCGCCTATAACTCTGTCTCCAAACAATTGCCTAGAGCACGTACCAATGCGCTTCAAAAATCAATTTAACGCCTGAAGAGATTCACCTTAATTTTATTATCAAATATTGTATCCTTTTTCCAAGTTGAAATAATTCTCCTAGATTCAAGCCATCTAACTAACTCTTGATTCTGTTGGTTGTCTATCAGTCGCGGCGAGCTATACCCAGTTTTTATTTCACAATATGGATCTGGAAGTTTTGTCAATATGTAACGAACGTCATCATCTGAAACCAGAGTATGGTATTTGTTTAACATCAATATCTGGGTTTCAATAGGCGAGGCGTTGATTATTAAATCACGTGCCGAATCTTCATTGACATTTTTTGGATTTGAATCACTTTCAGCGATTATATTAGCTATTAGAGCAGATCGTGAGCGGTTGTCAAAAAGAGAGGATAAATCCATCTGCTCTATGACTTTCAACTTTGATGTAATGGGAATTTCCGTTTCGAGTAGACTTTCTAAGTAATCATCATTCAGCAAAAACTCATCATTTTCTGCTAGATATTCATCGATGTAAGATGCTATAAAATGGATTTGTAGCTCTCTGTGCTCATAAATTGAATCAAAATTATCTTCTGAGAACTTAACTTTCTTCTGATCTATCAATATCCTAATCTTTCCAGGCTCGAGGCTACTTGGAAATGTTTTATAGATACTAGGTAAAACCTGAATATAATCGCTATAACTTGCATTTGTAAGCGAGTTCGCCTTAAGAATGAATGAGCGCAGGCTTTGCGATTCTTCATCACGTGGGATGGGTTGCTTCAGAATGACAGTACGAACATCATCTCTATCTAGAAATGTCGTTAGGGCATCTTCTGAAAAAACCGGACTTTCCATGAAAGAAAGGCAATTTTTCCAGCTTGGTTGTATTTTGTTCGATTCGAATAGAGGACAGTACATCCTTTCTGGGATGTGGTCTAGAGTCTGTAATTTGGTTGCCTGCTGTTCGATGAAGGCCCTAAGCACACTTAGCTCAAGGTCATCATGAGTAAGAACACTTTGAATGGCCGAAGAATCTTCTTCCGTGTTAGTTTTGAGAGGCAAAAGGATGTCTTGTAAATAGTAAGCAAAGTTCTCCTCAATCTTTTGATTCAGGACTTTGTTTTCTGTTGCTCGTATTGCTGTGTAGTTGTTTTTATATAGAGATTCACGATCATCAAAGATAAGAATTACTTCAAAAATGAACTCTATGTTTTCCATCGTAAGCGCGAAAAGACCTTCCTCGAATAATGCATTAACTATGTCGGAGTGCTGATGGATCGTCGAAAGCTCTTTGACTTCAAAGTTTAAGCATGTGAGACGTTCCGGCTCTAGTTCAGGTAAATTCAACAAAATTTCAGATAGGTTGTTTGACACAAATACAGGTAATTCTTCGAAATCCCTAGAATGCGACCTAAGCGTTGTTGTCGGTATATTCGATATCAGTTTCATTACATGCTCTTTGCTATTGGGACTTGAGAGCATAGCTGGTATCAAGCGACCCCACTTAGTCGCTAACTCAGTAAGAAGTTGCTTAACGTAAATCCCACTAGAGTAATAGGTATCTAGGAACTCTTCACAACGTTCAAAATCTGACATAACATGATCTAACAGCTTCTGAACTTGACTTTGGTAGCGAATCAGATTGCTCAAAAAGCTATCTACGAGCACAACATTTAAGACATAGCTTTGTTGAAAATCTTCGCTTCTCATCGCAGCTATGACTTCATGTGGATTGTCTATAAGGAAATCTGGTTCAGGCGTTATAAATGCACGTATTTGAATAAGAAACTTATTGTCATTTGGAGACATTCGCCCTGAATGAAAAAGTGATGTGTATTGATAGTACGTATCATCCAAGTAGCCCTCTAGTATTAAAAACCGTGCTAGTTCCCCGTTGTCGCCGAAGCCTTCGAACAAGTCTTGTTCGTGATCAAAGTCGACACGTAGTAACTCGTTGAGTTTAGCTGTACGAATTGAAGCAATCTTTGGTCGCAAGTCGCGAATTTTACTTAGAATTTTGGTTTTGTTCTCTTCTGCCTTAGCCTCTATTTCTTCTCTACGTTGTTGATAGCTCTTTATAGAGTTTACTTCATTCTGTAGGTTACTCACATTTATTGACGGTACGTAGTTATTATTCGAAGATTTGTAGTAAATAACCTTTGATTCAATAAACTCATCAAAGTTCTCACTCGAAGATAAATTAAAAACTTCAACGAACTGTGCATAGTTTTGATTGACATTTATAGATAATGTATTGGATGGTAGCTTTTCTAATAAAGCCATAGCATATATATTACGTAGTTCTTTTAGATCTCCGGGAACTTGACGCTCTCCTGCTTCAAGCGTCTTTTCAAGTCGCATAATTTCATTTCTATGTTTTCTTTCTCCATCTTCAACTAGCTTGTCTCGGAGGTCTAGTATTTTGGCTAAAGTGCCCAAGCCACGGTGGAGTTGCTCAAAGTCTTTTGGGTAGACATTTTTGTATATCAAAACTGCTAAGAGCTTATTAGTATCGAGAAGGTTTTCACCGTCAGTTTCTAAATTAGCTACATAAATTTTGTATTCATTGAAGATATTTTGAATCAATCGTAGGTCATTTAGATACCGAGATACTTCACGAAGAAACTGTCTATCGAGACCTACATCAAGTGATAATCGCTGCCCTTGAGCTAGAACCATGTCTATAGAGTTAGATGTATTAATGATTGGGATAACAGGTATAATAAACTCAAAAAACTTAGTCCGCTCAGTGCTGACGAACATATCGTCTCGTAGTGCATAGAGAAACCTAATGTGCCTTTTAACTCCCGAGTTGGCATTTACTAAGCTATTTATTTCACGTAAGGTTACAAAAATATCAGCATTGTTAAATCGGTCAAGGTCCTCGATAATAACCAGATCGTAATTGGTTCTTTGAAAGAAATATATTATCTCATCAAGGTGCCTGTTCAATATTGAGGTTTCGTCATCATTTGCTGGTTTTATTTCGACATCTTTTAGTGAAATACCTTTGAGTGATAAACCAAAACTCGCGACATAAAAATGGTGTAATACTACCCATGCAAATACGATTGAAAAAGAAAAAACGCCTAAGTTAAACCAATTTTCAAGAGAAAATGGAGTAAAGTAATCACCATTGACTATGTTTTCTTGAAAATTAAAGACATACGTAACCGATAGGATACCAAGCGTGATGAATAGAGATTTAATAATTGAAGTTACATCAGGAGATTGTATCCTCTTAAATCTAGATAATGGAAGTTTATTTGCATCAGCACCATAGAGCATTTGTTGTAGAATACTTCTCTCGATCTCCTGACGGTTTGCACTAACTCCTTTTTCATCAGTTTCAGAAATAAAAGTCGCTAGTGATATCTGTAGTGCATCTCGCTTATATCTTTTAAGAAATGATTGGATTATGCTACTTTTTCCCGAGCCGTAGGGGCCTGTTATGGCGATATTGAAGACTTTCGGACTATTCATTGCGAACTCTATCGCTTCTGCGTATATCCCTTTTTCATCTGCCTCATCTGTTGGAGCAAGATCTACAAATTTCGAGCGTTGAGTTGGGCTATTTTGTCTTCTTTCGAGCAACAAGATGACGCGATTAAGTCCATCAGAAAGTCGACGTATTAGAGAAGTGATCAGTTTTGTCATATGATGCAGCACTTTATGAATGATTGATATCGTATCCCAAATGATATCTATAGCATATAGCCAACACAAAATCACATAGATTTTATGCTATACAACAGTAACTTATCTATGAATTGAGCATTAAACTACAGCTATCTACTATTTTAGTTCTTGTGAGCTTTTGACTTTATCAGCCGCAATTCATAGCTAGCTTCTAAAATGTAGTAGATGAGCAAATTGAGTTACATAACTAAAGCTTCGCCATAAGGAAAAGTAAGTCAAACATTAAACTGAATGTCGTACAAAAAACAAACCTAAGAAACAAAAGGGCACTTTCGAGTTAGAAAGTGCCACAGATAAAGATTCAACCTATGAAAGTTCTGGCCAAAAGTAAGTTAATTCAATGAAACTCCCTAAACCTCAATAGATTAGAATAAGTATTTTAATATCTTAAACACTTGCTCACCGCTAGCCCGGCTGCTCAGGGAAAACCTTTACATTAGTTGGTATTTGGTACCAATCTAGTTTTTCACTAACCCAAACATGTGCTTGAGGTTCGAAAATATCAGCTGCCGACATATCAGTTGGTTTTAGCTTTAATTTAACCGTTTGCGGTGCATCTGGATTGAAATGGTAAATTCTGTTTCCACAATTTGGACAGAACATCGCGCAATTACGATTGCCACTATCAGCTAAACGTTCCCAAGTTTTCAGTTGACCAGAAAACTCTATTTTCTCGGCATCGACAACTGCTGTAATGCTAAATGGGCTGGTAGACAGTTTTTGGCACTCTGTACAGTGACAAGCAAAGACCATTAGTGGTTTTTCATACAAGTCATAGGTCACTTGCCCGCACTGACATGCTCCTATAAGTGGATATTCCATTTATTACTCCTCCTCACAACATGAGTGGCAGCTAACTCCGAATTAAGTAACGAGTAACACTACCGTCTAACCTAAGTCATTGCATCGTAAACATAAAGCTCAACTTGAATTAAAAATCCGAGAAGTATGTCCCTCCCCTAATTGTACGAGGAGTTTACCAAGACCATAACACCTAACAGTATAAAAATACTACCAGACCACCTTGAGAAAAAATCAACCCAATTACTTCTTGCTTGAAACTTTTTCTGTAGATGACTCGCCATCAAAACACTTAACAGATCAGCACTACTAAACAATAAATTCGTAACAACTCCCAAAATAAGCAGTTGGAGCCAAACAGCAACACTTCCTGCTTCATTCACAAACTGTGGGAGAAAAGCAAGATAGAAAATTGCTGCTTTAGGGTTCAGAATATCTACAATGACACTATCAATAAACGTTCTTTTAGGAGAGGTAAGACTGCTTTCGCAAGAAGTAATACGTAATTTTTTTGATAGATAGATACGTTGGAAACCCAACCAAACAAGATAGAGAGCTCCTAGCTTTTGAATGGCAGAATAGAGAGAAGGATTAGCTAAAAGCACAGAAGACAAACCTAATACAGCTAAAATTACATGAAAATAACCTCCTATATGAAGGCCAAAAGCCGCCATAATTCCTACTTTCTTCCCTCCTGACACAGCTTGAGCAATACTGTAAAGCATTGCAGGACCGGGCATAAACGCATATAGCAATGTAACAAATAAGTAGGTAAACAGTTCTGTAATTGAAATCATCGTCCACCCTCCAAGCTATATTTAAAGCCAGAAAATGTTGAGGCTAACTCACTTACTACATTACGCGCCTCCTTCAAATTGTAATTACCTTGTAGAACGCCTGCGATTACCTCAGCTAAAACAACTATTTGACTTTGTGTAATCCCTAATCGAGTAATTTCTGTTGCACCAAAACGTATCCCAGATAACAACTCTCTATCTTCAGGAAGTGGGACTGCATTAGCAAAAACCCCAACATCAGCTAAACGGTAGCATGCTAAACGCGCACCTTCTTCTCGAGTCCATTTCACAACAACTTGATGAGTTTCAGTAAAGCCTTCATCAGAACAGAGCACCTCCAACCCGTGCGCCTGTAAATTACTAGCAAGTTGCCTTGCATTAAGTATCCCTTGAGCCATATATTCAAGGCCATATTCCTTTAATTCTAAGCATGAGACCGTCAGGGCAGCAATTCGATTAAGTTGATGTGAACCAGTTAGCTTTGGGAATATAGTCGTGCTAATTGGAGAAGAAAACTTTTCCGAATTCCAACAAATTACTCCTCCCTGAGGGCCACTAAACGTCTTTCCTGTCGATGCAGTGTAGATATCAGCTCCCAAAGACAGAGGGTTTGGATAAACTCCACCAGCAATTAACCCTGCTTGGTGTGAGCCATCAAAAAGTAACATCCCTCCCCAACGAGAAATAATGTCTTTTATCTCTTTTACAGGAAAGGGAAAAAGGTTGAGACCTGATCCTAAACTCACTAATTTCGGTTGTCTAAACTTAGCCATGTATTCAAAGGCGTTTAAGTCAATTTCGAGGGTATTCGGATCCACAGGAAGATCTGAAATGGAATAGTTCAAGATCCCCGGGGGGCCTAAACTATGGTTACTTGAGTTACCACCATAAAATGTATTGAGGGTGGACATATCTGATACGTTGAAATGGTTTTTGAGAACTGCATAGACAACCGTATTAGCATGAAGCCCTCCTAAAAGCCTAGGGTCTGCATGATTGCATTCAAATAATTCCTTAAGTAATACTATGCAAAGTGCCTCTATTTCATCAGCTTGATCAAGCCCCGTAAAAAAGCGGTTATTTCGTCCAATAGAACCGCCTGAGGCTCTAGACCCCAAGTCACAACTTAGTAGTCCCCGAGCTTGTAAACGGCTTTGTTGCGTAATTCAGTGGAACTAAATCCAGAACCTACGATCTGATCAGCTACATTCACTCCCTCTCGTAGCCCTATGCCTAAACCTCGTTATAAAACAACCAACTGGAAGCAATACAATCAATCACTCATTAACCGTGGCTCTCTGACCTTTTGGATTGATGAAGAGGCGATAAGCGGCTGGGCGCAAAGCAAACAGAATAAGCGCGGGAGGCCGCGTCGGTTCAGTGATTTAGCTATCACGACAGCACTCATGGTGAAACGAGTTTTTTCTATGCCATTGAGAGCGCTGCAAGGATTTATCGACTCGATATTTAGGTTAGCCCATGTACCGTTAAGTTGTCCGCATTACACCTGCATCAGTCGTAGAGCCAAGCAAGTTGAGGTTTCATTTAAGACTAAAACGAGAGGAGCGATACAGCACCTAGCTATTGATGCTACTGGCCTTAAGGTTTATGGCGAAGGTGAATGGAAAGTCAAAAAACATGGGACGGATGGCAAGCGTAGAGTCTGGCGAAAGCTTCATATTGCCGTCGATACCAACACTCATGAGATCATTGCCGCTGAGCTAAGTTTATCGACGGTTACAGATGGAGAAGTACTCCCGAACTTACTGAAACAAACACGCCGAAGTATCCTTGAGGTGTCTGGTGATGGCGCTTACGACACGAGAGCGTGTCACGCTGCTATTAAGATTAAGGGAGCTATTGCGCTTATTCCCCCAAGAGAAGGGGCAGCCTTCTGGGAGCGTGGTCACTCTCGAAATCTCGCCGTGGGTTGCCAGAAATTATACGGCTCAAATAAGTATTGGAAAGAGCGGTATGGATACCACAAACGTTCACTCTCAGAAACAGCGATGTATCGAGTTAAACAGTTGCTAGGAGGGAAACTGAGCTTAAGAAATTACAATGCCCAGGTGGGTGAAACTTACGCGATGATAAAAGCGTTGAACAAGCTTACTGGGTTAGGTATGCCTGAAACTTGTCGTATTGATTAAGAAATACGCGAAACGGGGTAGTTCTATCTTTAAATTTAATTACGCAACAAAGCCCTTGTAAACTCATAGGGCCTTCTGCTGCCACAAGGTTTATTCCTGTCTTCACTCTCACAGTCTCGTGTCGCTCTATTAAGGCTCTTAATTTTTGATAGAGCTCTTTAGAAGTCGAACACCCAAGTAAGGCAGAAGCATCATTCAGAATATTCATGTCATGCATTTGTTTGCTGATAATCACTTTCTAACCTCCCTTCTCACGTATAACTGTTACGTGCGTTAGACAGATCCTTACCACAGAGCAGTAAGCTCGAATGTCTTGTGATATCTATGTTTGAGCCATCAATAAAGTCGCCTAAATATCGAAATGGATAAATTTCCGTATCCGTTGCCGTTACTCTAAAATTAATGCCAAACCGGTCATTAGAAGATGTATTAGGAAGAGAACCATGCATGGTTCTTTCCGTGAAAATAACAAATTCCCCTTTTTTCATAGGGATCGTCACTATATCTTCTTCGCTCTCGTCTACACCCAATGTTTTTTTTGCAGGTAATTTTGCAAGTTCAGCTCTAACATAGGTTTTAACATCCTCGAATGATTTCCCACTAATTTGATAATTTTCAAAAAGCCCACTGGTATCAACGTCCAATACTAGTGTGTGATTATTCGCCCTTTCGACAACATCTTCGATTGTTTTACAGTCAATAAATGGATCATGCCAAAACTCAGATTCCGTCATTGGAACCATGGTTTTAGGATATTGTTTTTTATGTGAACCACGAATGAAACGCAACGGAGCGCAATCAAGCTCAACATCAGTAAGGGCTACCCAAACAGTTAAATTCCACCAACGATCCCGCCTTTCATGTTTAGGCCTTAAACTAGGCTTATTATTGCCAATTTCTTCACCATCAAATTCTCCCCACTCTTGGTGCCAACCTGTACCGTTTTCTCCAGATTTCTTGTGAAAAATTTTTGAGCGCCAAAGAGCTAAATCGTCTCCAATCAGAGTCTGTAGCTTTGGGATCAAAGCTGAATCTGTGAGCAACTCTTTAATTTTCGTCGATACTAAATGCCAATCCCGGACAGAATAACGACCATACAGGGGATGCGGCTCTGGGCTTTGAGCTATCTCCCTAACTTCCGTTAAAACATCTTGAATTAATTCGACATTTGCGAACCTCGGTAATGGTCCTAAATAACCATCTCGGCGAAAACACCTTATTTGCTCTCTCGTCAATCCTTTACTCGTTTCCATTAATTTGTTGCCTACCCTCTGATGTTAAACAAAGAGTGTCGAACGTATCAGTCTTTATCGAATGGCCTAAAATTAATAATTAATAATTTATATTTAGAGAAAAGCGTTAGTCCTCGCGTACACTTATTCACAGAACTCCAAGTTAAAAAGCATAACGGGGAGTTGATTCCAATCGCCACTGAAATGTTCGCGTGATGATTTCACGCCCCGCAATCATGACTCCTTTCAACACTCTCACCATTTCATTTTCGTCATATAAACTACTTTTGATTACTCCAGTAGTTAAATCAAAAGAAAGAGCGTAGTAAGGCTTACAGACCTGATTCTTACGCAGACTGAACACACCACCCATCATCTCAGTAAACCGCTTCCAATCACCTTTGTCCGCCGCTTTTAAAATCCCTTGAGCAAGTAACGGTAAACCTTGTCTTTCTTTTAGGCGTCTCAACTCACGCCACACTGTCACAGAACAGCCTCCCAGTTGTTGAAATTGACGTATGCCCCAACAGGCCGCCCACGCATCAACTCTGGCGGCCGCGTCTTGAGGGTCTTCTTCGTAAACACCTTTATCAAGATCAGTTCCATCAATGTTCTTTGAAATGTACTTAGCGATATAACCCGTAGCGGAGCCCTTTGATGGATCTATCTTGATTTCAGTAAATCGGTGCTCAGTCGCGCCTTTTTCTTTACTATCTTCTCGTAACGCATAGTCCTGCATTACCTCTATCATTTGACGATAAGATTCCGGCTCCACAAACAATAATAAATGCCAATGTGGCGTGCCGTCATGTTGTGGCTCTGCTACACGGAAACCGTAAAAACGGATCCCTAAACGATTCAGTTTTGAACGTATTAATTGCCAGACCTTATTTAAGTAAGAGTGACCGTCTAGCGGGGTAAAGCCTCCCCATTTTGGATTGGCATGACCCGAAGCTGAATAGCTTCGGTGATACTTCGAAGGGCAAGTAAGAGTTAGAAAAGTTGCTACATGGTTAAGTTCTTGAGCAAGGTCTTCAAATCCCCTTGCTCTAACCATTAATTCAGCTTTACGTATCTTCGGATCAGAGACACCCTTTTGTGCTAATTCAAGCAACGAAAAGCGTTGCCCTAGCTCATTAACAGCAACGGTATTTTCTAAATAAGCGTTCTGATAGGCTCTTTGGTTCCTTCTTGCGATTAATGTCGGATAGGAGCAATACAGGCTTGTTTTCTTATTGATTTGGTTAAGATGGTGCAAAACAGTTTCTATATTACGTCTTAACGCCTTTCTGAGCTTTCTAAGCCACCATTTGGGGTCACTGTAACGGGCGAGCTCACCGGAGTGTGAATACAAATCTGCTTTAACGGGAAGTCCTTGTTGCTTGACTAGCTGACGAATATAAACAAGGGAAACGGATTCATTCAAATGTTGGCGTCGTAATGCAAGCGTCGAGGCCGCTAAGCGTTTCGCTTTGACCCTTAACTCCTCTTCAGAAAGGTTGAGTCCCACTTTCTCCAACGGGACAGATAAATGATTCGAGAGTGTGTCCGACGTTACTCGCAAATAAGTATTTCGTTCAAACTTGGTTGGCTGACGACAATACTCATTGAGTAAGATCCGCTGAATTTCAAATGGAAACAATGCTAACCTTTTAGTGACAAAAACTCTGTCATCAGGGTCAACGCACGATAAATCTAACACATTCATACTCGCTCACTCCCTTTCTGAGTCAAGGAGAAAACATCCCAACGAAGTCCATAAGATTTGTTGCTCACATAAGTTATCAAACCGGCTTGGAAAAGCTTCTCTATACTCTCTTTAAAGAGGCGAATAGGCAGTCGGTGTTTTGGGATCACCTCGCCATTTCTCGGGCAATAATCTGAGCACACTTCAAATGTATGTCCTCTTTTCATCCAAGCCAAAAGGGTCAATTGTTCTTTGCTCAAATTAATCATGATATCCCCCTCTGTGAGAGAGTTGTTCGCATTTACTGTGACTCTCTAGCCACTGGTCTAAATCTTCTTTTAGATAGCGTACCGCTCGCCCTATCTTAATAAAAGGTGGGGCGTCTGTTCGATTCTTTCGATGTCCTTCCATTCTTGATTGGCGTAAAAACGAACGACTCATACCAATGTAAGTCGCAGTCTCTTGTTCGGTGTAAGCACGTTTTTGGGTTAATTCTGAATTCATCTCTTTATTCCTCTTAGTCGATTCGAGTTCATCTAAGCAGAAATAAATTCGCAGTGTTAGAGGGTTGTACCTATTAGGTTTAGAGTTATACCTATTAGGTTAAACGATGAAAAAACGCGCTCTCAAAGGGAGTCATTTCTCGGTTAGGTACGATATAAATAAAATCAATGGGTTAATAAAAGCTTAACCGAAAGTAACCATTACCAAATCATGCGGTAACAAATCATCAAAGCCCCGTGTTTATTGGTTTCATCGGGTTACCTAACCGAAAATAACAACATGGTAAAAGATCCAGATGGGAATAAGACGGGATACAGCTGCTAACCAATCAAATTGACCGCATTGGCTTGGTGCTCAGGCGCTAAATGCGCATACCTAAGGGTCATCTTTAAATCAGCATGGCCAAGTAGCTCACGAACGATGTTTAAATCCACTGCCGCCATAACAAGTTTACTGGCAAAATGGTGGCGCAAATCATGAAAGCGAAAATGTTGTATACCTGCTTCTTTTAATAATTGCTCCCACTGATATTGATAGGTTTCCAAAGGCCTATTATTGACAACAAAAACAAATTCCGTAGTTGGATTCTGCTCTCGCCAAACGTTAAGCATGTCAAAAACTGTATTATTCAGAGGGATCGTTCGTTTGTTTTTGGACTTCGCATTTTCAGAACGTACCGTTAGATAACGATCCTCCATATTGACGTGCTCCCAACATAAAGAAAGTAATTCACCTTTCCTCATACCAGTATTCATCGCCATTAAAACCAGTGGCTCTAGATAATCGATATAACGTACAGAAAACTGTGTCGACGCCCTTTCTCCAAAGCGCTTTTTGATATCATTTTTCAGACGCTCACTACGATGATGTAGAGTGTCCAATAGTGACTTTTCTTCTTGATAGGAAAGGTAACGAACTCTCTTATTATCTTCCCTAGTTATTTTTACATTATTCAGATTATGTGAATCAATAAAATTCCATTCAACGGCACGGTTGAAAACCGCTCTCAGGCGATTATAGGCGTACGAAACCGTTGCTGGAGCACGCCCTAAGTTCCTGCGTTCAGTAACCCATTGTTGAATATCCCACGCAGTGATCTCTGCTAAGGGTTTATTCGCCAGATGTTTAAAATTGTTTGTTATACACATAAACGACTGCTTAGCCGTCTTAGGGTTCATAGCTATTAGGTAGGACTCATAATGTTCATCGAGAAATTTTTTTAGGGTTAGGCTACTTCTTTGCTCTTGCCTTTTAGCTTCATATCGGGCCTCTTGCACATCTTCACCACTTGCAACTAAACCCACTTTCTCTTTAGCTAAGTCTCTTGCTTGCGCCGGAGTTAAAGCATTAGCAGAACCAAGGAGATAATTTCGCTGCTTCCCGTTGAGACGGAAGTACAGATAATACTTAATCGTACCTAAAGGAGAGATCCGAGCATGAAAGCCACTGATTTCAGTATCATTCAATCGCTTCTGTTCAACCTTGAGGTTCTTAATTGAATTAGCTGTGATTTTCTGCTTAATCGCCATAACACTCTTCCTTTGTGTAGCGGATATGTAGCAGAATAATTGTATATCGATAGACTAAAGCGAACGAGCATGAACAAACATAATTAATCTAAATTATTGTTGTATAAGGTATTGCTATTCATTGTTGTATACTGCTGTCTACAGAGGAATATTAGTCAATTCCACTGATAAGGGGTGAACAAAGTCCAGTTTGTGATATGCGAATACTGGTGTTCAATAAGGCTCATGGCTTGAGAGCCAATATGTTTATTTTGATACTGAACATCAATGTAGAAATATCGGATCTCAATACTGCTCTGCTCACCACACTCTACGCAAATTGCCCCAGCATAGTCGCTGTTGTACAGCACTTTATAAAAGTTGCCTTTACTAACCTCAGCTTGGAACCACTCTGTTGATTCTATGTTTGGCGGGAACGCACCGTATTTTTCCACATCGTCTGCAAATGCGCTGAGTGCCGACCTCTGCAACTGTTGGATATCGTCAGTGCTGGCAAGTTCAAGTTGGAGGGAGATATCCGGCATAATTGTCCTTAATTCATATACTTTCGACCAAGTGCCCATTTATGTAACGCATTGTACCAGCGCAACATTTTCCTTTAGCACATAGATATTATGGAAATATAAACCATTCACACTGCCAATAAAATCGCTAACTTAACATGATCAAGCATAGCTCTCATGCTTAAGCCTTTGTGCTAGCGAACCAATAAGCTCATTAGCTGTAGACTTAAATGCTTCTGGCCAAATAACACTATTCTCGTTTTCAGATTTTAAAGTAAACGGGACAACCCATAACCTAAGCTTAGGTGGCGATTCTTTATCAAAGTCAAAGCTGCACTCAACCGCCTTATCAAAACCATCATGAGCAGGATAAATCAAAAACAGATCCCCTTCTCCCCCTAGGTATTTATGGCCGTAGGCAAACATTTGATACATGTCAGACTGCGATATACCGTAATTAGAAGCGGTTAGGTTGATAAGCTTCCATTTGGTGTCTAAAATCACTTTCAAATTATCTGATTTGGTAAGCACTAAATCAGGGCGAAGTTGGAACTGACGATCACCATTGTGGTGAACCAAATATTCAGACTTAACTTGCGTGCTAAGAGTAACGCCATCAGCTAAGTTCCTGCGTAATATCGACGCGACGTAACTTTCAAACACCGACTCCATAGGGAAAAGTAAAGACTGCGCATTCGCCGTACCTTTCATGCTAAGAGGTGAAAAACCTTCAAGGATCAACCTAGCCCATGCAAGCGGTGACTGGTAATAGTCCATGCCTCTGTCTAGTTTTACACGCGCAAAATCTTGCTTCACATTGGTACTTGCGGGTATGTCATCAAACGCAAAATCCAGCTCTCGAAGTAACCTTTGGCTTTGGTTTCTTCGGGTGTACGCCGCTACTTTTTTTAAGGCGGCGCGTATTAACCGATTGGCAGGTCTGTCTTGCAAAAACTCATCAAACTCACAATAAAATTTGTGTTTGTTCACTGAATTATAGCGCACCTGTTTGGCCACCAATAACTTGCCTTTTTTAAAGCCTAAGTTGTCTTGCTGTTTTACGTAGTCACTGCGTAAACCGCGCTTCACCAATTGGTTAACACTGTGCAAAAACTGCTGAATAAACACTTCAAGCAGCGGCATTCTCAAGGTATCAACGTTAGCCGACTGAGTGGCAATATGCCTAAATTCACCGAGGTGTTTGAGCATCATCAGCAAGAGTTTTCGCGACTCGTCGATGGCCTCTGGTGAGTTATCTGTTTTTTTCGCTACTTTGGGTAATACTTCAATGTGTTCACCATTGGGCGTAAACAATACGCCCACGTAGTTTCTTACTTGCAGCAACTTGTCGCCGTAACGGCTGCACAGCTTTAAAAAACGCCCTACATTACCTTTGTTTTCATTTAAACAGAGCCGTTCTAAATATTGAAACGCATTGGCTGAAATAAGCGTGTAGTCATCATTTGCTTGCGCGGCTTGTTCATCGCACGTTAAGTAGCCAAATTCAAAAACAATGGAAGTGGTCATTTTTTATCGTTAACTTCTGATGATTCTGATCCAGTGCTATCGGTCTGAACATCACTGGTTTGGGTTGCTTTCACGCTTTTAGGGTTGTAAATACCAATATAAGCGTCAGCGTTTTTCCATACTTGGTTATCTTTCTCTTTTAATGAATACTGCTGATAGTCTTCACCAAATTGATCCAACGTATGTTTGTCGCCAAATAGCGCTTTTAGGCTGCTTTGATTCATCGATTTTTTAGTAACGAATTGCAAATCATCTGGTTTTTGATTGTCGGCTAACACTAGACGGATCTTGTCCCAGTCTTCAAAAAAGTATTCTTCTAGAAGTGGAATGATCTTATTCTGAAATGCTGAAACCAACTCAGAAAACGCCAAGTGTTTTTGCTCTTCATCTTCCAGCTTGTTTTTGACAGGCATAAAAAAGGCGTGACCAAGGGTGTGTTCTCGGTCGTATAAAATCTCGATACGTTCATTGATCACCTTAAGCAGTCGCTCAAGGTCAATACCATTGACAACAACACCATTCAGAAGCTCGGGCTTTGGCATCATTTCCACAAAGTCGAAACGACGGCGCAGTGCCGTATCCATCATGGCTAACGAGCGGTCAGCGGTATTCATGGTGCCGATTAGGTACAAGTTATCAGGTACTGAAAACAGAGGTTTACTATGAGGCAGCTTGATTTTAAGTGATTCATCTTCGCCTTTTTTATCAAACGACATCCGTTTACTTGGCTCTATAAGCGTAATGAGCTCACCAAATATCTTGGAGATATTGCCGCGGTTGATTTCGTCGATAACTAAAACATAGTTTCCTACTTCTCGTTCTGAGTTCACAGGGTTTACATCAATCCCTTGCTTCTTCAATAAGTCGAACACATCAGAAACGGAGAATCGCCAAAGTTCATAGAATGTTTTTTGTGTAAAGTTCACACCACCATTCAACTCATGAAAATCGACATCAATATCGGTTACAAGCCAATTCACTGGTAACTGATTACAGTAATGATCGTACTCTGAGGTACCTGCTTGTTCAAAATGGTAACCTCCAGTAATCACCCCTACCGCTTGAACAGTGCGTTGGCTACCAATACACAGAATTAGATCGCCTACCGACGCACGTTGAGAGAACTCGAACAGAGAGCTTTTCACTTGAGGGCCAAGCTTTTGATAATACTCATTGCTGCTATCTAAATCTTCAGAAAGGAGGTCTCCAGCCTCTCCCCAACCGATTGCTGCAAGACCATTAGCTAAACAATAGTCTGATACTTCACTTTGACCAGTACCATCGATTGAAATTTTCCATATTGTTGCATCAGCATTAACGTCAAACGCTTTTCTTAAGTCACTACTTTTTGCATCTTCAACTATTGCCTTAAACACACCATTTTCAACGACATATTCAATTGACTTTTCTTCCGTTGTTTTTGCTTTTAACCCCTCAACAAATTCTTCATAACCGTAGCTTTGGTGAAAGGTGACAAAGCGAATGCGTTTTTGTGCCACCAACGCATCGTATCTTTTTTTAAACTCAACTCGGCGATCATCTGTAGATAAACCATCAACGGACGATCCATCCCTAAAGCTAGGATCGATAGCCATAACTGCGGCTTCAATGGTGTGGTAGGTTTTTCCTGTACCCGGTGGGCCATAAAGGATTTGATTAAGTGAAAGTTCTGACACTGACTTACAATCAGTTTTGTACCTCACTTTTTGAGGTTTTGAAGAATTATCAATATCAACAAATTGACTCATGCTTCCTTCGTTTGTAAACTCGGAACTAATCCGACCCGCTATTTGAGTCAGACCACTGGAAGGCTTAGCATGTTTTTTAGCTTGTTCTTCTGCTGCTTCAACGAGATCTGGGAAATACTCTTGTACCAATTTTGCCCACTCATTAACTGTCACCCAGCCTTCGGCATGACTAAGCGCCTGCAAATATTTTTCGTATGTTTTCATTTGCCAACTCTGTTTATCAAATACAAAAAAGCACGCTATTCAGCGTGCTTATAAATTTATCAATTAGCCTTTAGCGGCCGCCTTTTCTGCTTTCTTCTTTGCCGCCTCAGCTTTTTTGGCCGCCTTCGCTAGGGCTTCGGCCTCTTTACGAGCCTCGGCAATGCGCTCTAGCAGTTTTTCGGCTGGCTCATCGTTTGGATCTTGATCCACCAGCTCACCTCGGAAGGCTTTTGCCAAGATGCTTTGGGTTAGGTTGTCTACCCTCACCTGCGCTTTTTTCACTTGCGCTTCAATGGTGTCAGCGAAAGTGAAATATTGGCCGACGAGACGAACGATTTCTTTTTGTTCATCTACTGGGGGCAATGCTATTGGTAGCTTTCTCAAAATACCTAAATTCAAGATCTCCATCGTCCCTCCATGACTAAAGCCCTTAAAAAACTGTTTTGCGACAGGGCTGTCTAGATATGCTTTCACATACTGACGTTGAATTGATTCATTTAAGCTCAGCTTTACTAACCGTGGGTTAATAATTCCTTGTTCTACTTTGTCACTCAGGATTAAAACTTTACCGATAGTTCCAACGAGACTTATAAGTATATCTCCAGATTTAACTGAACAAGCTTCTAACTGTGTATATTTATCTTCATTGATGTAATAAGACACTAATGTTTCATCACCGGCGATTACCTGCTCTTGACCATAAACCCTGTAACCAGAGTCCGTGCAGTCACTTTTCTTTAGAGCAGAGCCAAATGGTCCAGCTTTAAGAGCATTATTTACATTGGCTGATATTTGGTCGAAACAAACCCACGACCAACTATTTGGTAAACTGGTTTCTGGATAAGTTATCGGCTCGTGCTTACCGAAACTAGGCTTCAACTTCTTTGCTGCCTTAAGATCTTTCCTTTCAGACTCAATATCTGAGATCAATAAGTCTACACTTTGACCACGATTTACTTTTCGCCACTCTTCCGTCAACTTCCCCGACACCGCAGAAGCGAGTACCGATTGGCGGAAGCGTTTTAGTAAATCTGGGATACCATCTAGGCGGGCTTTGATGGTGTCCACCTGTGCCAATACCTCATTGAGCTTTTCAACAATGCGTTTTTGTTCGGCTAATGGGGGCAATACGATATTAAGCTCACGAAGCTTTTTTAGATAGATGCCTTTTTGCGCAGTGCCTTTTGCATTTTCAATAACTTGTTGTTGGAACTTCGGGCTCTCAATATTATATTTTAAGAAATATGGCGAAATTAAAGGTGCACCCAAGACCGCGACGCTTCGTTGTAAAGTAAACTTCTCTGATGTAGATACAACTGCTGCACGTCCCAATGCTCCAACAATAGTCAGCAACACATCCCCTTCAACTATTCTGGTACGCTTATCTTCGGTAATAAACTCATCTTCAGAAATCAACCGCGAACCCAAGTCAAAATGTAACTTCCCATCTTGAATATTCTTTGCACTAAACATCGGAAAACCCGAGTCTTTTGCTTTAGGTGGATTATGTGAACCGTCAGTCACTTTTGTACATAAATCCCCTAACGCAGTTTCAATCCACCCCTTCGGCAACTCTCTCATTACTCTGCCTCCGGCTTTTCTGCCAAGCCAAACGCTTCTTCAAGTAACTGTTTTTGCCCCTCTGCTTCGTCATTCGCGCCAAGTGCTTGCATCAGTTGGTAAATCTCTGACATAGCTTCTGTGAGCTCTGCCATCGCCTCACCTGCTAATACTTCTGGCTCTGGCAGGTTTTCTGCGCTGGTCGCTTCTAGGTCTTTAAGCCAAGAGATCTCTAGACTGTCACCTTTCTGATCACGAATGTATTCACGGCTGAATTTGCGGAAACGCGCGTTTTCGAGGCTATTTTCCTTGTGCGCTTTCTCGCTCAGGCTTTCTACTGTTTCGCCTTCTGCGTAGATTGCACCCAGAGTTTCATAAACGCCCTCTTCACGAGGTGACTGACCGTTTTTATCTGCGCCATAAACATTGATAAAGGCTTCAAAGTGTTTTTCTGTTAGCGGGCGGCGTTTACCAAAGGTGTTCATGTTGGTACGCATATCGAATACCCATGTTTCCTTGGTACAGCCTTTATCTTGGTTCTTGTTCTCTGGCGTGCCTTTTTGGAAAAAGAGTACGTTAGTCTTTACCCCTGCGGCGTAAAAAATACCAGTAGGCAAACGCAAGATGGTGTGCAAGTTACATTTGTCCATTAAATCACGACGAATATCGGTACCTTTACCGCCTTCGAATAACACGTTATCTGGGATTACCACCGCTGCACGGCCGCCTGGTTCTAGCGCATCATAGATATGTTGCATAAAACAGAGCTGTTTGTTACCCGTTGGGTGAACAAAGGTACGAGTGACATTGGTACTTGATGCGCTGCCAAACGGAGGGTTAGTCAAAATCACATTCGCTTGTGGAAGCGTTTCACCTGCACTGCCCAGCGTGTTGCCAAGGCGAATTGCGCCCTCTTCTGCATCGCCTTCAATATCGTGCAGTAGGCAGTTCATCAGAGCTAAACGGCGTGTTTCTGGCACTAATTCTAATCCAACGAAAGCTTGTTTCATTTGGAAATCTTGGTCGTCCTCATCCATGCGAATTTTTTCGCCATTGACGACCTTCCACTCTAAATCACCAGTGTGTGATTTGATGTATTTATCCGCTTCAATTAAGAAGCCTGCGGTACCAGCGGCTGGATCTTGAATCACTTCACGCGGCTGAGGCTGCATCACTTTGATGATGGTGCTAATCAGTGAACGTGGCGTAAAGTACTGGCCCGCACCCGATTTTGTCTCGTTCGCGTTCTTTTGTAGCAAGCCTTCATACATGTCACCAAAGTCATCACGTGATTTACCTTGCCCTTCACCATCAACAGAGTCGTCAAACCATTCTAGTTTGTCCATGTTATCCACCAACTCGGTCAATTGAGCAGGTTGAGTAATGGTGGTGTTTACGTTTTGGAAAATCGCACGAACAATGGCATGGTCATCAGCACCAAGCTGAACCAGCATGTTACGGTAGAACTGGTGCTGCTCTTGGCCTAGCTTGGCTTTTAGATCTGCCCAGCGAAACCCTTCTGGTAACAAGTCATCTTCTTGCCCTGTCTCTTCACACATTTTGAGAAACAGTAACGACGCCAACTCGTTTACGTAGTTTTGATAAGACACACCGCCATCACGTAGGTTGTCACACAGTTTCCACAGTTTGGCGACCAGATCATTATTGTTCATGCTTGTTCTCTTGTTTGTACTGACTCGTGCCAGATAGATAATTCGTTTAAGACAAGTGCTAGCCAGAGATTCCAGATAGTTCGTGCCTCACTTCTGGAATGACGATACGGCGGCCTGAATTGTCAAAGGCACCGACTAAAGATTCCAGACAGTTCATTCCTTATTTTTGGAATGACGATGCGGAGTGCACTTGTTAGTTCGCACACTCCTTACTGAGTGTGCACTTTACGTTTGGTTCGATTGTACTGAGTTACGCGGGCTCGTCCCACATAAACTCGTTGAATTGGGTGAGTATGCTGTCTAATTCATCATTGAAGACGTTCATAAGCTTACGTTTGCCACCTTTACGCTTGTAGTTGCCCGTTTTAAAGGTGTCATCGTCGAGTACTACTTTGTCTTTAATAGATGACGCTAGGCGATCGAGCCAATTTAGTTGCTCGTCACTCCACTCTTTTTGCGCTTTGATTTTATCTAACGCTAACTCCACTCGATCTTCGAATGGTAGTAATGCGTCACCAATCGCTGCTTGTCGAATATGGCCAATTAAGCGCGCTGCTACATCTTGGTTTTTGGTCTCTTTCCACGCTTTTTTAAGGGTGGGTTCATTGAAGTTTTGCGCATCGAACCACTCTTGTAGTTCTAGCAACCCTTTACGAGTTAAGTCCCTTGGGCGGTTGATGACCACATCTAACGCTTCTTGTTGGTTCGACGATTTGTCCACCAGCGCATCAAAAGCTTCTAAGAAATCTTGCGCGGTTTCATGCTCGCCATACACGGTTTCTACTCGCAGCAGTGAATCGTCCACATCGGTAAAGATTGGCATATCACGCAAGTCATTAATCTCTTGCTTTAGCTGCTCTAAACGGCCGACCATATTGGTGACTTTGTTGAACACTTCTGCCGACCATTTGGGGCCTTTTTGTTTGAGTGTTTTCGCAAGGCTAGCAAAGTTACAGCCTGCTGAGTCTTGGCAAATCTCGTCAAAGCGTTTGATTTGGCTGTCTATCTCGCGTGATTTAAGGCGGCTAAACTCCGCGTGGCTTGAGATACGTTGTAGCTTGGCAATCAACTGTTCGTGGCTGTGCTCTGCAAAGCTTCGACCATCCGCTTCCATCACTTTATAGGTTTCAGAATCCGTAATTTCGTTGACTAAGGTTTGCAGCTCTACTTTAGGGCGAACAACCACAGGGCGCATGGTATCGACACTTTGCAGCGTGGAATACAGATCAACCGCATCGAAAATTTTAAAAGCGGTTTTACCGACGGCTGGGCATAAACGCGTTGCACGGCCTTTCATCTGCTCATACAAGATACGGCTACGAACCTTACGCATGAACACCAAGTTACAAATGCTTGGTATGTCGATACCGGTTGTCAGTAGGTCCACCGTTACCACGATGTTAGGCAAACGCTCTTTGTTAAAGCGAGTGATCATAGATTGTACTTTGGTGGAATCTTTGTCTGAGTCGCCAGTAATTTTGATTATCGCATCGTGCTCTAGCTGCGGGTATTTGGCTTTAAATGCCGTGCGCAGCTCTTCGACCACTGAATCGGCATGGGTGTTGTTCACACAGAATACGAGCGTTTTTTGTGGGCTGGTTGGGTCGATATGATTAACCAGCTCTTCACACACCACTTTATTGAAGTTTGAGGCAATTAGAGCACGGTTGAAATCCGCGACTTCAAAGCCTTGCTCATCCTCTAACGTATCGTTGATTAACTCACCTTGGTTAGACAAACGCTGAACTTCGCTACCTTGAGATAAGTACAAACCTCCTTCACTTAATTTGGTGATAATGCGAATTGGCGGCTCTTGATCGGTTAAGTAACCGTCGACGACCGCTTTTCGGTAACCGTAACGATAAACGGGTGTTTTCTTCTCGCCGCCAAAAATATCAATGGTGTGCGATGCTGGCGTAGCCGTTAACGCAATTTTTACCGCGTCAAAATGATCGATAATACGGCGATACGAAGAGATAAAATCTTGGTCGCTTCTGAACTTCTCTTCGCCTTCGGTTTGTTCTTTATCAAGAATGTAACCACGGTGCGCTTCATCAATAATAATGCAGTCGTAACGCCCTACTGGCATCACTTCATCGCTTTGGAGTGTGCGCTTCACTAAAGACTGAACGGTGGCAACGTGGATCTTGGTGCTGTCTTCAGGAAAGCGATCGGTTAACCCTTTCACATTGAAAATTGAGTTAAAGGTATCCCCTTTTATGTTGGTGTCTTCAAACGAATCGAGCGCCTGCTTACCAAGAGAGGTGCGATCGACCAAAAACAGAACGCGCTTAAAACGTTGAGACTGAATAAGACGATACATCAAGGCAATCGCGGTACGCGTTTTACCTGTACCCGTCGCCATGGCTAACAAAATATCTTGCTGACCATTCACAATGGCTTGCTCGGTCGCTTGCACCGCTTCTTCTTGGTAGTAACGTAAGCCGAGTTCGCTCATTTCAGCATTTTTGGTAAACCAGTTGTTGGTTAGCTGGTCATCGCTTTCGAGTTTGGCCACTAACTCTTCAGGTCGGTGCCATTCTGGTAATGCTTTGGGCATATTGGTGGCATGACGAACATCGCGATACCAAATACCACTTTTGGTTTTCACTGCCGCTTTGTAGCTGCGCCCGTTAGCCGAAAAACAGAATGGGATTTTAAACGTTTGCTGTTGAAGCGCCGAGGAGCCGTTTGAGTCGCTCCACGTCAGCAAGTAAGTAGGAAAAGCGTCAGCCACTTGATCAAGTTCATCTTGGCCGTTCGCGGCTTGTTTTAATTCGGAACGTAGGAAGTCATTATCGAAGTATTTACTGTAACGGTAAGCTTCTGTCAGCTTCGCCGACACATCTTTGTTTTTCTTTTTCGCCTCAACCACGCCGATCGGTTTCAAACCAACAAACAACACGTAATCGGCAAAGCCTGTTTTACCTGTTTCGTCTTCGCCAGTTGGCCACTCTGCGATGGCGATATTACGACCCACTTCTGGCCTTGTGCCGTTGGCGAAGTTAAGGATTTTACTGTCTGCATCCCAACCCGCTTTGCGTAGCTGGTTATCGATCAGGTAGCGAGTTTCATCTTCACTTAAATCTAGAGAGCGCGACTTCGCCTCTTCGATGATCTGTTTCTTATACGCTTTACGTTCGACTTCTGTCTTCTTAGACAGCTCAGTTTCTTGTTCTTTAAGTTTTGCTTCTAGTGCGCTAATTCGTGCTTGAGACTGCTCGTGTGTTTCTTCTTGCTTACTTTCTAAAACGGAGATGTAGCCATTTAACGCCGTTAACTTAGACTGTTGCGCTTCCAGCTCTGCTTTCGATTGTTCTTTCGCTTGATTTTCACTTTGACGAGCTAACGCCAACTCGTGCTTTAGCGACAACACTTCTTGTTCAAACTGTTCACCGCTATCTGAGCTTGGCAAAACAAACGGAGGGACAGGAAAGTCGTATTTCTTAGTGACAAGTCGGTAATACCAAACCGCAACGCGGAAAGCGAAACGCAAACACATTTCCGCATCTTGTAGGTCGTCATGATATTCATGGACGGCTTGGTTGCCAATTTTGCGTAGCTTATGGAAGACATTGAGAATGCTGTCGTCGACAAAAGGGATTTTACCGAGTTCACGTAGCAGTTCGTGCTGGTTATCGGGCACGTTGATGTCTAACAGCTTGGCTAAATGTTTAGCGGTAGCTTCACCAAAGATACGCAATTTAACGAGCGTGGTGTTTGGGTCATCTGGATAGTTTTTTTCTGCTGCGCGAGCAATAGCGTACAAGAAATCGTTAACGCCCTTGAGGAATTCGAAGTTTGATTTTTGCATTAAATACCAACCGACTCGTCGTAATTTAAAATGTAATTTTTATTGAATAAACCGTATCTTACAATAAAACCTTCATATAACACGATGACATTGGTTGCTTTTAAACAATTGATTGCGATTAAACAAATGATTGCAGTTAAATAAGGGGGCGCGATTAAATAATTGCTCACTATTAAACCATTCGTTTCAACAGTATTCCCCACCACTCACATCAAGTCCCTCCTCACAAAGAACCTCCCGCACTGCTTAATTTCCCAAGACTTAAATGTGGTTGGTTAGTTATCTATCGAATCGGGGGGACTTAACCATGGACCCTGAAACCTGAACCAATAAAACTGAGCTACAAAACAAAACAAAAACCACTGATTAACTTCAAACTCATTCGGATTACTGATAGATTAGAGCTGTAGAGTAAAAACCCTATCAATATAAAAATTCGAATAAGGGTTATATATGAGACTATCTTTTTCTATCAGTATGGCGCTTGCAACGACAGTGGTTGGCTTCCAGTCTTATGCAAATAATATCGACACGGCAAAATCAATCTCTCCCGTAGATCCACTCTCTATTTCAGAGCTGCACTTTATTTCAGAGCCCACATCTATTACAAAGAGCAGTGCTGCGCAAAAACAATCTTTGGCTTTGCAAATCAGCGAGCGTTATTCCGACCTTGAGATCCAATTAAAAGATCAGATCACAGAGAAACACCCATCAACCTCACTCGACACACTTGGCGCTTCTCAAGCTTATTCTGCATTTTCTTACGAGATGGAAGAAGCTGACCTAAGCTATCGTAAAATGAAAGGTATTGAAGATTTTAGCGACTCTGTATTAGAGATTCGCATGGCTGATGAAGCGATGATCCAAGCGTGGAAAAATGGCGAGAACCCATTATTTGCATTCGAACCATCGGGCGATGATTCAAATTGGCAATACATTGAAGCGTATGATGTATACGGACAAGTTCATCAATTAGACGTGTACCAAATGCCTGACGTTCCTGTGTTTGTTGTGGACAGCAATGGTGCTGAAGAACTCAAAGCAGGCTTAATGGCGATGCAAGCTGAGATGCAAAAGCTAGGGACAACCACGCAAATCAATGCCGATACTGACAGTGATAGTCGTCAATTTAATAACAAAAACAATCACGCTAGAACTTTCGCTTTTGTCGACCAGTTTGAACCAAAACCGTTAAGCACAACTCAATTAACTCAGATTCGTTTGGAAGTAGACCAAGAACCTTGGATCTCAGGTAAAGCGGAAATCTACGCCATTGTGACAGGTGTCGATTCAAGTCGTTTAGAGCCACAAATTGATCTCGTTGATATGCCTTATCTCGATTACGACAAGCAAACATATTACCCAAATCAAACCGTCGTCTTTTGGCCTCGCTACCGTTGGGGTGCTGCGGACATGATTTTGATGGAGCAGGATGATGGTACTGACTATAAAGCGCTAGCAAAACTCTTGGTGCAAGCAGCAGAAGAGATACTCAAGATGATTCCAGACCCTGAAGCTCAGGGCTATGCAATCATTCCGCAAATCACAGGTAAGATTATCGATGTAATTCCTGACGGCGTATTAGTAAATGATGATGACTTCGTAGACGTGTACTACAACTTAATGCAAAACACGCCTTATGCAGACCGCCCAGGCGCTGGTGGAAATGCTGTTGCATCGTTTGCCCCTGTGACTATCTCGCCGACAGAGTAAGTCGTTTCTTATTCAGTTAGGGCTTAATCGCTAGGCCCTAACTCTTCATTATCGAAGCTAAGTAAAACACAAGAGACCTACTCAGAACCTAATTACAGGGAGTAATCAAACACAATGATGTCTTCTAAAAGCGGACGAAACACATCTTTCAGCGCGTCATGCTCTGGGTGCGGAAGGTAGTTTTGACGCCCCGCTTCATCTGCGAACGTCATTAAAACGGAATGGGTATAACCTTGATTCTTGTTTTCTGGGCTGTCATTCAAGCCCCACTCTACCGAGTCAACACCTTCCACCTTACTGGGCATCGTTTCAAACAGTCCTTTCAGTTTCTCTATTTCAGAAGCTTCAGCATCTTGTTTAAACTTAATCAGTAAAATATGACGAATCATTCCCGTTTCTTTTCGATTCATTCCTAGGGCGTGTTGATCTTTGCTGTACATTTCGCGTTCAACAATACATCGGTAGCCACATTAACATGAATGCCAGCGATAACATGCTGGCATAATTCCTTTCTAGCTTGTCATATCTACTTGAAATAGCTCGATAATGCTTAATTCTCCCAAAGGCATTTTCGACCAAGTGACGATACTTGTATAGACACCAATCCATACTGTCTTTGTCTATATCTTGTCCGTAATTGCGTTTAGCAATTACCGTTTCTCCGCCACGTTCCTTAACAAAAGTACGGAAAGGTTCGCTGTCATGTCCTTTATCACAAACGATGGTATTAACTTCATCGAGTTGCTCAACTAAGCTTTCAGCATGCACTATATCGTGGCGTTGTCCCTCTGATAAATCAAAGCAAATCGGCAGGCCACCACTATCTACGGCTAAGTGAATTTTGGTTGAGTTGCCCCCGCGACTTTTTCCTATTTGCTCTGAACTTTCAGTAGCTGCACCTGTACTATGCTGATGTGCTCTAACTATAGAGCCATCAAGAAATACCCATTCAAAATCAGCCATGCTAGATAAGCTTTTGAAAAGATTATCTAAAATCCCTTTCTTTGACCAAAGATTAAATCGTCTGTAAACGGTACTCCACTCTTTGAACTCAGAGGGTAGATCTCGCCAAGGAATACCTGTTCTCATTCGATAAAGTATTCCTTCAAATGTCATTCGATGTTCAGTTTTATCGTAAATACGACCTGTACTTTTCATAACTTGGAGTAGCAGTTCCCAGCGAATATCAGTTAGCATTGTTCTTGGCATGGTATTGGTTATGGTTTTACTTTTGGCGAAGCAAATTATAACTCTTTACCATGCTGTTCAAAAAACACTCACGAAAGATCAACACGCCCTAGTCCTTTTCGAGTTTTCGTTTGCTCGTGTGTCATGCTGAGCCCACACTTCGTCACGAATTAAAGTTAATAGGAAGACAAAATGCCACACGTTACACAACATGCCAAGGCTAGATCGCTAGAGTTTATAAAATACTCCACAACCCAATAACGAAAAATGCTGCACCCGAGGGCGCAGCATTTTCATAATTATGTACTGGGTGTTCAAGCCCATCCCGATCGTAAGCACGATGTGAGCGTTAGTCACGACGACCTGTAAGCTGGATCGTTTGGTCTTGATCAACGTTCTTTTGGAATTGGATTCCGCCGTTAGACGCTTCATTTCTTCCTTCAAGTGTTAAGTCAGATTCAACACGCTCAGCCTTTACTTGATTACCTTCACTTCTCGTCATATCGAGAGTACTCGCATAAGTACCGTCAGCCGCGAAAGCTGTGTTCATTGATAGAGCCATCAATCCAAGTGCGATTAACTTGTTCATACATCACCTCGTTGTATTTTTAATTCTTTGTTCGTTTGGTATCTGTGTTTTTGTTGGAGTAACTTTAACAATCGAACATGAACCATTCGAGGAAAATCAAGGGATTAGCGAAGTTCTGACGCTGTGCTGTCTTATCCGTTTTGTACTGCCATTATGATATTAGAGTCACATATTTTCTGTACGCCAACCGCACAGAGATTGCTGCCTATAAAAGGAATCATTTGGAGAAAATGTGGACATCAATCTAGATATTCAAAATATCCTCGTCATCAAGCGTATGTATGAACTTCGCAATGTTGGACTGGTGGCGGAGTCGCTAGGAAAAACCTCTGGGGCGATCAGCAAGAACCTCTCGAAGTTAAAGTTGCAGCTCGACGATCCACTGTTCATTCAAACCAAAAACGGTTTTGAACCCACGACTTTTGTTGAAACCAACATCGAAAATTTTGAGCAGATACTCAGCAGTATCGAAGCCATAAAGCATCAAGTATTTTCGCCAGAGACTTACCAAGGCAATATCAAAATCTATGCGAATACGCTATTTTGGGAGCGCTTTGGCTCGAAACTCTACTTTGCTTTGAGTAAACAAGCGCCGCACGCAAACTATTCATTTGTTCGATGGGGAAGCAATGTTAAGAACCGATTGATTAACGGGTTAAGAGCTTAAAAGCGTAAAGGCTTAGCTGCTTAACGACATAACTCCCCTATCATCCAATAAAGAAAAGGCTCCCGAGGGCTGTCTCTTATACACAAATCCCTAAGCCACGCTTGGGGATTTTTTTTGAACTATTTTTAGGTTTCATGATCTGATCATCTAAGCAATGACAAGGATGATTATCATGACCTATATAGAGCCAACCCTTTGGGCACAAAAACAGTTCGGTCAAGCCCACCTTAATGACCCTAGACGCACTCAAAGACTCGTTGCTCTCGCAGCCTCACTGGCCGAGCAACCTGGCGTACCCGTCTCGAAACTCATTATCTCCCCTGCTGAAATGGAAGGGGCTTATCGCTTCATCCGTAATGAGCAAATCAAAGCAGAAGATATCGCAGAAGCGGGTTTTTATGTCACTGCACAAGAAGCATTAGAGCAACAGACACTTCTTGCCTTAGAAGACACCACTTCTCTCAGTTACTCCCATCGCAGCATTCGAGATGAACTCGGGCACTCCAATCAAGGTAATCGACATCGCGCCATGTTCGTACACTCAACCTTACTTTTTGCTCCCGACACTCAATCTGTTATTGGTTTAATTGAACAACAGCGCTGGACTCGTGATATAGAAAAGCGAGGTCAAAGGCACCAGCATGCGACTCGACCATACAAAGAGAAAGAAAGTTATAAGTGGGAACAAGCCTCTCGCCATGTCGCTGAGCGACTTGGCGATAAAATTTCGGATGTCATTTCTGTGTGCGATAGAGAAGCCGACCTATTTGAATACCTCACTTACAAGCGAGAGCAACAACAAAGGTTCCTCGTTCGCTCAATGCAAAGCCGCTGTATTGAAGAGCATGATAATCGTCTTTATAGCTATGCCTCTACCCTGTTATCAGCCGGAGAGAAAGTGCTCGAAATACCGCAAAAAGGCGGTCGTAAAGCTCGCAAGGCTCATTTAGATATCAAATATGCCCCCGTGACACTCAAGTCTCCTGCTAACAAGAAAGAGTTCGATAACATTCCGCTTTACTACGTGGGATGTATAGAACAAGGAGAGAGTGGTAATAAGCTCGCATGGCACTTACTGACTTCAGAGCCGATAACGAGCAAGGAAGAGGCACTCAAAATCGTCAGTTATTATGAGCGGCGCTGGCTAATAGAAGATTTTCATAAAGTCTGGAAAAGTGAAGGGACTGAAGTTGAGCAACTGAGAATGCAAAGTAAGGATAACTTAGAAAGGCTCAGCGTCGTTTTGGCTTTTATCGCGACTCGGTTACTCCAATTGAGGTTTATGAATGAATCAGACGAGTTATCTAAGACCAGTTGTGAGCAGGTATTAAAAGGCAAAGCGTGGAAGTTAATGTGGCTCAAGTTGGAGAGCAAAAAACTACCGAAAGAAGCGCCTAATATATCATGGGCTTACAACGGTATTGCTCGGTTAGGTGGTTGGAAGAATACCAAGCGAACAGGTCGCGCTTCTATAAAGACGTTATGGCAAGGATGGCTTAGGTTACAAACCATCCTTGAAGGGTATGAACTCGCTAAGTCTCTTGATTAACCAGACTTGTGATCAAGAGACAGCCCGAGGGCTGTCTCTTATACACAAATCCCTAAGCCACGCTTGGGGATTTTTTTTGAACTATTTTTAGGTTTCATGATCTGATCATCTAAGCAATGACAAGGATGATTATCATGACCTATATAGAGCCAACCCTTTGGGCACAAAAACAGTTCGGTCAAGCCCACCTTAATGACCCTAGACGCACTCAAAGACTCGTTGCTCTCGCAGCCTCACTGGCCGAGCAACCTGGCGTACCCGTCTCGAAACTCATTATCTCCCCTGCTGAAATGGAAGGGGCTTATCGCTTCATCCGTAATGAGCAAATCAAAGCAGAAGATATCGCAGAAGCGGGTTTTTATGTCACTGCACAAGAAGCATTAGAGCAACAGACACTTCTTGCCTTAGAAGACACCACTTCTCTCAGTTACTCCCATCGCAGCATTCGAGATGAACTCGGGCACTCCAATCAAGGTAATCGACATCGCGCCATGTTCGTACACTCAACCTTACTTTTTGCTCCCGACACTCAATCTGTTATTGGTTTAATTGAACAACAGCGCTGGACTCGTGATATAGAAAAGCGAGGTCAAAGGCACCAGCATGCGACTCGACCATACAAAGAGAAAGAAAGTTATAAGTGGGAACAAGCCTCTCGCCATGTCGCTGAGCGACTTGGCGATAAAATTTCGGATGTCATTTCTGTGTGCGATAGAGAAGCCGACCTATTTGAATACCTCACTTACAAGCGAGAGCAACAACAAAGGTTCCTCGTTCGCTCAATGCAAAGCCGCTGTATTGAAGAGCATGATAATCGTCTTTATAGCTATGCCTCTACCCTGTTATCAGCCGGAGAGAAAGTGCTCGAAATACCGCAAAAAGGCGGTCGTAAAGCTCGCAAGGCTCATTTAGATATCAAATATGCCCCCGTGACACTCAAGTCTCCTGCTAACAAGAAAGAGTTCGATAACATTCCGCTTTACTACGTGGGATGTATAGAACAAGGAGAGAGTGGTAATAAGCTCGCATGGCACTTACTGACTTCAGAGCCGATAACGAGCAAGGAAGAGGCACTCAAAATCGTCAGTTATTATGAGCGGCGCTGGCTAATAGAAGATTTTCATAAAGTCTGGAAAAGTGAAGGGACTGAAGTTGAGCAACTGAGAATGCAAAGTAAGGATAACTTAGAAAGGCTCAGCGTCGTTTTGGCTTTTATCGCGACTCGGTTACTCCAATTGAGGTTTATGAATGAATCAGACGAGTTATCTAAGACCAGTTGTGAGCAGGTATTAAAAGGCAAAGCGTGGAAGTTAATGTGGCTCAAGTTGGAGAGCAAAAAACTACCGAAAGAAGCGCCTAATATATCATGGGCTTACAACGGTATTGCTCGGTTAGGTGGTTGGAAGAATACCAAGCGAACAGGTCGCGCTTCTATAAAGACGTTATGGCAAGGATGGCTTAGGTTACAAACCATCCTTGAAGGGTATGAACTCGCTAAGTCTCTTGATTAACCAGACTTGTGATCAAGAGACAGGCCCGAGGGAGCCTTTGATTAGGGTTCTAGTGACTATTCGCTTATGTTTTTATTTTAAAATGCTTCTTCGAGCGTTTGTTCGTTCTTTTTTTCGGTTTGTTTTTCAACGGTTTCAACCTCTTTCAAGCGCGCAGTGAAGTGTCTTAACACCGGCGGTTCGTAGGTAAAATCGAGCCCTTTCACTTGTCCTGCATTCTCTTTCACTTTTTCGAATGCTTCGATAATGAAGTCCATGTGTGTTTGTGTGTAGGTCGCGCGAGGAATGGTAAGGCGCAACAACTCAGCAGGACATGGGTGTTGTTCACCGGTTGCTGGGTCGCGACCTTGCAGCAATGAGCCAATCTCAACCGCTCTGATACCCGCGACTTTGTACAACTCGCACGCCAAAGCATGTGCTGGGAACTGACCTGCTGGAATGTGTGGAAGTAGTTTACCCGCATCCACAAACGCAGCGTGACCACCTGCTTGTTGGCACACGATACCTATCGCTTCTAAACCATCGACTAAGTACTGAACCTGACCAATACGGTACTCTAACCAATCTTGGCGCATGCCGTCATAAAGGCCAACCGCAAGACGCTCCATTGCGCCACCTTCTAAACCACCATAGGTTGGGAAGCCTTCTTGCACCACACATAAGGTTCGACACTCTGTGTACACATCCATGAAAGAGTCGTCTTTAAAGCACAGCAAGCCGCCCATTTGTACCATGGCATCTTTCTTGGCAGACATGGCTAAGCCATCCGCGTATTTGTAAGACTCACGCGTGATCTGTTCGATTGTCCAATCTTGATAACCCACTTCTCGTTGCTGAATGAAGTAAGCATTTTCAGCGTAGCGTGCCGAGTCCATGATCACAGGAATATCGTACTTCTGAGCGATTTCATAAACGGCTTTTAGGTTGGCGATAGACACTGGCTGTCCACCAGCAGAGTTACAAGTAATGGTGCTCACAATGTAAGGAACATTTGCCACTCCCGCTTCTAAGATTGCTTCTTCCAGCTTCACCACATCGAAGTTGCCTTTGAAATCCGCGTTCACTGAGGTATCAAACGCTTCTTTGGTATAAACGTTTTTCGCCACACAGCAATTCACTTGGGTGTGACCTTGTGTTGTATCGAAGAAGTAGTTCGACAAGGCGACCATTTTGCTGCGATCAAGCCCTTTCTCCATTTCGCGCTTTTTGATAAGAACCGGAATGTAGATCTGCTCTGCACCGCGTCCTTGGTGTGTTGGAATCGTCAACTCGTAACCGAAGATATCCTTAACCGCGTTCGACAATGCGTAGTAACTGCGACTACCACTGTACGCTTCATCCCCCATTAACATCGCGGCTTGCATACGTTGGGTGATAGATCCGGTTCCGCTGTCTGTCAGTAAGTCGATAAACACATCATCACTATCCAGTAAGAATGGGTTCATGCCCGCTTCAACAATGGCTTGCTCACGATATGCAGAGGTTGTTCTTTTTACTGGTTCTACAACACGAATACGAAACGGTTCTGGTAGATGTTTGAAGTTTTCCATAATAGTACCTTTCTATACATTCCAATCAGGTCGAAATCTATTTTCTTTAGATGTCACGAATCCTCACCATTAATTTAATAGCTCCGCATAAGGATAGACGGAAATTAACAATGAAAATAAACAAGTTAAATAATTAGTTATTAATCGAACCTAAACAGAGGCTGAGATAATTAGCGATAACGACAAAACAACGAATATTCTGCACGAAATAATAAGTGCGCCATTCATGCGTTCAAAGGTTATCAAAGCTGCTGATAGGTAAACAAAGCATGCTGCTTTGCTGGCGCGTGACGCCTAGAGGGTACTACTCTGAAGAAAGGCGGAACGAGAGCTGGTGATCTAAGGTATACCAAGCTAACAAGGTTAGCCATGTTGTTGATTGCCATTTCAGATACATATTCACAATATATCCCTACGTTGAAATCAAGATGATCCGAAATTTAAATATAGTGCAATTGTTTTATAAATAAAGCTTAGAGAAGTATAAATGTGATCAATATTTAGAATGGTAATTAAATACGATAGCGTGTTATATAAACTGTGAATCACAGCCATTTATATACTATTAAACTAGTTCAGAGAGTTACTTAATAATATCGAATCTCTTTTAAACTCAATACCTCTCTAATTAGGGGCGAAGATGGCTGTTTTCTAAAAAGCTATCTTCTAGAAATCTACTGAGCTAAAAAGCCTAACTATAGAAAAGATAAGTTCTGATGAGGCTCAAACCTCACCAGAACCGTATTCGCAATGAATAACTTACTTTTTCTTCACGACTTGTTTGATGGCCATTTCAGCCAGTTTTGGCGTCGCTGCTTTCAATGCACTGGGGGCAACCTTCTTACCCGCCTTGACCGCTTTATTCAGTTGGCCTTTAACCGACGTGCCTCTTTTCATGGCTTCTAAACGTTGGCGATTTCTCTGAACGTTATTTGCGTCAGCGATACGCTCGATCAACGTCTGCCTTAAAGTATCTAAACCAAACTGTACCTTTTCTGGCGCAATCGCCAGCGGTAACACGATATCGGTTTGCAGCAATATATGATTGTATTCGAGCGCTTGAGCAATGATCTTCGCTTTGGTCGATGTTGGATTCTCTAAGTCATACGGCGGCTGCCAATCGTCTACAGGCTTTAATCTGTCTACCTGATTCACAACCGACACCACAATCGGCTTCTTGCGTGAGATGTTCTTAGGATCGTCATAGAAAGCATCAAATCTATCTTTCAATTGCTTATCCAAATCACGCGCAGATTGATTGGCTTTAAGCACCCATAACACCACATCGGCTTGGGTCATCTCTTTCAGCATTAAGGCTTCGGTTTTAGGATTGCCATCAAGCCCCTGAAGATCAACCACGCGAACATCATTGTCGTCGACAAACGCGTTGTAAACCGTTGAAGTGTCGGTTGATGGCAGTACATCCACTTCAGCTACCAACTCTTGCTTAAGCGCATTGATAAGCGAAGATTTGCCAGAGCTGGTTTGCCCCACCAGCACGATTCGCACAGGCTCTAATTCAGGAGCAAAGCGTTGTTCGTCGAGTTCAAACACATCGGACGCTTTAAGTGCTTCATCTTCAATGCTGAAACGTCCGCTATAGAGATCAATCGCCACCGCCGCAACTTCATCTAATAAGGCTTGTTTAGCGGCGTATTGCATGTCATCAACCACACCTCTTGTCATCGATGCGGTCGCTTGTTCTCGACCCAAATCGGAAATCACTTTTAGTGGGTTCAAATAGAGGTTTTTAAGGTGATTCCCCCAAATAGCGGCCTTAACGATCTTCTGCCCTAGCTCGCCATATTTATCATAGGCTTCGTAGCCCGCTTTGATGTAAGAAACCTTTAGATACTCAATGCCGGGTATATGCTCTCGCACTACCAGTTTGTAGCGTCGGCTGACCTCTTCGAAGAGTTTTAGCCCTTCAGGAATCGAGAAATCGAGCGATTTCTTATCAAACTTTTTCGCCACAAACTCAAGTACTTCTAAACCGGTTTGGTCTAGGTTGCCCCACTCTATGTCGACCATTAATTGTTGGCGTACATGGTGTTTTGAATCATTCCAGATCGACAGTTCTTTTTTAGACCAATCAGTCGAAGCCTTAACCAATGCATCGTTGATATCAGCTTTGTTATGTTGTGAATCAGATTCAGAACTTCCCTCGCCAAGGCCGTCGCTCTCTTTATTTGAGAAGGGCTCCGTACTTGAAGATCGGCGTGAAGAGCGGCTTGAAGAATCGCGTGAAGAACGGCTAGAAATGAATAAAGGAATGGTGAACACCAAGGTACTCACGGCAATGGCAATCGACATTTCGAGTAGGTAACCGTATTTGATCGCCAAGAAGACACCAAAACCCATCATGATAATGCTTGGGAAGATAGCCGAAATCAGGGCAATGCCCCAACGGCCGCTCGATAACACCGCCAGTAATCGAAATAGGTTTCTAATTTTCTTCATAACCCGACGCCGCCTTTCCTTTTTTCAGGGATTCTTTGTAGATCTTCTGCATCTCTTGCTCAGACACTTCTTCGCCTTTGTTCTTATGATAGAAGTAAAAACAAGCCGCGCGACCTAAACCATAAGAGGTACCGAAACTCATTGCCGCTGCAGCCACCGCCCCTACCGTTTGACCATAAACTGGAATCAGCTTTATCAACTGTCGAGTGCCCAGCTTCATTCCGTATTGCAACGCAAAGCTACTTCCCAAAGTGCCTATCAATTCACTGAAGACTCTCTTGTTCCATTCGACACCATATTGATTCGCCAAACTATGTAGCATTTTCGCTTGAATCGCAGGTACCGACACCAAACCAACACCCGGAATCAAGTCACTGGCGGCGGCACTTCCTGCGTACCAAAGCACTTCATTTTCTACTTGATCAAAGTTGGCTTCTTCTTGCGTGGAATGCTCTTTGTCTTGCACCATCATTCCAATAACAGGAAGAATACTGGTTAGCTTTTCTAACAAGATGTCATAGTTGTAAATTGAACCACTGTTATTGCTCGAGTCATCCGTTTCGAAATCGACCGCTACCGATTCAAACTCTTTACCCCAAGCCTTCTCTACTTGGTTGGTGTTGAACTGAACCTGCCTTGCTCGATCTGTTTCACCGGAAGACAACACTGCAGTATGAACAAGCAGCAAGTGTTTAATCTTCTTCTGTTTCTTAATCTGCTTTAGAGCCGCAAGCACTGAGGATTGTTCAGGTTCGTCGGCTTTCATTACAACGACTAACGCATTACCTGCCTGACCAATCTCTTCCAGATCCTCTTTCGCATCGTAATTCGCTTCGCTTAGTCCTCTGGTATCGAGAAAGCGCATCACCGGTTTGTCTTGTGGGAATTCATAAGACATCGCCGTCATGGTACAAGGCGCAAAACCATTGCCGACTTCAACAGAGGAGTCCCCCGTGACCGCTTGAATAAACGATGACTTGCCCGCCCCCGTTTTTCCCAATAGCCACAATGTCGGCAGATGCTGACGCTGGTATTCATGGGCCTGAGTAAGATCTGGGTTCTTGCTCGGATTAATGAAGTCTTTTATTTGGTCAAACATGTTTAGAGTAACGCTCACTTGATGTTGAGATTCGAGTTGATGACAAAGCAATACTGACTTATATAATCACAAATCATATTAAACTTATGTTTGTTCAGTCGCACAGGTTTACAATGCCTAAACGCTTGTTTTTATTTGCGCGCTCATTTTTATAGACGCTTTTTTATACGTGCGGGTATCATCGTATTGATTCACGCATCGAACAGACATAAGCAAACATCGACAAACACAGAGAAGTAAAAGGTAAGTATGGAACAAATTTATTTAGCTGGCGGTTGCTTATGGGGCGTACAGGAATTTATTAAGTACGTTCCTGGTGTTATCTGCACAGAAGCAGGTCGTGCCAATGGAAGCGCCCAGCTAACAGAAAACGGGACGACACAATGCGATAGCACGCAATGCAATGGCACACAAAGCGATTACGATGGCTACGCAGAGTGCGTACAAATAGAGTTTGATCCAAGTATCACGTCAGTAACGATTCTGATGGAACACTTGTTTGAGATTATCGACCCTTACAGCGTCAATAAACAAGGTGTCGATGTGGGAGAGAAGTACCGCACAGGCGTTTACAGCACTAACGCAGAACACTTAACCGAAGCTAAGCACTATATTTCTTCAAGAGATGATGCCGACCGTATCGCACTCGAGATATTGCCGTTAACTCACTATGTCGCGAGTGATGATATCCACCAGCATCACCTAAGCCAGTTCCCTGAAGATCACCACTTGTGCCATATCCCTTGGGATCTGCTGCATAAGTACAAATCCTAGACTTAAACGTTACGCCTTGAGCCTTGAGCCTTGAGCCTTGAGCCTAGAAACAGAACACTAAAAAGCCCCAATAAGCATTTACCTATTGGGGCTTTTTAAATTATTTCAGTATGAGCTAAAGCCAGAAAGCTTATTGAGTGATTTTCAAAAGCTCTCCGTACATATCACATTAAACTTTGGCAGTTCAAACGAACGGCTACCGCAATCGGTAGCAGCTGTAAAAAGTTATAGTTTTTGATTTAAAAGGAATTAGCCTTCGGCTGGCGTCACTTCGTCTTGTTGCTCGACTTTGTCATCGACCGCTTTAACAAGTAACAGGCCGACAGAGAACACAATCAAACCACACAGAACGAATACCATGCGTCCCCACATTGGGTTTGGCAGTACAAACATAGTCATTACGCCCACACCCGCTACCGCGATAAGTGAACCCAACATACGACGTTGCTTGTTATCCAGTTTCTTCTGTTCATTACTCTCAGCAACTAACGGTGTCGCTAGGTTATTGAAGAACTTGTCGACGTCTTTCTCACGGTGTTCCGGTAATGGCTTGTAGAACAGTGTTGAAAGAACGAAGAAGCCAGCAGTAAATACGATGTGACCGATAAGGCCGATAGCCACTTTCAGGTCAGCCCACTCACGGCCAGTTAGTTCGTTTAGACCGAACCAGTTTTGAATCATGTCCGCTGTGATAACGAAACCAACGAAGTAAGAAACCACACCACCGACTACTAGCGTACCCCAACCTGCCCAATCCGGTGTTTTACGGATGAAGAAGCCACAGAATGCTGGAATCGTCATTGGGAAGCCGATCAATGCGCCCACGTACATCATGGTGTCGAAAAGGCTCAGACCTTTAAGAGAGTTGATGAACAGAGCAACCAAGATGATCGCGATACCGAAGAAAGTAGACGTTAGCTTAGAAACAACCATTAGCTCTTTCTCTGTCGCTTTAGGACGAAGAATCGGCTCGTAGAAGTTCTTAACAAAAATACCTGAGTTACGGTTTAGACCAGAGTCCATTGAAGACATAGTCGCAGCAAACATCGCGGCAATCAGAAGGCCAACCATACCTGCAGGCATGTATTCTTGAACAAAGTAAAGGTAAGCGAAGTCAGCGGCTTTGCTGCCAGCTTCTGGGTAAGCTGCTGCTAAATCAACACCTTGACCTGCCATGAACCAAGAAGGCATGAACCAGATGATTGGACCAAGCGTCATTAGTACACAAGCAAGCAGTGCCGCTTTACGTGCGTTGTTTGAGTCTTTCGCTGCAAGGTAACGGTAAGAGTTCAGCATGTTATTGGTGATACTGAACTGCTTCAAGAAGATGAACACCGCCCAGATGCTGAAAATGCTTAAGTAGTTAAGGTTATCACCCGTAATAAATGAATCGGTTGGGAAATCATTGATGATTTGCGTGACACCGCCACCGTGGTAGACCGCTACTACAGCACACGTTACCGTTACCGCCATGATGATAACCATCTGCATAAAGTCAGAGGCGACAACCGCCCAAGAGCCGCCTGTTACTGACATTACCAGTACAACCAGACCCGTTAGGACAATCGTCGTTGTCATATCAAAGCCGAAGATACCCGATGCGATGATCGCAAGGCCGTTCAACCAGATACCAGCAGAGATAACGCTGTTTGGCATGCCAGACCAAGTAAATACTTGCTCATTCACCTTACCAAAACGCATACGAATCGCTTCAATTACCGTCACAACGCGCAGTTGGCGGAACTTCGGAGCGAAGTAAAGGTAGTTCATTAGGTAACCGAATGCGTTCGCGATGAAGATAATCGCTACGGCAAAACCATCGGTAAAAGCTTTACCTGCTGCACCTGTAAATGTCCAAGCACTGAACTGGGTCATAAATGCGGTTGCACCTACCATCCACCACAGCATATTACCTCCCCCACGGAAGTAATCACTTGTCGTACTTGTAAACGTTCGGAACATCCACCCTATCGCAATTAAGAATAGGAAGTAGATGCCAACTATCAGGGTATTGAGTTCCATCTTGAGACCTTTTTATTTATGTTTTTTTGTTAAGGTCACTATAGATAGATGGCAACTATATTTGTACTACAATAATTTAAATACGTGACAGTGATCTTACAGTCCAGCACTCAAATAATCATACAAGTGATCGAGTTCAAATTTGCAACAACAGTCAACACGATGCATCAAACTTACACCTCCCAAACGTTAATTTTCAGTTCAAACATCAAAGACAAGAACCATAAAACACTAAGATACTGATAGATAAGAAAATAAACACAAAGGACAAATAACTAACATAGATGCCAACGTCATATACGATCCATCTACAAGGTAAATGGATAGAGAAACTCCATTTACCAACAAAGTGAAAGTGTTTATTTTGTATGATTACTAGAATCTACAACTAAATAAAAAACCGAACCGCTCCGAAGTTCCGCAACTTGGCACCTCAATAATGAAAACTTGAAAACCACTAATAAAAGCTGACAGTCTTTCACGGAAGTGAAATGCTTTTAACACACCGATTACACTTTCCCCGTCCATTAAAAATGGTGCAACTGCAGTAGCGGGTCAAACGGATTTACTTGAACGTGCGGTGAGCAACCGAAAAGCTTAATCGTTAATCGTCTTGATAGATGCCCCAGATAACCCTCAACTCAAATTTCAGACAAAAAAACGCTCATGTTGCCTGTATCAACATGAGCGCAAGGGCAGATCTTCACTACCATGTCCTACCTTTCTAAACGAAAGCAGAAGTTATAATTAAAATAGTTGGGAGCAATAATTAAGGTGTCACCTAAAACACCTTAATCATTTTTTTTAACATAGACTGAAGACTGACAGCCTTCTCCACCTCTAGCTTACTGTCCCCAAAACAGATAAAGCCCACATGTTTCAATTCATTCAAAAATTCACATCGTCGATGGTTCATCCGACAGCATTAGACAACCTGCCCTCATACCAATCTCAAATTCAAGATCAGCTTTGTCGCTCAGCCATCATAGTGATCTTATTCACCCACCACCCGAACGCCAAAGAATAATAATGTATTACAAATAAAATCTACAGTGAAACATTACTATTTTTGCTATAGCGCACATTACAGAAAGAAGCCCCAACAAATAAATTAATATTTATTCTTTTAAAACAATGGATTACTTAATCATATCAATTTGTAACGATCTGTGTAAATGAGATTTATGATAACAACAAGATCTAATTCACAGATCGACCTTCACATTACCTATAGCATATTTGTATTATTTTAACGCAAACAGGACTCGGCGAATTCAACAGATTCAAAAAGACTGTTGCATTAATCAAACGAATTACCCTATTTGGCTCGAACTTGAGGCCAATACTCAACCTATAAATATGGAATTAATACCATGAATAAAACTAAAATCGTGATTGCTGTGGCATCTGTACTCGCTGCTGGCTCTGTATGTGCGGCGTCTTTCGATATGAGACACGAATACAAGAGTCATACAGATCAACATGCTACTCGTGTAAAACTGGGCGATAGCATTGGCAACTTCCTTGTCGATATCGAAGCGAAATTCAAGGGAGAAGACGGCGAGTTTATGGAAGATTTGAAGAATAATGGTTGGGAACTTGGTCTTAATTATCGCCATGTGCTTAACGATAACTGGACGATGACTTACGGTATGCCAATAGAAGGTCGCGAGTCTGGTGTCACATACAAACCTCAAGTTCGCGCGACATACAGTGTCGACAGCATTGACGGTTTAAGCCTAAGTGCACGTTACCGTTACGATATGAGACAGAACACAAAATCAATTGCAACTGACTCAGACGGCAAACCAATCTTAGATAACGGCTACTTAACTTATCAAAACGATGAAAACCAACGTCGCCATCGCTTAACAGCAAACATCAACTACTCAATGGAGAACTGGCGTTTCGGTTTTGAAGGTAACTACTACAAAGCAGATGATTACAACATCTACGACAACGATGATACAAACTACGAGTTAAATGCAAGTATTCGCCACATTATGGGTCAATGGGCACCATATGTAGAGTTTGGTGATGTGAGTACTTCATCGACTAAAGCGACTCGTGAACTGCGTAGCCGTGTTGGTCTAACTTACAGCTTCTAATCGATAGCTATATAAATAATCTAAGATAATTACTGTCCTAATTTTCTAAGACCTAAACAAAAGCCAGCTTAATCGCCTGTCTCTTGATCACAAGTCTGGTTAATCAAGAGACTTAGCGAGTTCATACCCTTCAAGGATGGTTTGTAACCTAAGCCATCCTTGCCATAACGCCTTTATAGAAGCGCGACCTGTTCGCTTGGTATTCTTCCAGCCACCTAACCGAGCAATACCGTTGTAAGCCCATGATATATTAGGCGCTTCTTTCGGTAGTTTTTTGCTCTCCAACTTGAGCCACATTAACTTCCACGCTTTGCCTTTTAATACCTGCTCACAACTGCTCTTAGATAACTCGTCTGATTCATTCATAAACCTCAACTGGAGTAACCGAGTCGCGATAAAAGCCAAAACGACGCTGAGCCTTTCTAAGTTATCCTTACTTTGCATTCTCAGTTGCTCAACTTCAGTCCCTTCACTTTTCCAGACTTTATGAAAATCTTCTATTAGCCAGCGCCGCTCATAATAACTGACGATTTTGAGTGCCTCTTCCTTGCTCGTTATCGGCTCTGAAGTCAGTAAGTGCCATGCGAGCTTATTACCACTCTCTCCTTGTTCTATACATCCCACGTAGTAAAGCGGAATGTTATCGAACTCTTTCTTGTTAGCAGGAGACTTGAGTGTCACGGGGGCATATTTGATATCTAAATGAGCCTTGCGAGCTTTACGACCGCCTTTTTGCGGTATTTCGAGCACTTTCTCTCCGGCTGATAACAGGGTAGAGGCATAGCTATAAAGACGATTATCATGCTCTTCAATACAGCGGCTTTGCATTGAGCGAACGAGGAACCTTTGTTGTTGCTCTCGCTTGTAAGTGAGGTATTCAAATAGGTCGGCTTCTCTATCGCACACAGAAATGACATCCGAAATTTTATCGCCAAGTCGCTCAGCGACATGGCGAGAGGCTTGTTCCCACTTATAACTTTCTTTCTCTTTGTATGGTCGAGTCGCATGCTGGTGCCTTTGACCTCGCTTTTCTATATCACGAGTCCAGCGCTGTTGTTCAATTAAACCAATAACAGATTGAGTGTCGGGAGCAAAAAGTAAGGTTGAGTGTACGAACATGGCGCGATGTCGATTACCTTGATTGGAGTGCCCGAGTTCATCTCGAATGCTGCGATGGGAGTAACTGAGAGAAGTGGTGTCTTCTAAGGCAAGAAGTGTCTGTTGCTCTAATGCTTCTTGTGCAGTGACATAAAAACCCGCTTCTGCGATATCTTCTGCTTTGATTTGCTCATTACGGATGAAGCGATAAGCCCCTTCCATTTCAGCAGGGGAGATAATGAGTTTCGAGACGGGTACGCCAGGTTGCTCGGCCAGTGAGGCTGCGAGAGCAACGAGTCTTTGAGTGCGTCTAGGGTCATTAAGGTGGGCTTGACCGAACTGTTTTTGTGCCCAAAGGGTTGGCTCTATATAGGTCATGATAATCATCCTTGTCATTGCTTAGATGATCAGATCATGAAACCTAAAAATAGTTCAAAAAAAATCCCCAAGCGTGGCTTAGGGATTTGTGTATAAGAGACAGGCTTAATCGCTGGCTTTTCTTCTTTTAAATCAGGTCATTCAACAATGATTCGCTTACAGGAAGATACAACCCTAACGGCTGATCCGATATAAAAAGGAAAGTGTCACTTCATCATTAGGCACGACTCGCTTCTGCTGAGCCAAAAACAATTCCGCTGTCGAAACGGCATCGGCTAATGCATTGTGGCTGTTGTACTCAGGAAGCCCATACCTGTCTCGCGTACCCGCTAGAGTTAAATCCACCTCTTCATGGTTACTGATCGCTTTCTCCATGCTCTTCTCAATACATAGTGTATCTAGCCAAAGTAAAGGCAACTGCCTTAAGCCATAGCATCTTAATAGATACTGGCTAATGAACTTCTCTTCGACCACACAAGCGTGCGCGACGATGATCTTACCTTTTGCGGCTTCGAAAAACGTCAGCATAGCATCATGAATTGAAGCGCCCTCTTCCAGCATTTGTGGTGTGATGTGGTTGATAACTGCAGTTTCAGCATTGATCTGCGAATCGTTATCCAGATAAATATGCTTGGCGGACGCTAAGTCTATTCGCCCCTTGACCACATCGACCCAACCCATAGATAGAATAAGGTCTTGCTCGCTGTCTAAGCCTGTAGTTTCAAGATCTAAAACGATATATTCGCTATCTTTGGCCAAGTCCGTCATCTCTGGGCAAGGTTGATCCACAAGAGCATGTAACGCCTCTGGCAGCTTAACCGTATTCAAATATTGCTTTCGTGTGCGCTTAATTTTCTCAAGAGGATGAAAGTAATTTAAAAACGATTTCATTAGCGTGCTCCGAAACGGATTTTCGCGGCTTCTTGAAGGTCAGCAATGATCCTAAAGGCATCTTTCAAGTGTTTACGCTCAAAGCTACCAAAGCTATCTGGGTTGATGTTGTTGTCAGGCACATCCCCGTTCTTCAGCGCTTCAAGTTGATGACCAAATCGGAAAGAGAGAATGAACTGGTAAGCGCCCAGAATGTTCTTGAATGCGTCGTCGCTCAGCATGCCTTTTTCATTGGCAGCTGCGAAACGTTCATCAGTGGCCGACAAATCACATTCCACCGCTAATCCGTAAATACGCGCAAGATCGATAATCAAGTTAATGGCGTACTTCTTCACATTGAGTGTTTTCTTGTTCTCACCCGATTTCTCTAGAACCAAACTATTGAAAATACCCAATGGCGGGTTGGTGTTTACCGCATCTTTCACTAGTGTGCTTAAAAACTCACGGTTACTGCGAATGTTAGAATGCAGCTCATCACGAAGAATACCTTCGAACTCACTGTTGCCATAGATAGTACGGATCTCTAGGAACACACTGATGTTGAGTAGGCGTTCATACTCAGGGTTAGCCACCCACTTCTTGTAGTAGTGCTTCCAAACGCTGAGTGGCTGACACCATTTTGGCGTCGCAGCCATGAATTTACCCGGACACAATGGATAATCACAACTCGCTAATCCGTTAGTCACCATCATCGCTAAATGTTTGAAGTAAATACGGTCACTGTCTGTCGCATCGTCAGAGAGTACAATAGCACTATCTTGATCCGACAGCATATGAACTTCATTACGAGCGTGCGAGCCCGCAACAATCCAAGAAAAATCACAAGGTGGTGGGCCTAACTTATCAATCGCTATCTGAATCAATCGGCGTGTGTAGGCGTCCATAATCATGGTCATGACCTTACCTACGGTTTCCGGTGCAACCTTGCCTTCCACCAGCGCTTCAAAAATAGCTTGTCGCTCTGGGGTAAACGAAGACATGGTTTTCACACTGCCCGCGTATTTGATTTTCTCGATTAAGAAGATCGCTTGGACACGGTGGTTTTGAACTAAGTGAGACGTAGTGAGAAGACCAACGACCTTATTCTCTTTCACAACGGGCAAGTTACGGATGTTGAATTGCATCATGATAGACGCAGCATGCAGCACCAGATCATCCGGTTTTACCGTCAGTGGAGAATGCGTCATCACCTCGGAGATCAGGCTATCAGTGCTGACACCGTGGGCGATCACTCGCTTAGTCATGTCACGGTCAGTAATCAAACCAACAATGGTTTCACCCTCATAGATCACGGCACATGGCGAGCGTTGATGAAGCATTTCAACCGCGACCGACTGAATAGTTTGTTCAGACTTAACGATAGCCACCTGCCCGCTTGCCACTTCTTCAACCTTACGAATGAACAAGCCTTTTTCTTTATTTGACCACACAACATCAAGTGCCGACTTCAACCGAACCTGCGCCTGTGATGCAAAGTGTTCTGCGCAGCTTGGGAATGCCTTGAACAACGCTTGAAGCGCCGAATGTGGAATCACATAAAGTAAGCTATTTTCGATTGCGATCGCTCTGTAGCCTTTCTCGTCATTAACTTCAGAATCTAAGAACGTAAAGCCGAACAAGTCTTCACTGCCTAAACGAGCACGAAGTACACCGTCTGACTTTCTTTGCTCCATAGAACCGGTTCGGATGATGTAAAGCGACTTTTCTTTACCCGACTCACATAGATCAACCACATCCCCCTTGCCGAGATAAGTGATCTGAACATTGGAGGCAAGTTCACGAAGTGCTTGTTTAGGGATCTTATCGAAAGGATCTATCTGACCGATAAATTGAAGAATATTTGGCAAAAGAGATTGAGGCATAACCATACTCGCATTTGTTTGATTAGTATTATTATATAATTAATATATCGAGTTGCGAGTTGATTTTTAGGTTGAATAGCAGAATTGATCAAGTTTTAGAGATCAGAATAAGAAGTGCAATGTCAGAAACATAAAAATACAGATACAAAAAAGCACGCTAAATGCGTGCTTTAAAATTTGTAAGGGCACATCAAGTGCTTTCAGTTAGCTTGTTACAGGCAATCGGTGATTTGATTCTTGCAAGTGACTTGCCGAAACTTGGCGTGCTTTATCACTATTGCCTGCCATAATGGCTTCGTATATTGCGCGATGTTCGTTAATGCATGTGCTGCCTTCTTCTGAAGAGTGCACAATAAAGTTAACAAACATCGTCGTCAATATGTTGCCAAACGGTAAGTAGAAATCATTACCCGTTGCATTGAAGATAAGGCTATGGAACTTCATATCAATATCTAACCAGCGAGCTTGATCAAGCGTTTCTTCGCTAGAAATCTCTACCATTTTTTGGAAAATTTCTGATAATTCAATACGTTGCTCTGCAGTTGCAAACTTAGCTGCCAATGCACACGCTTCAGGTTCAATCGCACGACGTAAACCTAAAAACTGATGACAAAACTGATCGGTATCAGCTAGTCCATCCATCCATTCGATAAGCTGAGGATCTAAAAAGTTCCAGTATGCACGATCAACAACGCGAGTGCCGATTTTAGGGCGTGACTCTAAAAGGCCTTTTGAAGTTAGAAGTTTCACCGCCTCTCGCAACGCCGTGCGGCTAATACCAAACTGCTCACACAGAGCCATCTCACCAGGGATAATCGAACCCTGAGGTAAATTACCCGACAAAATACCACGAGCGATTTCACGTGCTACCTGCACATGAAGGCTTCGCTTAGAGCCTGAAATAGATTTGAAAGTTTCTGCCATGAGTCTACTTACTTATTAGATATGTATTATTTAACTCGTACTATAGCATTGAAAGTATAATGCACCAAATGAGGGGGATAATAACGTGAGCTCCCTTATACTCTATGGTTCTATCAAAATCCCACAAACTTTTCGAAGCTTATCACTACCAGTCGTACCTTCTTATTTATACATACAAATAGTTCCTATTTACGCAATTTTGGCATGCGTAACATCACAAAAATCACCTTAACTTGTGAGTTCCCCTTCACTGCGACGCATTTCTATCGTTATACACTTGATTGAGCCAGGTGTTATTGTATGATTTATTAAAAATAATAGGTGACTGTAGATGTTTGACTCGATAGCCGCTACAAGCATTATCCCTCAAGCTTAAAGTCGCGCTAACTTAAATCTATCCGCTGTTTTTATACTTAATACGTCAGCCTGAGGTGGTTTATATGGCTATATTTTCATTGGTGGCAGATTCAAGCCGCCGAATTCATGTTCAAGTGGCTCGACAGATTGCGCGTAAAATTCTGTCGGGAGAGCTCAAAGAAAAAGAGAAATTACCCAGTGAAATGGAGTTGTGTGAAGTCTTTGGCGTCAGTCGAACTGCACTTCGCGAATCGACAAAGCTACTTTCAGCCAAAGGGCTTATCGAATCAAAACCTAAAGTGGGGACTCATATCAGGCCACGTACTCAATGGCACTTTTTAGACCCTCAACTCCTAGATTGGATTCAAGATCTGGAAGACACCAAACCCTTCTTATCTCAATTTTTAGGCTTAAGAAAAGCGATTGACCCAGAAGCGTGTGCGCTTGCGGCATCCAACGCTACGGTAGAGCAACGTAAAGAGCTTTCGATTCTTTTCCAAAAGATGACCATCGCTGCAAATGGCTTTGATTATGAAGAGTGGACAACCAACGATCATCTGTTTCACCAAACGATTTTCTTGTCGACGGGTAACCAGTTTTACATTCCGTTCGCGAACATTCTGTCGACGATTTTCAAACAGTTTATCGACCACTCTGCCGAAGGCGGTCGCTTCTGTTTAGAAGAGCATAAAGCGATATATGATGCGATTATGTCAGGCAATGCGAATCAGGCTCGAATAGCCTCTCAAGCTTTACTTGATGATGAAAATCAAAAGCTGTCTAGGGTTGAATTAGCCATCGCATAACCAAGATTGACCAAACTGACTCGTGTATCCCAATACACGAGTCAGTCAGTTTTAGCGCCCATTTTTAACCATCCATTACCGTAGTGTTTCATCTTTAAATGTTGAACTCGGGTCCTCTCAGAGAAAACTTACGGTTACACACATAAGGTGTTGTTTGTGTCTACACAATCGTATGTAAGGAAAAATTTCTCTCTCGCCTGGCCCCTAGCCCTAAACGGTATATTGATGCAGTCGATGTTGATGATCGATACGCTGCTGGTCTCTCCTCTTGGTGAAATACCTTTGGCTGCCATGGGAATTGCGACGACTATGGTTGCCTTTGTACTCGGTATTCAAATGGCGCTGGCAAACGGCACTCAACTAGTATTAAGCCGCGCCGTAGGTTCTGGCATCACCGCTTCATTATCCAAAGCGTTTTGGGCAGGTCTGTTCATTAACTTAGGTATCGCGACAATATTTTGGTTTCTACTCACCTTTTTAGAACAGCCTTTAATTCAAGCCTTAACCGACGATAAAGCCCTTTACTTAGAAATCAGCCACTACCTTGATATCTCAAAGTATCTCGTCATTTTCACAGCATTAACGCAAGTGATTATCGCCCTATTTAACGCATTAGGAAGAACCAAGATACCGTTTAAAGGGTATTTGATTGAATTGCCGATCAACGCTGTACTTTCTTATGGGCTCATTCACGGCTTTTCAAATTTCGAAGGTATTGGTGTTCAAGGCGCCGCGCTAGGCAGTGTTATTGCTATCACCCTTCGCCTTGTGTATCTGGTTCTTTGCGTGTATTTCAGCTCAGCAATTTCACTCAAATTAGACGCCCAACGATCAGAGTTCATGACAAACGTTCGCCGTCACTTTATCGAGATATTCCCTGTCGCAGCAAATGTAACCATGCTGTTGATTGGCGCAACGATTTATCAGTTACTGTATTCGCAACTTAACATCAACGCGTATGTTGCGATTACTTTGGTGATGCCTTGGATTAGGGCTGTCTCTCAATTTATTACCGCTTGGGCTCACTCTTCCGCAATTACTATCAGCCAAGCGATTGGCTCTAAAAAGATGGATGACCTAGTCAAAAACGTCGATACCAGCATTGATATTGCGGTAGTCATTTCTTTTGTGTGTGCAATCTTGTTCGCAGGCTTAAGTATGGTGATTGGTGACATTTACCCGAACTTGGACGAGTCTACATATCAAGCGTTGGCCGTTATCGCCCCACTCTACATCTTTTTACCGATTGTTCGTGGCTACAACACAGTCCATGGAAATGTATTGAGAGCACTAGGAAAAACAACCGCAGTCTTCAAAATCAACTTTACTGGTCAATGGGTAATTTCAATTCCATTGTGTGCATTGATCATCTTTGGATTAGACGGCTCTATCTTTTGGGCATTTGCCATTCAGCCCTTTGAAGAGCTAGTAAAAGCGCTGCCCTTCAGACATCTTGCTCGCAAGTCATTGATAGAGTTCGACTCAAACAAAGCCAACGAATTGATGTATGACTGATCGCCATCAAAAAGTAACAAAGTTACTGTCCCGAGAAAATGTCTGAACTGCTTGTGTAGTCTCAGGCTTATCTCATTTAGATCGATATAGCTCAAACGAAGAGCCTAGACATTTCGCTACGCCATAAAGAATAAGGCTGCATTAAGTACACTTCCTTAAAAAATATCGTTCCAAGAATGTCTAAAAACAAGCATAAAAAAACCCACTCAAATGAGCAGGTTCTTTATCCAACCGTGTCTAAACGACGTGATTACTTCTCTAGTTTAGCGAAGTAGTCGAAGATTACTGGTACGTCGTTTTGACCAAGGCCAGCATCTACAGCAGCTTGTAGGCTTGTTGCGGTACCTTGAGCGATTAGAGACTCAGTACCTAGTTCTTCGCAAAGAGCAAGGAAGTAACCAAGATCTTTGTTTGCGTTAGCAACAGAGAAACCTAGCTTCTCTTCGCCGTCTACCGCGTAGAATTTACAGAATTGCATGAACGGAGAGTTAGATGGACCTGCAGACATAATGTCAAACAATTGCTGACCATCAACACCAGCGCGTTGAGCGACAGCGAAAGCTTGAGACATAGTCGCAACCGTTGTCATACCCATGAAGTTGTTTACAAGCTTAGTCACGTGCCCAGCACCTAGAGCGCCTAGGTGGAATACGTTTTCGCCTTGCTCTTCAAGAACAGGTTTAACTTTGTTGAAAGTTTCCATGTCGCCAGCAGCCATGATGTTCAGAAGACCATCTTTAGCATGGGCTGGAGTACGACCTAGAGGTGCGTCGATCATACCCGCGCCTTTTTCAGCAAGAGCTGCACCGATTTGCTTAGTAGAAGCAGGGATAGACGTACCGAAGTCTACGAGTACTGCACCTTCTTTGATGCCCGCTAGAACACCGTCTTCGCCGTAAACGATTTTTTCAACAACAGCAGAGGTGGTAAGGCAAAACTGAACAATATCACTTGCAGCTGCAAGCTCTTTAGCGGAAGTGAAAGCTGTAGCATTGCCACGAGCAGTAACACGAGCCATCGCTTCTTCGCTTAGATCCATTACGTTTACGTGGTAACCGCGTGTTTGCAGGTTTTCAACCATGTTGCCGCCCATAAGACCTAGGCCAATGAAACCGATTACAGGTTTAGTCATGTTCAACTCCAAATATGTTATTGTATGATTATATGCTCATTATAATAACTAGCCGAATCCGCTAAGGCAACCGTTTTAGGACTTTCGTGCGTGATCCAGCGCATGAATTTCGAATGCGAATACTGACATCACTTATCGAATTGGCCTCATATAAACCCAAAGAATAGGTCTTGTGATTAATAAGTGACAAATCAGATAGCAACTCAGTCTTTCGTCCTTCATATCCGACAATATCTAACCGGATACGAATCAGTAAATCACTTACAGATAAAGCTTGATAGGTTTAATTAGTGTACATTCCTATCGTTCTGACCAAAGAAAAATGAGTCAGGCACACTCTTAAAGTTCCCCCCAATAAATCAAAGCGTCTGACACCTTTCCCTGCCCCCTAAAGGTACTAGAGTAGCTCACAACAAGAACTTGCTGAGTCAAGAATAATGCGGCAAAAACACTGTCATTTTTCAACAACCTTATCCAGTAAGTAATAAATTTCGGACAATACAACACCATCAATTGTATTACTTATAAGCACTAAAAGTCATTGGAAGTTATCGTAACAATACTCGCAGAACCAGATAACAACGTTCATTTTGTTAAATCGTTTCGTTGTCAATGCGCCGCTGCAGCATTGAACGTTTCTCTAAATTTAGGGGCTGTTGATCTTTCGAGCTGGGTTTTGCAGCATCTTGTGGAAAATTTATACAAGGAAGAGGCTTTGACGTGTAGCTGGCCTACATGAAAAGCCGATAACGCTGTAGAAATGAACCACAAGAGCTGCCCGAGGGTTCGGCTAAAATCGTTTTATGCTTTGTTGAAGAATATTTGCTTAGAATGCTAGGCTACATACTCTTCGCCGCGCCTAAAACGATTTTGACTAGGCGTCCCCATCCGAACAAAATTTAACCGCGAAAAGTCAACACGCCCTAGTCAATAAGATCAAAGCCTACTCACTGAGTAGGCTTTTTGTTTGTTGAACGTTCCATTTGTTTCCTACACACATAAAAAAACCGAGCAACTCGCAGTGAGTTACTCGGTTTGACTTATTCCCGATGTTTCAGTCGTTGTTGGTATCAACGAACGATTTTTCAATCACGACTGAATTTCAATGTGATGCTTCGTTCCCGCAAAGCACCACATCAATACATGCCCTCGTTAAACAGCATGTATGTTATACCAATCGTAGTAAATAACTGGTCATCCTAACTTGTTAAAAAGCTCGACAACTTCGTTAGAATTTTTGATTGTAGAATAACTACTTATCGAAAAATTCCGCCTTGTTCTCAAGCTTTTTTCCTGCGCTATTTCTGATCACTTACTTACTGTGATTGGTATTAATCATTTACAGTTGAGCAAATGATCCTTCCCACGAGTATGCCTCTCCCGCGAACTCAACAGTGTGAGTTGCTTGCTGCGTGTCTTCAGCTTGGTTTGAAATACCGTAATGGTAAGTGTTACCAGAAGTAGTCTGAATGCGAACAACAGTCCCGACACTGTTATGGCCCACAACAGACACTGATTTAACCAGACCACGAGCGCCTACAGAGGCTTCGATAGACTCGTTAAAGTAACCATGCGTTTCTAGTACAGAAGCAAACACGTGGTTTTGACCAGACTGACGTAAGATAAGCGCAGGCTCACTCTTAAGGTTAAAGTCTGGATCGTTAGCACCAGTGCGAGCAAAGATTACTTCACTGCCCGCATTCGCGCTGGTTACTAGGCTGTAGTAGCTGCTGTCATGTAGCCAGCTCACCAGAGAGCCCTCTTGGTTCACTTTGCCTGAAGCAACGTTCCATAAGTGCTGGTAACCGTTGTCTTCACCTAGCGGCTTCAGCGTGCTTTCGATGTTGTAGTCGAAGTCAGTACGGATGATTTGACCCGAGTGGTGAACGGGTAGGTCGTACTGGTGTTCAGCGTCAGCTTCGATGCGGTATACATCGATAACTAGTGGCTTCTCGAACTCAGGAAGTTCAGCAAGAATCACGCTGCGTTGCATGTCTACGCCGGTGTAGTACTCAGAAATTGTGCCGCTCATACCTTGCAGAGACTGGTCGTCTGCTACGAAGAAGTGCTTCTGACCAAACTTAGATTCAGCCAATGCCGTATCGAAGTTGTTCTGTGTTTTCTGATCAACCGTTACTGTGTTGTGAGCAACTGTCTGCTTACAGTAAGACTTGTTCTCTGGGATGTAACGACCGCCAAACTTAGGCTCAACGTTTACCCAGCGACCGAAGCCGTAATCGTGCAGCACTTCGTGGCCACGGTTGAATACGCTTAGGTGTAGCCCATCGTAGTGACCGTGGTCTAGCGCAGAGTGGTACTGGTGATCGCTGCCGTGCTGACCAAACCAGATCAACGCCATCGTGTCGTCGTCTTGTTCGTCACGGTGACGAAGAATGCTTACGCCGCCTTTTTCGCCTTCAGGCCCGTCCGTTACAAACAGGCTACCCCAGTTGAATGCTTTGATGTCGTCTGCTGCATTGACAGCGTCAGATAGCGTTTTACCTGAAGCATGGACCCAAACATCTTGTTGGTGATTAGCCATACCAAGTAAAGTTTCAGTCTGCTCATAGCGGTGGTAACACACAGACGTTGCCATAATAACGCCTTCATCGTTAATAGAAATCGTCTTCGATGAATCGTTCAGAGCTGGCAATGTACCGTCTGGGAATGCCGTTTTGAATACCGCGTAAGACGTTGTCTTGATCACTGAGTCGTTGAATTCGTAAATACCAAGATCTGGCTGACGACGTTCAATCGCTTCTGCGAACAAGTAGATTGGACGTAGTGAGAAACGGTGGTAGTAAGGACCTTCCATGTAGTAGCCGTCTGGCGAAAACAGTTGGTCAAGTTGCGCTAAGAAACCGCCGCTTACTTTGTCGAGTTTCAGGCCGTAAAGCGCTTTGTCTACTGACTCTTGATCGTTGATTGCGTAACCACAGATACCTACCGCTGCCACAGCCCATAAGCCGTGGTTGTGTACGATATCGAAGTCGTGTGCGTAAGTAACAACAAACATTTCGATCATTTGCTTAAGAAGATCGTCTTCAATCAGACGCTTTTGTTCTTCAGAAATGGTGTGGTAGATGCAGCTGTACGCACAAGAAGCGTAAAGCATCCACATATTTTCGTTCAACGTTTGGTGGAACAGCTTACCCGGAGGGTTAGAGTCACGGCTTACGTTACTTTCAAGTGTTGGGTACACCTTCGCGTACGCAGTTAACATATCAACGATGTAATCACGGTACTTTGTTTCCTCAGTGATAAGGAACAAACGACCCGCTAGATCCATGTGGATGTAGTTTTGTTTATGACGGTTATGTTCGTAGCCGCCGCCTTCACCGTGACCTGGAACTTCAATGCCAACTTCCGCCATGTAAGCGTCAGTTTGTTTAATATCGCGAGTCAGTGCGTTACCTAAAAGGCTATCCTTGCCAAGTTCTTTACGAAGCTCTGCTGCTTCCTCAAAGTTAAGTAAAAGTGGTTGATAGCTCATTATTATTTCCCCTGCTCTGCTGTGCTTGCTAATTCTGGGTTTAAAATTGTTTCTACTGAGTAGAAGCCTGTCCAGCTGTATACTTTACCGTTCAGTTCTACTTTGTGTTCAGTGCTCACAGTCGCGCCAAGTTGGTTGCTGATCATCACTGTCACGTTTGATTTCTCTGTGGTGATCTCAACTACCGAACCGACATTGGTGTGAGCCACTACTTTGATGTCTTTCACAACACCACGTGCATTAACTGATTGCTCGAATTCTTCGTTGAAGTAACCGTGCGTTTCTAGAACAGAAGCGAACAGTGTTGTTTCGCCTTTGCTACGCAAAATGAATGCAGGCTCTGAACGTAGGTTGAAGCTTGGATCGTTAGCACCAGTGCGAGTAAAGACAACTTCAGCATTGTCGTTAGACGTTGCACCTAGCCACGTGTAGTAGGTGTTGTTCTGTAGCCAGCTTACCAGTGCTGTGCCCTTCACTTCACCGCTTGCGACGTTCCATAGGTGTTGGTAACCGAAGTCTTCACCTAGCGTGTTCAGCTCTTTGTTTGCTTGGTATTCAAAGTTAGTGCGAACAATCTGACCTTGATATTGGTGTGAGTAGTCGTATTGATGCTCGCCTTCGCCGCCTTTCTCAGAATCTAAACGGTAAAGGTCTAATAGTAGCGGAGATTCCAATTCTTCAAGGTTTAGCATGAACACGCTGCGTTGCATGTCAAAACCTTCGTAATGATCGTTAGCAAATGCACTCATGCCGTTGATTTGCTCGCCTTCTACTTTAAAGAAGTGAGGCAAGCCGTGTACTGAGTCTGCACGCTCAACGTCAAAGTTATTCTGACATTTTTCATCAATGGTTACTGCATTATGAGCAATCGTTTGACGTGCGTAAGATTTGTTTTCATCTAGGTAACGACCGCCGAATTTTGGCTCAACGTTCACCCAACGGCAGAAGCCGTATTCACGTAGTACTTCTTGACCGCGGTTGAAGAAAGAAATACCCAGCGTATCGAAGTTGCCGTGACCCATGCCGTGTTGGCCGTAGTTCATCACTAACTGAGAAACGTCGCCTTTCTTATCCTGCATGCGGATAAAACCTTGCGCGCCGTTGTGACCTTCAGGGCCTTCGTTCAATTCAACACTTGGCCAGAAAGGCATGCCGATTTCTTTTTCAGCAGAAGCCGCTTCGTATGCTTTAGATAACTCAAGACCACATGGGTGCATCCATACTGCGTCTTGAATCTTCGCCATACCCAGAATGTTTTGGTCAACACCCTCAGCTGAAGAGTAGTGCTTACTGTAAACACTGACTGCAACCTGAACACCCATGTCTGTGATACCCATTGTACGAGAAGCATCATTCAGAGCCGGGAACTCACCGTTCGGATAAGCCGTCGCAAGCATGGCTTGTACCGTGTTACCAATCACGCCGCCTTTGTAGTTGTAGATATCTACTTCAGGCATATGACGGTGAATCACTTCCGCGAATACACACGTTGGACGAATTGCGTAGCGGTGGTAGTAAGGACCTTCCATGTAGTAACCAGAAGGTGCAAACAATTGAGAAATTTGCGCTAGAAAGCCGCCAGTATCGTTACGGTCGATGCCGTACACTGACATTTCAAGGTACTCGCGCTTGCCTAGAGCAAGACCACAGATACCCACAGCGGCTACTGCCCAAATACCGTGGTTGTGAATGCGGTCGAAGTCGTGTGCGTATTTAACCGTAAACATTTCTAGCATTGGTTCGAAAATGCGCGATTCAATGTTGTCACGCTGCTCTTGTGTCAGTGTTGAAGCAACACAAGAGTAAGCCAAACTTGAGAACATTAACCAGCAGTGTTCGTTCAAGATTTGGTGGAACAAACGACCTGTAGGGTTAGTGTTTTTCTGTACGTGGTAATCAAACGTTAGATATTTGTCTGCGTATTCTTCTAGTAGTTCTGTAACAAAGTCAGCGTACTTTTGCTCTTTAGTGATCAAGAACATGCGACCAGCTAAGTTCATGTACGTGTAGTTTTGCTTATGGCGGTTATGCTCGTAACCACCCGCTTCTCCGTGACCAGGAACATCAATAGGTAAGCACATGAACGCTTCTAGGTCTTTCGCGTTCGCTGCAATGGTTTTGCCCATTAAGCTAGAACGGCCCACTTCAAGGTGAAGTTGCTCTATTTCTGCTTCAGTCAACAATACTGGTTTAGTCGTCATATTCTTTGTCACCCTCAATAAAGAGTTTATCGGTTTAAACTTTGATTAAATTTTCAAACTCCATATAAAGTAATACAATATTAGCTTTAATTGTACCTGTTCGTCGCAAAATGATGAGCAGAATCACATAAACCCGCATAAGCCATTGATATGAATAGATAACACTAAATATCAGGCATTTGTTAAGTTGTTGATTTATTTGCGATATATAAAGTATCGCTTGATCAACATCACACAACTCTAGATATATTGTATTACAATTAAACTCATTCCCTTATGATGAACACAGTTAAGTAACACTTAAAAGATTTAAACAGATTAGGAGATACACAATGAACTCTTTCTTTATTCTAGATGAAAACCCATGGGAAGAATTGGGCGGTGGTATCAAGCGTAAAATCGTCGCGTACACTGACGATCTTATGGCTGTACACCTATGTTTTGATAAGGGCGCAATTGGCCATCCTCATACTCACGAAATTCACGACCAAATCGGTTATGTTGTTCGTGGTAGCTTCGAAGCTGAAATCGAAGGAGAAAAGAAAGTGCTTAAAGAAGGCGATGCTTACTTCGCGCGTAAACACATGATGCACGGCGCCGTTGCTCTAGAGCAAGACAGCATCCTTCTTGATATCTTCAATCCTGCGCGTGAAGATTTCCTAAAATAATAACTAGCGCAACCTCAGTTGCTAAGGTAAGCATATGAAATCATTAAACATCGCGGTCATTGGCGAGTGCATGGTTGAGCTACAACAGAAAAAAGACGGGCTTCAGCAGAGTTTTGGTGGCGATACACTGAATACAGCACTTTACTTGTCTCGCTTAACAAAAGAACAAGATATCAACACGAGCTACGTAACAGCACTAGGCACTGACCCATTCAGTACCGACATGTTAGAAAAGTGGCAAGCGGAAGGTATCGACACTAGCTTAATTGCTCAGCTTGATCACAAACAACCAGGGCTTTACTACATCGAGACCGATGAAACTGGTGAACGCAGTTTCCACTACTGGCGTAATGATGCTGCAGCAAAATTCATGTTTGACCAGCAAGACACGCCAGCTCTACTTGATAAGCTATTTTCTTTTGACGCGGTTTACCTAAGTGGTATTACGCTTGCTATCTTGACAGAGAACGGACGCGCACAGCTATTCAGCTTCTTAGACAAATTCAAAGCTCAAGGCGGCCAAGTATTCTTCGACAATAACTTTCGTCCAAAACTTTGGGAAAGCCAACAAGAAGCGATTTCTTGGTACTTGAAGATGCTTAAGTACACCGACACAGCGCTACTGACGTTCGATGACGAGCAAGAGCTGTACGGTGACGAAAGCATTGAACAGTGTATTGCACGTACGTCTGAGTCTGGTGTGAAAGAGATCATCATTAAGCGTGGCGCGAAAGACTGCCTAGTGGTTGAAAGCCAAAGTGCTCAGTACGTTGCACCAAACCCAGTAGACAGCATCGTTGATACAACAGCGGCTGGCGATTCGTTCAGTGCAGGCTTCTTGGCTAAACGCTTGAGCGGTGGCAATGCGCGTGATGCAGCATTAGCAGGTCACATTGTGGCAGGGACTGTGATTCAGCATCCAGGTGCTATCATTCCTCTAGAAGCGACCCCTGATTTGTCTCTATAATTGCGCACTTTAACTATTAATCAAGGGTTTGCTTAGTTGAAAGCAGACCCATTATTAACGTGAGAAAGAATTCATGACTACATTAAATGAACAACTAGCAAACCTAAAAGTAATCCCTGTAATCGCTATCAACCGTGCTGAAGATGCCATCCCCCTAGGCAAAGCACTGGTTGAAAACGGCATGCCATGTGCAGAAATCACACTGCGTACAGAATGTGCAATCGAAGCGATTCGTATCATGCGTAAAGAATTCCCAGACATGCTAATCGGTTCAGGTACTGTACTGAGTAACGAGCAAGTTGACGCATCTATCGAAGCTGGCGTTGATTTCATCGTAAGCCCAGGTTTTAACCCACGTACTGTTCAATACTGTATCGACAAAGGTGTTGCAATCGTACCGGGTGTTAACAACCCAAGCCTAGTTGAACAAGCAATGGAAATGGGCCTTCGCACGTTGAAGTTCTTTCCTGCTGAGCCTTCTGGCGGTACAGGTATGCTTAAAGCACTAACAGCGGTTTACCCTGTTAAATTTATGCCTACTGGTGGCGTAAGCTTGAAGAATGTAGATGAATACCTATCGATCCCTTCTGTTCTTGCGTGTGGCGGTACTTGGATGGTTCCAACTAACCTTATCGACGAAGGTAAGTGGGACGAACTAGGCAAGCTTGTTCGTGACGCTGTCGAGCTAGTCAATAGATAGGTTCGCGTTAACCGGCTGACACTTGTTCAACGACGAAAGCGAGCTCTGTGCTCGCTTTTTTATTACGTGATATAAAGTGGACACACCTATTTTATTTTTAACCATACTTATTAGAGTTTTGTCACTTCTAAATCAACACGCTCGCTCAACTAACCCCTATAACCACATGGATATTTGTATTATTATTTTAAATGCTTACTTTCAAGCATTTATCCGACGACAACGATGAAGTTTGAAATAATTGCAAAAAATTAAGCTCTTAAACGGCTTTAAGTGCCATCTATGATGAAATAAACATGCGCCCCAGATCACGCTAAAGACATATTGTAGTACAAATAGACAGGCGAAAGGAGTAATCTAGGTGTCAGTTAATTATGAAACTTAAAAGGCTGAAAAGATGACTATTGATACTTTTGTTGTTCTCGCCTACTTCTTCTTTTTAATCGCGATTGGTTGGATGTTCCGTAAGTTCACCACCTCTACAAGTGATTACTTCAGAGGGGGCGGCAAAATGTTGTGGTGGATGGTTGGTGCAACCGCCTTCATGACACAGTTTTCAGCATGGACGTTTACAGGTGCCGCAGGACGCGCGTTCAATGACGGTTTCGTTATTGTAATCCTATTCCTAGCCAATGCTTTTGGCTACTTCATGAACTATATGTACTTCGCTCCAAAGTTCCGCCAACTTCGTGTAGTAACGGCGATCGAAGCCATTCGTCAACGCTTTGGTAAAACGTCTGAACAGTTCTTCACATGGGCAGGTATGCCTGACAGTCTTATCTCTGCAGGTATCTGGCTAAACGGTCTCGCTATCTTCGTAGCTGCTGTATTCAACATCCCAATGGAAGCAACCATTGTGGTAACGGGTATGGTTCTAGTATTGATGGCAGTAACAGGCGGCTCTTGGGCGGTTGTTGCTTCTGACTTCATGCAAATGCTTGTAATCATGGCCGTGACAATCACTTGTGCGGTTGCGGCTTACTTCCACGGTGGTGGCTTAACTAACATTGTTGCTAACTTCGACGGCGACTTCATGTTAGGTAACAACCTAAACTACATGAGCATCTTCATCCTTTGGGTTGTGTTCATCTTCGTGAAGCAATTCGGTGTAATGAACAACAGCATCAACGCTTACCGTTACCTATGTGCAAAAGACAGTGAAAACGCACGTAAAGCGGCAGGCCTAGCATGTATCCTTATGGTTGTTGGTCCACTAATTTGGTTCCTACCACCATGGTACGTAAGTGCATTCATGCCTGAGTTCGCATTAGAGTACGCTTCAATGGGTGATAAAGCGGGTGATGCTGCTTACCTAGCATTCGTACAGAACGTAATGCCAGCAGGTATGGTTGGTCTTCTTATGTCAGCAATGTTCGCTGCAACGATGTCTTCTATGGATTCAGGTTTGAACCGTAACGCTGGCATCTTTGTAATGAACTTCTACAGCCCGATTCTTCGTCAAAATGCGACTCAGAAAGAGCTGGTTATTGTAAGTAAGCTAACGACTATTATGATGGGTGTTATCATCATCGCGATTGGCTTGTTCATTAACTCTCTACGTCACTTGAGCTTGTTCGATATCGTAATGAACGTAGGTGCGTTAATTGGCTTCCCAATGCTTATCCCTGTACTACTTGGTATGTGGATTCGTAAGACGCCTGACTGGGCTGGTTGGTCTACTCTCGTGGTTGGTGGTTTCGTTTCTTACATCTTCGGTATCTCGCTTCAAGCAGAAGACATCGAGCACCTATTCGGTATGGAAACAGCGCTTACTGGCCGTGAATGGAGCGACTTGAAAGTAGGTCTTAGCTTAGCTGCTCACGTAGTGTTTACTGGTGGTTACTTCATGCTAACTTCTCGCTTCTACAAAGGCCTATCGCCTGAACGTGAGAAAGAAGTTGACCAACTATTCACTAACTGGAACACACCATTAGTAGCGGAAGGTGAAGAGCAACAAAACCTAGATACTAAACAGCGTTCAATGCTTGGTAAGCTTATCAGCACAGCAGGTTTCGGTATCCTAGCAATGGCTCTGATTCCAAACGAACCAACAGGACGCTTGTTGTTCCTACTATGTGGTTCGATGGTACTAACCGTTGGTATCCTACTGGTTAATGCGGCAAAAAGCCCTGCAAAAAAGCTAAATGATGGAGCGATTCTCAAATAGTATAGAGAAAGAACACTATTCGCTTAGCTGATATAACACATAAAATAATGCCCATGCTTTCCCCCGACAGCATGGGCTTTTTGTTGTTTTATCGAGGCTATTGTTTTATCGAGGCTATTGGTTTATCGGGGCTATTGGTTTATCGGGGCTATTGGTTTATCGGGGCTCATTCAGCAAGATTTAATAAAAAATAGGCCAGCATTGCTGGCCTATTTCGTTATGGTTTAGTTATTCACTTCTAATCACTAGCGCTTATCAATTGAGCGTTAACCGTGAGTCATAACATTCTGCTGTACTAGCGCATCCAGAATATCAGAAGGCATGGTGCCATTTAACGTCAGCTGAGGCGCAAGATCTTCAACCACAATCACTTGTTCTGTCGTGCCTAAGCCATCAGGGTTAATCGTAAGTTCAATATCATCCCCGTCGACCTTCGCATCAATGTGTTGCAGCAGTGTTGTTATATCTGGTGAGGCACTTTTCAGCTCAGGTAACACTTCTCTTAGATCGAGTTGGTCTCCTTCAGATAGGCTAAAGTCGGTAATCGTATCTTCGACACCATCTTCGATGTTGAACCATACAAACGAATCCATACCGTCGCCACCAGTCAGAATATCGGAACCGTCTCCACCGATGAGAGTGTCGTTACCATCACCGCCAACTAACGTATCGTCACCCGAACCTCCTTCCAGACGATCATTTCCAGATCCCGCTGTCAGGTCGATATTGCCAGCCCCTGCCAATAACTGAACATCGTCGGTTTCTGTAGCTAAATCGATATCAACACCGTTAGACACAATGTTCAAGTTGAGGTCTATCGAAGCCGATGTTGCAGTATCGCTGTTATCTAGCTCTTCTGAAACCGCCTCCACTTTGAGTGTGTAGCTTCCCGGCGTATCAGAAAGCCCGACCACTTTCACAGTGTCAATCGCATCCGCCGTGGCAATCCAAACTCCACCACCGACATCAGTCACTGAACCCACATCACTCGTAATTTGAGCACCAACAGGCACATCACTGATACGTAGCGTTAGCTCTTCCGTAATATCGGTCAAGGCAGCAATAATACCAACCAAAGGAACGCCGCTAGCGCTTACTGACTGGTTAGCGGTGATATTTCTGACGTAGTTAGACGCAGTATCAATCGACAAGGTCGGCGCATTCGCCACAGGAGTCACTGCTATATCATAGATAACTGGCGTGGTTTCAATGACGATACCAGAAGGGTTTCCGCTATCTTTCGCGATGACTTCCAAGCCAATGCTATTGGTTGGAGACAGGCTCGTATCCAGATAAACACCCGCAGGGCTAGTCGGTGTGTCAATTAATGCATTTAGGTCGCTCAACGTACCTACTAAGATAACCGAACCTGTGTTGTTGCCGTTCACCATCACAGTTGTCACGGCAGGCAGCGACACATTTAACGTTCCGTAATCCACCGTCAAAGTGACCGTCATCAAGTCATTAGAAAATGAATCAACATAATCAGGATCACTGACATTGATGCCACTCAGCAGCTGTCCCGATTCTTCATCAATAAAATCAGTGACATTGTCACCATTAACAACAGGTGTATCGTTAACACCTTGTACCACAACGCTGATTTCCGCGGTATCCGTTAAGAAATCATTTGAGCCATTGGTTGTACCGTTATCTTCTACTGTATAGGTGAATGTAACATCGCCATTGTAATCATCAGCTGCCGTAAATACCCAGTATGGGCCATTAATCGAATTGTCATCCGCCCCACCAACGTTCTCAAACTTCTGAATTTGCCCTTGACCTTGATCGATTTCGACCTTAGTTACCGTAATGGCATGCCCCTCAGGGTCTGTCGTCGCTGTAATCAGGTCTTCAGCTTTGATGATTAGCTGACCTTCTTCAAGCATGGTGCCCAAATCAATATCGGTTGCCACTGGTTGGTCGTTAACTTCTGTAACTACAAGACTGATTTCCGCACTGCCCACTTTGAAGTCCGGCGAACCGTCGGTTGTACCATCATCGATAATGGAGTAATTGAATTTGACGTCTCCATTATAATCATCAGCTGCCGTGAACACCCAGTATGGGCCATTAATCGAATTGTCATCCGCCCCAGCAATGTTCTCAAACCTCTGAAGCTGACCTTGACCTTGATTTTGAGTAAGGCTGATATCTGTTACGGTAAGATTATGATTTTCGATATCAGAGCTTGCCGTAATCAAGTCACCCTCAACAATCACGATTTGGCCATCTTCCGGAATCGAGCCCAAATCAACATTGGCCGCTATCGGAGCATCATTATATTCCGTCACTTTAATAGTGAAGGTAGTTTGATTCATTTGAGCGGTATTCGGATCACCCGCATCAATCAAACCGTTATTACCACCGTCATCGATCGTAGCATTAATGGTCACTAACCCACCCTGATTGAGATAGTTCTGATCCGGGTCCGGTTTGAACGTAACCTCGCCATTAGTTAGCGCTGCATTGATGTCAGCTTCTTTACCTGTCATGACAAGTGAGCCATCAGCCTGCAATACAAACGTTACGCCATTAGGATTAGTGCTTGGGAGCACAAACTCGCCCTGCGCACCCGGCAGTGTTTGGTCAACTTTCAGCGTCAGTACATACGGAGCATCTGGATTATCAAAGTTAGCGTCGATATCGTAGATACTAAAGTTGTTAATCGGGACCCCATTAGAGTCTTCTGTCGTTTCAAGGTTAGTCACATTGACAAAGGTCGGTTGATCGTTGATAGGATCAATCACTAAATCAACATTGAAACTCGTTGGTGTGCCTAAATGCTCCGTGTTATCAGCATCTGTATCCACAGAACGAACGGTAATCTGCAGTGGACCATTAATACCCAAAGCATTACCTGTATCACTATTATGTTCGCCAGAGTTAAATACGATCTTATCTAACGACTGAGCTGGAACGTTTAGTGTCCAGAGTTGCGTCGCTGGATCATAGCTACCTATAGTGGTTCCGTCAGGGTAGTAGATAGAAGCATCTTGAGGAACACCTGCCACTTCGACTCGAAGGGTTTCGGGTGCATTTTCGGTATACGTTCCGCTTCCTGTGGCCGACAACTCTTTATCTAAAATAGTCGCATTGATTTCGATATCAATATTCTGCCCTTCGTTGCCTGTTACAGAGTCCGTAGGATTGGTATCAACATCGTCACCAACAGGCACCACGTGTAGTTTGAAGCTTGGTAAGTTTGCAGCCGCAGTCGGTACGCCAAGTAGCGACTCTTGAGTGAACACTTCAACACCAAACTCAGCAGTACCACTGAAGTTTTTAGGCGGTAAAATCGAAATTTCACTTAAGTCGAATGAAAGTCCAGAAGCTTGAGGCAATTGAACACTCCACTCACCGCCACCGTTGTTTTTCACAGTGTAAGCAGAGCCAGCATCTACACGCATCTGGAAGCCATCAGGTACATCGGTAAACTTAATCGATACAAACTGTTCTGATCCATCAAGGTCAGTCAGTGCAATCGATACAGGTCCTGTACCTGACAAGGAAATAAGCTGGTCTTCGTTGCCGGTAATCTCGATTACATCAGGATCACTACCCGGCCCAGAGACAAGTACATCATCAACAACCGGAACAACATCAAAACGAACACTTGTATTGAAGGTATCGGAGTCGGTTGCAGTGCCTACCGGAAAAGCAGAATCATTGTAGGTTGCGGTATCTGTAACTGTACCACTTACATTAATCTGCACTTGGTTAATATCATTTCCAGTTGGGTAGTTTTCTATCGCCCTAAAGAGGACATTATCGAGCGCCCCCGCCGCGATTTCAGCTTGATTAAACGTGACTGAGGTACCAAGTGAGGTGCCCGTATTGTCATAGAATGCCCCTATTGAAGGGTCATCCAACGTCAAGGTAATAGATGTAAACGCCTCTTGACCCCCTTCAACGCCTGATACCTGATCCGAAATAGTCGAATTGAAGTCGAGTTGAATGTAGGTGTCTTCGTAACCCACCTGATCTTGTCCAGCCTGACCGTCGTTATCAACAGGATTAAAGGCATCATCAAGCGAACCGACGACATTCACCTCAATCGTAGGGTCCGTCTCTGCATCTGGTGCGACTTTGATGACGACGTCGGTAACTAACGTTTTCTCATCACCAGAGAGCGTATCTTTGGTCACTATGGTTAGTGGTAATCTAAAGTCACCAGAGTAGTCTGCCGGCAAGTTAAGTAACAGCCCTGAGAAATCAGTTGGAACGCCCTGTTCAACGGTTGTTTCGAATACATATTTTCCATTAACAAAATCGACTTCACTGCTTCCCGCTAAACTAATTGGGAAAGTGCCTCCTGGGTTAATGGTCACAGAGTCATCAATAATAATGGTAACTAGATCTTTTGAAGCATCTTCTCCAGAGAAAGTGACCAGACTATTTAGCGCAGATCCCAAATCTAACTGTGTGTCCTCAATGGCATCGACAACACTGTTTGGTGTCATCGCAATGTCTGCAGCAACCTGTGTACTCCCAGAAACCACTTGAGGGAATGTTAGAGTTACTTGCCCGTCTCTGCGAGCCGCTGAAGATGCTTCAACCTCAACACCATCACCTCGGTCAATTACTGTGCTAAAGATGGCCATATTGATATCATTAAGCCCGTTGGCCCCGTTACTTCCTGAAGGAAAAACAAGACCATTCGGAGCACTGATACTAAACAGGTCTTCGTTTGTTACAACCCAACGACCATCGCCTTCATAAAAAGCACCAATAACGAGTAATTGATTCAATACGTCATCTGACAATGGAGTGCTATTCGTGTCATTATTTGTTAATTGAATCACCAGTTGGTCGACTTCTTCAATAGCAGAGGATCCATCGGTTTCTTGGTATCGAATGACAAATTCATCCGTAGCGGATGGGTTATCACTGTTGGTTGTAAACTTAAGTACACCAGTCAGAGGATCAGCGCTCACCGTTCCCAAAGAACCTGTTCCCGCCACGTCGTCGACGATAAGCTGATTATCGATGCCATCATGAGTCTCAACAACGGGTCTTACGATAACATTGATCGTACCTGTAACCGTCGCAGTCGCAATACCCTCACCAGGGTTAGATGAATCCACATATTCGTGATCACGCTCCTCAACGTCTACCTCTGTCGTCAATGTGAAATCAACGCTAGAGTCAGTTGGCGGAGTCATTTGAATAAAGTTATTCGCTAGTGCAATTTGGGTAAATTGTTCCGGCGTTTGATTCGCGTCTTTAGGGGTAATCGTTAACGTACCAGCACCATCATTCACAACAGTCACATCACCATTTACGGTGGGTGTGACACCCGGTGGAATACCGGAAATCTTAATTGAAGTGAAATGCTCGTCAGAGTCGATATAGTCAACGCCTTCAGGATGCCAATCGATGTTGATAGCAGTATCTTCGTTCCCGTTTGTGACGTTGTTGTAGGTTGCTGAGGTATCGATGATAGGCTCAACCAACACTCGAATTTCTTGATCAAAAGAAAGTGTGTGACCGTCGTTTTCCGTTACGATCACTTTGCCTTGAATATGGATATTCTCGGTCGAAGAGTCGACAGGTCGAATACGAATACCTGACGTTGTACCCGCCTCCGTAATGTTGGCTTCGTAGATAGGTTTTGATAAATCAGGGCTACCGCCAGGTCCGGTTTCGTAACCCACAAAGTTAAGATCAATAACCGTACCGTCACCATCTTCGATTATAACGCCATCAGGAATACCCGATAGAATGACAGTGATAGCTTCGGAACCATCGTCCGGTAATGGTGTTGTGCCTGAAGCAGGCTTTCTCTCACCCGACAATACCGTGAAATCAAGCAGAGCAAAGCTGTCGCCGTTTTGACTCTCTTGAATCGTAGTTTGAACGCCGCTTGCAGTGCCATCTGTAATTGCGGTCCAATCGGTACCATTCGTCCCACCATAAGGTGTGTCAGCAACCCCTTTCACTTCAACGTTAACCGTTTTAGTACCAAGTATTTCTACATCGACTTGTTGTGGGTTGGTTGACAGGTTTGCAGTGTCCTTCACTACACCTGTAACATCAAAAGTGAAATCCACATTGCTGTGTTTAGTTGGAACCACTTCAACGTTAGCCAAATCGGAATACGCTATTTCGTGGTAATTGGTACCACTGACAATAGGAACTGCCGTGTTTGTACCTACAAAGTAAAGCACTGCGCCTTCTGTAATATTGCTGATACGAACAAACAGTTCTTCAGAGCCATCCGTATCTACCGATCCTGTCATGGAAATGACTTCATCTAACGTGAATGCATCTTTGTTAGCTAGCGGACCTATGTAATCAGGATCATCTATATTGTCTTCATTGATTTGAATGCGATTAACACTGAATTTTCCAGGGTCCGCGTCAGCGGTGACATCAATAATGATGTTTTGCTCTACAGAACGGGCCTCAGTTTTATCATTTGCTCCGCTGTTGTCGGTATCTTCATAAGAGTTCAGTGTTTCCTCTGTAACTGCTGTTGCTTTGAACTCTATCTGACCCGAGAAATTATCAATTGGGTTAACCACGGTGCTGTTAATATCAGCTGCCGCTATTTTGTATACACCATCCGTCAGCGTAAGTACGTTACCGCCTGCATCAAGAAGCTCAAACTTCCCGTCACCTTCGACAACTTCTAACTCATAAGTGATCGTTTCAGTTCGGCTATTATCTTGCGATTCAGCGTTTAACTGTAACGTGACGTTGTCTTCATCTTCGTTGACTTGATACTGATAAGTGCTATTACCATCATCCCAAGTCGCAATATCCGCTACCGCTTCAATCTCGATTCTGAAGTTTGAGTTAATGGTGTGATCTAGGGTGCCATCATTATCAATTTCAAGTGCATAATTGATGCGTACCCCGTTGTCATTTGAACCAAAGTTTTGGTCAGGGACAAAGAACAGGTTATCGATAGTCGCAATAGTTTGTCTTACTTCATTTGGGTTTGGAGCAAAACTTTGTTGCATTTGAGGTGGCCCAAATAATATTTGACCATTAGGTTCAGCTGTTAGCTTGTGATATTCACCGTTCTCAAAGTAATAGAACGTCCCTCTATGGTTACTATTCTTAATCGTTAGTTGGCCTATAGACTCGTTGTTATCTTGGTCATACAGGTTAACTTGCAGCGAAACTTGAGCTGGCGCATTAGGTAAACCATTCTGGTTGTCTTGAACATTCTCAAAAGTCGGCTCATCACCAGTAGCATAAGGTATTGTTGAGTCTCTACCCGCGTCCTCGAAAGTGGTCACTTTCAGCACGATTCTCGACGAATTCCTATCGGTAATTGTGATATCCAGTGGCGTCGATGACGTATCTGAATCGCTGTCCTTAGCTGTTACGTTAATAGAGAAGTTAATTTCATCACCAACATGCTCTAAGTAATTATTGGCTCTAAATTCTATCTCACCATTTGAGTTTATTTGAAGTCGACCCAATTCACGAGTATCAACGCCGCCATTGCTCTGCTCGTATACTCGAATCTCCTGAGTTCCACTATTTAGATCGAAACCACTACTGTAAGGCCCACTAGTTCCAGAGCGGAAAACAATATTGACTCCATTATCAGTAATTCCTTCGATTCGACTTAAAGCCGCCCCATCAGCGCCTACATCAGTGGCATCAGCAAACATATCGACTATAGAACCGCGATAACCCTGACCTTCAACACGAGTAATCGATTGTGTTGTCACTAATGGAACATCATCCGTCACCGTGATCTTCAGATCGATCGCATTCGATTGGTCTTGATCAAAATCTTCAGCAACGATGGAGAAATCAAGATCTATCGTATTCTCGTTTGCACCGTCAGGGTGCTTCAGTGGTTTAAATAATTCGAATTGATAGCTGTTATCAGAGGTATCGAAAACAATCTCAAACACCGCTTCATTGCTGGTCACAGTTTGAGCAACGTATGTGAATTTTGTGCCGCTTTGTGAAACAGCTAGCCACTCTAAGCTTTCTCCATCGGAGGTTAAACCGGTCAAGACTAAATCTTCATCAACCAGTTCATACTTCACAACGCCATCGGCACCTTCATCGACGGTGAACAGTCCATTGATGATAGTGTCGTCAGATTGATCCGAACCTATGCCTGAAAGATCGTCTTCATCGACAACCGTTTCGCCCGTCGGCGGCGTCATTTCCGGAATATCATCAATGACTTGAATTGGTAATTGATACTGGTTGGAATCATCGCCATCACTGTCAACAGCCACTACATCAAAGGAGATAGGCAGCTTATTTCTCGCCTCTGAGCTAGGCTCATGATCTAGAGGACCAAGCAAGGTAAATGTGTATGACCCATCGTTACCCAGTGCAAAAGTAAAAATCGGAGTCCCGCTTATGGTCGCACCTTGGTAGGTGGTTGTGTTCGCCCCCCCAGTAACCTCTGTGATCGAAATCGCTTCGTTGCCTGATGTCAGAGCATCTTCTAGGTCAGATATATTACGTAGTTCATAAGCCTCAACTTTGTCTGCACCTTCTGTGCTCACAAACGAACCTGTCGCTTGAGCCACAACAGAGCCTAAATCATCTTCATCAACAACAAACGTACTCGCGACTGTTGTATCAGTGATAGTTGGCGCATCATCTAGCACCTCGATTGGCAATACATATTGGTTAGAATCATCGCCATCACCATCAACGGCCACAACATCAAACAGCATTGTTAATTTATCGAGGTTACTCGGTGTCGTAGCGTGATTGAGTGGGCCAAGCAAGGTAAAGGTGTAAGCACCATCATCAGTCAACACTAGTGTGAAAATTGGTGTTCCACTAGAGTCAGTTGTCCCTTGGTAGGTAGTCGTGTTAGCGGCACCTGTGATCTCAGTGATCTTGATACCTTCATTGCCCGACGATAGTGTCGCTTCCAGCATTGAGATATTGCGTAGTTCGTAAACCTCTACTTGGTCTGCACCTTCTGTGGTAACAAACGAGCCTGTCGCCTGAGCGATAACAGAGCCTAAATCGCCTTCATCAACGACAAACGTACTCGCGACAGTCGTATCAGTGATGGTTGGCACATCATCCGTCACCGTGATCTTCAAATCAATCGCCTTCGATTGGTCTTGATCAAAATCTTCAGCAACGATTGAGAAATCAAGATCTATCGCGTTCTCATTTGCACCATCAGGGTGCTTCAGTGGTTTAAATAATTCGAATTGATAGCTGTTATCAGAGGTATCGAAAACAATCTCAAACACGGCTTCATTGCTGGTCACAGTTTGAGCAACATAGGTGAATGTTGTGCCGTTTTGTGAAACAGCTAGCCACTCTAAGCTTTCTCCATCGGAGGTTAAACCGGTCAAGACTAAATCTTCATCAACCAGTTCATACTTCACAACGCCATCGGCACCTTCATCGACGGTGAACAGTCCATTGATAATGGTGTCTTCAGATTGATCCGAACCTATGCCTGAAAGGTCGTCTTCATCGACAACCGTTTCGCCCGTCGGCGGCGTCATTACTGGAACATCATCAATGACTTGAATTGGTAGTTGATACTGGTTGGAGTCATCGCCATCACCGTCTACCGCCACAACATTAAATGGTATGGTTAGGTCATTTGATCCAGTAGCGTGATTTAGAGGGCCAAGTAAAGTGAATGTGTATGACCCATCATTACCCAGTGCAAGAGTAAAAATCGGAGTCCCACTTGTGGTCGCACCTTGGTAGGTGGTTGTGTTCGCAGCCCCAGTGACCTCAGTGATCGAAATCGCTTCATTGCCTGATGTCAGAGTAGTTTCTAGAGTGGCTACGTTACGCAGTTCGTAAACCTCTACTTGGTCTGCACCTTCTGTGGTCACAAACGAGCCTGTCGCTTGAGCCACAACAGAGCCTAAATCATCTTCATCAACAACAAACGTACTCGCAACAGTCGTATCAGTGATGGTTGGCACATCATCCGTCACCGTGATCTTCAAATCAATCGCATTCGATTGGTCTTGATCAAAATCTTCAGCAACGATGGAGAAATCAAGATCTATCGCGTTCTCGTTTGCACCGTCAGGGTGCTTCAGTGGTTTAAATAATTCGAATTGATAGCTGTTATCAGAGGTATCGAAAACAATCTCAAACACCGCTTCATTGCTGGTCACAGTTTGAGCAACGTATGTGAATTTTGTGCCGCTTTGTGAAACAGCTAGCCACTCTAAGCTTTCTCCATCGGAGGTTAAACCGGTCAAGACTAAATCTTCATCAACCAGTTCATACTTCACAACGCCATCGGCACCTTCATCGACGGTGAACAGTCCATTGATGATAGTGTCGTCAGATTGATCCGAACCTATGCCTGAAAGGTCGTCTTCATCGACAACCGTTTCGCCCGTCGGCGGCGCCATTACCGGAACATCATCAATGACTTGAATTGGTAGTTGATACTGGTTGGAGTCATCGCCATCACTGTCAACAGCCACTACATCAAAGGAGATAGGCAGCTTATTTCTCGCCTCTGAGCTAGGCTCATGATCTAGAGGACCAAGCAAGGTAAATGTGTATGACCCATCGTTACCCAGTGCAAAAGTAAAAATCGGAGTCCCGCTTGTGGTCGCACCTTGGTAGGTGGTTGTGTCCGACGCCCCAGTGACCTCAGTGATCGAAATCGCTTCATTGCCTGATGTCAGAGTAGTTTCTAGGTCAGAGATGTTACGTAGCTCATAAGCCTCAACTTGGTCTGCACCTTCTGTGGTCACAAACGAGCCTGTCGCTTGAGCCACAACAGAGCCTAAATCATCTTCATCAACAACAAACGTACTCGCGACTGTTGTATCCGTAATGACGGGTACATCATCAGTAATAGTCACCGTAAGAGGCTTAATTACTGAATCCGTATTGTCTTGGTCGACCGCAATAACTGGCAAGGTGAAGATTTGAACGTTATTACCTTGCACAGGCAGGTGATCTAACTCTTCTAACAATGTGAAGGTATATTGACCAAGCACCAAACTATCAAAAGTGATGGTGAAAATGTCCGTTTGGACACCACCGTTTTGTACGAAACCAATATAATTGTCGCTGTTTAGAGGATCTTCTTTTAGCTGAACGACCAGACCATCCGATTTTAGATCACCAGTTGTATTGAATTGGGCAGTATCAATACGGAAGTGGCTCACATCATCACTACCAGATGTAAACGTCATTGTTCCGGTTTGAGTGACCGTTATGCTCGGAGAGGTGCCATCAAGCAAGTTTGCTTCAGCCAAGGCGACTGGTGGTATGTTATCAATAACAGGTGGAGCACCATCTGAAATGGTAAGCGTAACGGTCGACGTGACTTCGTCACCATCTTTATCTTCAGACGTGACCGTAATAGTCTTAACAATATCGCCCCCTGAATGATTGAGGTTGCGATTAGGTTCGAAACGGACATCACCTTCCAGAGTGATATACAGGACACCTTCATCGACTATAAACTGCTGTTCCCCTGTATTTGTCTGCACCAACGCCTTTTCAGCTTGATTGTCATAAACAAACTTAGTGATTGTCGCCCCGTCGGCACTTTGGTTTGGCATCACATCGACGGTGCCAGTCGACACCGTTCCAGCTGCCAGATCAGCCACCGTTGGTTCAGAAATACTCAGCGTTTGATTTTGCATGCCTTGAACGTCATCGCTGACCGTCACTTTCAGTGGCGACATTAACGAATCATCACCATCACGGTCTACCGCATAAACAGGCAGTTCAAAGCTCAGATCGTTCTTCGCTTGGCCATCAGCATGATCTAATGCTTCAAGTAGAGTAAAGGTGTACTCACCCACCGTGCTGGTAGAAAAGCTAATAGTAAAGACGGGAACCTCTGGGTTGGCTCCATCTTTCACAAAGCCGATGTACTCTCCAGTAGTGTTTGGATCAGCTTTAAGCTCAACAACCAACCCATTCGATTTAAGTGTGTCGTTGGGGTTAAATAAGCTTGGCTCAATACGAAAGCTGGTCACATTGTCGCTTTGATTAGTAAACTGAATAGTCTCGGTTTGACTCACAGGCACGGTGCTTGCTGCCGAGCCATCTGCAAGGTTAGATTCTGATAGCGAGACGCTTGGAATAGTATTGATGATTGGAATATCACCATCAGTGATGGTCAAAGTAACGGTGGATGTCACCGGATCTTTATCAAAGTCACTTGACGTCACCACGATGGTTTTAACGATGTCTTCGCTGCTCGTGTGGTTTAAATCGCGATTGGGTTCAAAACGCACTTCACCTTGAAGGGTGATGACTAACGTCCCTTCAGTGAAACCGAAGCGCTGCTCACCAGTATCTGTTTGAACCAATGTTCTAAGTTGCCCGTCATAAACGAACTGGGTAATCGTTGCCCCATCTGCACTTTGCACTGGCATCACATCAACCGTGCCTGTCGTGACAACACCAGCAGCCAAATCAGCCACCGTTGGCTCAGTAATGGTCAACGTTTGATTTTGCATGCCTTGAACATCATCGTTGACCGTCACTTTCAATGGCGACATCAATGAATCGTCACCATCGCGGTCGACCGCAAAGACAGGTAGTTCAAAGCTCAGATCGTTCTTCGCTTGGCCATCAGCATGATCTAACGCTTCAAGTAGAGTAAAGGTGTACTCACCCACCGTGCTACTTGAGAAGCTAATCGTAAAGACAGGAACTTCTGGGTTGGCTCCGTCTTTCACAAAGCCGATGTACGCTCCAGTAGTGTTTGGATCAGCTTTAAGCTCAACGACCAACCCATTCGATTTAAGTGTATCGTTGGTATTAAATAAGCTTGGATCAATGCGGAAGCTGGTGACATTATCGCTTTGATCGGTGAACTGAATAATCTCAGTTTGGCTCACCGGAGTATTGCTTGCTGCCGAGCCATCTGTAAGGTTAGATTCTGATAAAGTGACGCTTGGAATGGTATTAATCGTTGGAATATCACCATCGGTGATGGTCAACTTCACAGTAGATGTCACCGGATCTTTATCAAAATCACTTGACGTCACTACGATTGTTTTAACGATGTCTTCGTTGTTTGTATGAACTAAATCGCGATTGGGTTCAAAACGCACTTCACCTTGCAGGGTGATGACTAACGTCCCTTCAGTGAAACCAAACCGCTGCTCACCCGTATTAGATTGAACCAATGTTCGAAGTTGTCCGTCATAAACGAACTGAGTGATGGTCGCGCCATCAGCACTTTGAACGGGCATCACATCAACCGTGTTGGTCGTGACAACACCAGCATCCAAATCAGCCACCGTTGGCTCAGTAATGCTCAACGTTTGATTTTGCATGCCTTGAACATCATCGCTGACCGTCACTTTTAATGGCGACATCAATGAGTCGTCACCATCACGGTCGACCGCAAGTACAGGAAGCTCAAAGCTCAGATCGTTCTTCGCTTGGCCATCAGCATGATCTAACGCTTCAAGCAGAGTAAAGGTGTACTCACCCACAGTGCTAGTAGAGAAACTAATCGTAAAGACAGGAACCTCTGGGTTGGCTCCATCTTTCACAAAGCCGATATACGCCCCAGTCGTGTTTGGATCTGCTTTAAGCTCAACGACCAACCCATTCGATTTAAGTGTGTCGTTGGGATTAAATAAGCTTGGCTCAATGCGGAAACTGGTCACATTGTCGCTTTGATTAGTAAACTGAATAGTCTCGGTTTGACTCACAGGCACGGTGCTTGCTGCCGCGCCATCGGCTAGATTGGATTCTGATAGCGTAACGGTTGGAATAGTATTGATGATTGGAATATCACCATCGGTGATGGTCAAAGTCACGGTGGATGTCACCGGATCTTTATCAAAGTCGCTCGACGTCACTACGATTGTTTTAACGATGTCTTCGTTGTTTGTATGAACTAAATCGCGATTGGGTTCAAAACGCACTTCACCTTGCAGGGTGATGACTAACGTCCCTTCAGTGAAACCAAACCGCTGCTCACCAGTATCTGTTTGAACCAATGTTCTAAGTTGTCCGTCATAAACGAACTGAGTGATTGTTGCACCATCTGCACTTTGTACTGGCATCACATCAACAGTGCCTGTCGTAACAACACCGGCAGCCAAATCAGCAACCGTTGGCTCAGTAATGGTTAACGTTTGGTTTTGCATGCCTTGCACATCATCGCTGACCGTTACTTTCAGTGGCGACATCAATGAATCATCACCATCACGATCGACCGCAAGTACAGGAAGCTCAAAGCTCAGATCGTTCTTTGCTTGGCCATCAGCATGATCTAATGCTTCAAGTAGAGTAAAGGTGTACTCACCCACCGTGCTGGTAGAAAAGCTAATAGTAAAGACGGGAACCTCTGGGTTGGCTCCATCTTTCACAAAGCCGATGTACGCTCCAGTAGTGTTTGGATCAGCTTTAAGCTCAACAACCAACCCATTAGATTTAAGTGTGTCGTTGGGGTTAAATAAGCTTGGCTCAATACGAAAGCTGGTCACATTGTCGCTTTGATTAGTAAACTGAATAGTCTCGGTTTGACTCACAGGCACGGTGCTTGCTGCCGAGCCATCTGCAAGGTTAGATTCTGATAGCGAGACGCTTGGAATAGTATTGATGATTGGAATATCACCATCGGTGATGGTCAAAGTAACGGTGGATGTCACCGGATCTTTATCAAAGTCACTTGACGTCACCACGATCGTCTTAACGATATCTTCGCTGCTTGTGTGGTTTAAATCGCGATTGGGCTCAAAGCGTATTTCGCCTTCAAGGGTAACAAACAGTTTTCCCTCAGGCACAGTGATAAGCTGCTCTCCCGTTAAGCCCTGATTCAAGGTGTAAACGGTATTGTCGTACGTGATCTGGGTAATGGTCGCACCATCAGCACTCTGATCAGGCATCACATCAATGGTGGCAGTCGTCACCGTACCAGCAGCCAAATCCGCAACCGTCGGTTCAACAATATTGAGCACACCATCTTTCATGATTTGCACATCATCACCGATGGTCATTGTAAGCGGGGAAATTTGCGAGCTATCGCCATCAGTGTCCACGGCGTAAACAGGCAGTTCAAAACTTAGCTCGTTATTTGCAAGGCCATCTTCATGATCTAACGCTTCAAGCAGCGTGAAGGTGTATTCCCCTAATGTACTTGTAGAAAAGCTAATCGTGAATACTGGGACATCAGGGTTTACCCCATCGTTAACAAAACCTATATAAGTACCTAAGTTCTGAGGGTCTTCCTTGAGTTCAACGACAAGCCCATTCGATTTGAGCGTATCATTGGTATTGAATAAGTTTGGATCAATCCGAAAACTCGCGACATCATCACTACCGGCTGTAAACGTAATCGTTTCAGTGGCGCTAACCGCATTTCCGCTTGGCGAAGATCCGTCACCAAGATTCGTTTCAGATAATGTCACTGGTGGAACTAGGTTAATTACCGGATCTTGGCCATCAGTAATACTAAGATCAAGCGTTGAGAAGCTCTCGTCACCATCAGCATCTTCAGCTAAAAAGGCAAATTGTTTTACTATGGTTTCGCTGCTTGAGTGGTTGATGTCACGAGCGACTTCAAAACTAAAATCACCATTGAGTGAAATCGTTGCAACCCCTTCTGTAAATGGGAAAGTTTGTGCCGCATCTGGGAGTAGATTTTGGTCTAACTTGTATTCGACCCCATCGTAAGACAGTGATTGGATTGTCGAACCATCCGCACCCTCAAAGTTGAATAGATTGTAAGAAACAACAGTATCACCAGCTAAGGTCGGTTCATCGACGGAAACGACATTATCGATGAGTTCGACCACATCATCTTTTACACTGATTAAGATCTCAGCAGCTTCTGGTGTATTTGACCCACCAGATAGTGCAGAACGGTCACCATCCGCGTCAACCGCGTAAATGGGCAATACAAAGGTTAGCAACTCACCTTCAGAACCTTGATGTGAAAGCGATTCGTACAGAGTAAATTCATAATTCCCCAATGATGGACTATCGACTTTAACGTCAAAGACCGTAATTCGAGATCCATTGACCTCAACATAACCTTCATACGTTCTCACACCATTGGTTTGACTAACTAACTCTAATTGAACGGCAGCACCATTGGAAACCAAAGCTCCCGCTGTATTAAATTCAGTCGGTTCAAGTTCGTAATGGTCAATAATGTCACTTTCAAAAACACTTGCTGTGATACTGCCAATACCGCCTACTGGGGTTGTTCCTTCTTGTGAGCCGCCAACAATGCCTGACTCATCAACATCGATGCCATCAACATTAATAATGAACGGGCTATCACCATCAGAGATATCAACCTTAATCGTATTCGTTACGACATCCTGGTCAAAATCGGTAACCGTGATCGGTAGAGAGAATGAAAGCGTGTCGGAGCTCACTTCTTCTATTGGTTTAAACTGTTGGAAATTATATGTGCCATCGGTATCGAGAGAGATTGTGAGAACAACCTCACCTCTCCCTTGAATAGACAGAGTGATCGTTGTTCCGTCATCAGACAGTCTTGCTACCGTATTTTGGTTATCACTGAGCAACCCATCAAACTCTCCTAACGCACTTGCATCAAAGACAGCAGATTGAAGTTTATCACTTCCAATATTAGAAAAAGTGCCTTCAATAGGTGCACTACTCGTTTCTACATTATTGATATTCACGCTTTCAGCAGACGGATTCACCCCGTCAAATAAAGTAACCAGCGCATTAATTGGTGATGCTATTGGGTTTCCTGCGGAGTCTTCACCTTGAATATCAAAAGCAAAGTTAATTTGATCGCCAGTATAAGAGACCTGCCCACCACCGATAGACGGAACATGATCAATAGATTGAGAAATCGTGGTGGTTAGCGTGAGCTCAATATTATTGCCAACACTAGTCGCATCAATATCGATACGTAATACTTCGTCAGTACCTTGAACGCCAACAATGGAATTCGCCACCGAGTCGTAAGTAAACGTGACAACTTGGCCGCTTGATGTAATGTCGTTATTAAGCTCACTTAGGAGTGAAGCAAGGGAGAGTGTGTCTGGGACAAAAGAATCTGGGTCTAGAGCTAAACTGCCCGCAATAATCGTTTCTGTGGTTGTAATAGATTGGGGGTAGGTATTGCCAGAAATGGAACCTTCAGTGACTGATTCGCTGATCGATTGACCACCAGCTGAACGGGTGATCGTTCTAAATTCCTCTCGAGTTTCCTCTGCCTCTTCTTTCGCAAGCCCTGATGTCTCAAAGAATGTCGAGGGCTGAGTTTGAATATTATTGTATTCAATCGTAACAAAGCCAGCATTTGCAGAGCCTAGCCCTTCACCAGCAGCCGTTGCTTCCAAAATTTCAGTCGGATCGGCGCCGCCTAAAATAGCTTCTTGGATTGCCGCAATATCATCGTCAGTAAAGGCTCCGTCGTCAGATTGCTCTAGATCGAAATTGACCTCTCCGGCGATAGGGGCATCAGCCCAAGACAATTCTTGGTCAATACATCCAACACAATTCTCGCCAACCAGAACCTCACCATTTGGAGCACCTAATACAAGTTCTGCATTATTTGCGGTAATGACTATCTCATTTTCACGGATGATATCGCCAACTAGAACTTTTTTTGGGTTGCCGTCAGGTGTTACTACAACCACATCCCCACTTACTGCTTCAACAACCGCAGCTTGGCGCGAAACCTCAATATCCATATATCCCCCGTTATCACAAGCACTCTTATCTAGAGCTGTACAAATTATTTTTGTTAATCATTACAGGCTTTAATCAAATTCATACTTACCCCTCATCAATGGCCAATCTTTTGTTGTGCCTCTTCGAGTTGAAAAGAGATAAGTATTTAACCTGTTTTTTTTATAGTTTACTTACTGTTAAGCCTAGTCTTCCCCATAAAAAATGCCATGTCTGTGCTAAGAGACTCCTTTTCACAAATTCACTTATTCTCTATGGATTTCTAAAACACAAATTAAACGTTAGTAGTGCATTGATTTATATGCAAATAAACTCACAGCAATGTTACATCTCTTTAATCCTATAAAGATATACAGGAATAAAGTAGATAAATCATGAGCGAATATAAGACATTGCTTGAGGCAAACGATGTGATAGCAATAAAGCAGAGAGTAGTCCCAAACTTGAGACAATGTTCAGCACAAAGCGGATGAAAAACCATTTATTAAGCGTATATTTCGCCAATTTCATATATGCCCATCAACATATTAAGGTGCTATGGAGGAACAATAGTCATGACTTATCATTCGATATACACATATCAAAAGGAATACGTTTTAGGACAAAACAATAGATACAAAAAAGCCGCCCGAGTTTAACTCGGGCGGCTTTTAGAAGATCATGTACCGCAATATGGTGTTTATCCGTAAAACGAGATTGTCACGTTCAACATGGCTCGCTAACTATTTTATTTTGTTAAGCGATTTGCAGTCCAAACATAAAGCAGCTCAAGTGCGATAGTTGCGCCAGCTAGAGCCGTAATTTCGCTTTGGTCATACGCTGGAGACACTTCTACTACATCCATACCAACCATGTTGATACCTTGTAAGCCACGGATGATTTTGAGCACTTTATCTGAATTCAAACCACCACACACTGGTGTCCCAGTACCCGGAGCAAACGCAGGGTCCAGACAGTCAATATCAAACGTTAGGTAAACTGGCTTATCACCAACAATGCCTTTCACTTGAGCAATGATCTCATCCACGCTCATGTCATTCGCTTGCATCGCATTGATAACATTAAAGCCATGACCTTCCTGCTTATACTCTGTACGAATACCTATTTGCACAGAATGCTCAGGCGAGATTAACCCTTCATTTGGCGCATGGTAGAACATAGTACCGTGATCGTAACGACTACCCTGACTGTAAGTATCAGTGTGCGCGTCAAAATGAATCAGAGCCATTTCACCGTACTTCTTGCCGTATGCTCTTAGCAAAGGCAATGTAATGAAGTGATCGCCACCTAACCCTAACAGTGTTTTACCGCTGTTTAGAATCGCATCAGCGGCTGCTTCTAAACGCTGAGTTAAGTCTTCTGCATCACCGCAATCAAACACAAGATCGCCAGCATCAATCACCGAGGTGTGTTCAAATACATTGAAGTCCCAAGGAAATTTTTTGCCTTCCCACGCCAAGTTTACAGACGCACGACGAATCGCATCAGGCCCCATACGAGCACCCGGACGACCCGACGTCGCCATATCTAACGGCGCGCCCAACACAACCACATCAGCATCGTTATCAATTGGGTTCTGTACCAATGGACGACGCATAAAAGTCATCGCGTTGGAGTACAGCGAGTAATCTGGTTTGGTAAATAGATCGTTCATTAAAAATCCTCAAGATAGGTGTAACCCATCAAGCCTTGCTCTAACTCTTCAAGTACGCTTTGCTGCTCTTGTGCTGGTACTTTCGCCGTGACCAAATCTTTGTAGTTCTGACGAATCAGATCCGTATCAATGTGAACATAACGCATCATGTCTTCAACCGTATCGCCTTCATTGATGTAGTCGATATTCGCTTGACCACTTTCATCAACATTCACCACTACACTGTGGGTATCACCAAATAGGTTATGCATATCACCCAAGATCTCTTGGTATGCGCCTACTAAGAAAAAGCCCATCAGGTATGGTTCATCTGGGTTCCATGCAGGAACTGGCAGAGTCGTTTCAATACCTTGGCCATCAACATACTGGTCAATCGTACCGTCAGAATCACAAGTAATATCCAGTACTACAGCGCGTCGCTCGTCCGCATTATCCAAACCACTTAGAGGCAATACAGGGAACACCTGATCGATACCCCAAGCATCTGGCAACGATTGGAACAGCGAAAAGTTCACGAAGAACTTGTCGGCTAAACGCTCGCTCAACTCGTCCAAAATAGGACGGTGGTAACGGTTCTTAGTACTCATACGAGAGCTAAGTTCGTAGTTAATACGCAAAGACATCTGCTCTGCCCAAGCACGGTGCTGAAGATTCAGCATGCCTGTGGCAAATTGGTTGTGCGCTTCTGCGATATCGCTTTGCGTGTCATTGTAGATCTCGATCAACGCTCGATCATCGTTACCTGCATCTAGCTCTAAGAAGTTCTTCCACATGTTGTTTAGCAACATTGGTGCGTCAGCTTCAGGCGCAGCCATATCTTCCGGAGAATAGCTTTCTGTACCGATCACGTTAGTAACAAGCACAGCGTGATGCGCAGTCAACGAACGACCAGATTCAGAAATGATCACAGGTTGTGGCTGATTGTAGAGCTTACAAATATCCCCTACTGTCATTACGATGTTGCGAGCGTACTCAAGCAAGCCGTAGTTCATTGAGTTTGAAGACTGGCTACGTGTACCGTCGTAATCCACAGCCAAACCACCACCAACATCTAAGTACTTCAATTGAGCACCGATATCGCGCAGTTCACAGTAGAAACGAGCCGCTTCGCTCACACCATTTCGTACATCACGAATATTGGCCATTTGTGAACCAAGATGGAAATGCACTAACTCTAAAACATCGAGTTGGTCTTCTGCTTTCAAGCGTTCAATAACAGTCAGCACTTGTGATGCAGACAAGCCGAACTTCGACTTCTCGCCACCACTTGCTTGCCATTTGCCTGCGCCTTGAGAAGCAAGACGAATACGCAAACCTAAACGAGGTTTCACGCCAAGCGCTTTCGCTTCAGAAAGAACAAGATCAAGCTCTGATAGCTTCTCTAGAACGATAAAAACTTTATGACCCAGCTTTTCACCAATAAGCGCAAGACGGATGTATTCTCTGTCTTTGTAACCGTTACACACGATCACTGAGCTTGCTTTTTGAGCCAGCGCCAATACCGCTAATAGTTCAGGCTTGCTACCTGCTTCTAGGCCTAATTGCTTCTGCTCTAATTGAGCTTGGCTCGCTAAGATCTCGTCAACCACTTCTTTCTGTTGGTTAACTTTAATCGGGTAAACAAGCAGGTAACGGTTGTCATACTGATACTCGTCGATCGCTTGGTTGAATGCGTTACAGATATTGTGCACACGTTGATGCACTATTTGAGGAAAACGCACAAGAGCAGGCAAACCAATATTTCGCTGCTCTAACTGTTTTACGATCTGACTTAGCGGAACTTGATGATCGGTTTCGCTCGGTGAAACATACACCTCGCCATTATCATCAATTCCATAAAAACCTTGGCTCCAGTGCTTTACATTATACTCAGCACGGATGCGTTCCAAATTAACCGAATTTTCCAATTCTAGAGACCTCACACTATAGGGCCATCGACAGAAGATACCTCATTGGAATAGCGAGGTATAACCCAACAAAAAACGTTCGAAAACGATTTGTTGGCTGCATTAACCGATATTATTAAGAGTGAGTCCAACCATTGATATTTGTGGTTACGATTACGTTTTTTTATCGACGATCCGACTTAAAGTGACAGGTAAGGTATTACAAGGTTTTAGGCCAAAAAACAGGCTGAAGCGCATTAGATTTAAAGCACTTTCTAACAAAAAATTAGGTGAATAAAATAGCAATCACATCTAAAATTCTTGATTAATTTGGTGATGTTAAGTCAGGGTTGTGACAAATATGCGCACTTCCCAATCTGAACTCTCGCTATCACAAACACAACTTGTATCCCGTGATTCGATACCTATAAACACTTCGTTCTTCCAACTAAAACTCGCTCACTTCAATGTTGTAACCGCTCAATTATTGAACTTTTCTCGTGCATATCTTGTATTCGATTCGATCTTCTTGTAAATTCAACTGACCGACCAATCGGTCAGCTTTCGAATTTAGGGGATACTATGAGCCATAATCTAGACCTTGAACCAACCACGTCGAACATCAACGACATGGATCAAATATTCAACCGACAAAAAGATCACTACCGCAGTAATGTTAATCCAGCGCTTGAGCAGAGAAGAAAAGACCTCTCGGAATTAAAAGCGTTGCTAATGCGCTACCAAGGGCAATTGATTGATGCGGTGTCTGAAGATTATGGCCATCGAGCAAAACACGACAGCTTGATTGCTGATATCACCCCTTCTCTTCACCAGATCAATTACAACCTAAAGAACCTTAAGAAATGGTTAAAGCCATCTCGTAGAAAAGCTGGCTTAATGCTGACACCCGCGAAGATCACCGTTCATTATCAGCCAGTGGGTGTTGTCGGTATCATTGTTCCTTGGAACTTCCCGGTGATGCTCTCTTTAGGGCCTCTCATCACGGCGCTGGCGGCAGGTAATACTGCAATGCTCAAGATGTCTGAGTTCACTCCAGCGACCAACCGAGTTTTAAAAGCGATGTTGGCTGAAGGATTTAACGAAGATCAGGTTGCGATTATCGAAGGCGAAGCTGATGTTTCCGCGAAATTTAGCCAACTCCCGTTTGATCATATTCTATTCACAGGGTCAACCTCTGTGGGTAAGCACGTAATGAGAGCAGCAGCCAACAACTTAACGCCAGTAACTTTAGAATTGGGTGGTAAGTCTCCCACGATTATTGCTCCGGACTTTGATGTCGCTGACGCCGTTGAACGCATCCTGTTTGCAAAAAGCTTGAACGCTGGACAGATTTGTGTGGCGCCCGATTACATCTTATTACCACGAGAAAAAGTCGACGCGTTCATCACGGCTTATAAGCAGTACTTCAAAAAGCTTTACAAAGCCGGTATTGAAAGCAAAGACTTAACCTCTGTGATCGATATGCGCCAATACAATCGTTTGAAGGGTGTGATTGCAGATGCTCAGTCTAAAGGTGCGGTTATTCACACTGTCACCGAGCAATCACAAGACGATGTGAACCACAGAATGACGCCACACCTTCTAACCGAAGTGAACGACGACATGGTCGCAATGCAAGAAGAGTTGTTTGGCCCTATTCTGCCTATCGTGCCTTATGACTCTATTGAAGAAGCGATCAGCTATATCACAGCAAGAGAACGTCCACTTGCTCTGTATCTGATGAGTCATGATAAACAGACCCAAGAACAGTTCTTATCGAATACGCATTCTGGCGGTGTTTGTATTAACGACTCGCTAGTGCATGTGGCGGCAGAAGATGCGCCGTTCGGTGGCATTGGCCCTTCAGGCATGGGACACTACCACGGCATTGAAGGCTTCAAGACCTTTAGCCATGCCAAAACCGTTCTAAGTAGAGGAAAAATTAACTTCACCAAGTTAATGCACCCTCCTTACAACAACCCAATTAAAAAGATTCTGTTCAAAGTACTAAATAGATGATTACGAAAAGGCAAAAAATCCTAGATGCTGCGCTCCTGCTCTTCTCTCAGCAAGGGCTAGAGGGCACATCTACAGGACAAATAGCGAAAACAGCAGGCGTCGCAAAAGCGACACTGTTTCATCACTTTGAGAACAAATCTCTACTGATTGATGAACTGTTTCGTGAACTGAAAATAGAGCTATTTTCTACCCTTGACCAGCACACAGAAATCGCTGAACAAGATCGCTACCAAGTCTTTAAATTCATGTGGATCACAGGGCTTGAATGGGCATTAGAAAATCCAGTTGCGATGAAGTTTTTCACCAATGTTCATTTCGACCCGACGACTCAAACTCGAGAAGTGATTGTTTCAAAGATGTTCGCATCGTTAGACGAGATCATTTTGAAAGGACAAGAAACTGGTGAGCTGATGGTGTTAGACATCAACCTTGTTAGGCACTTCATCCACAGCCACTTTTTGATTTGTGCAAACTGGTTGATTGAGCAGAATGAGTTACCACCAGAGCAGTCAGGCAAGTACATCAGCGATAGCTTTGATATGTGCTGGCGAGGTGTCGGCGGACAAAACCTGTAATTTCCACATTCGTTGAAGCCCTTGCTTTCAAAGAACACTCTAAAGCGCCTCATGGCTATATCTATATAAAGGCATGAGGCGCTCTAATTATTTGGATACATTTTAATCACATCACCATATTGACTTTAAGCACCCTCTTTCAGTAACATCCCACCATCATTTCAAAAGAGAATAACGCCATAATGAAGTACTAACATCCTGACATCCGATTTATTTTTATAAAAATCATTTGGACACTCGGGGTTAGTGGGCGTTACTTCGTCATCTATTTTCGCGACAAATCAAGCTCTTAAAGATCCGTTTTTTGACAAGCTACATCTTTAAGATCAGTACCTTAAAGACAGAAATCAGATCAGCACTCTATTTCCTATCTTTGATTGGTACGCTACCTAAGTAACGTCTTGGCGATCTATTCTTAGACTCCTATGTTGGAGTCTATGTAGAAAAGCGCCTCACCCCTTTTACTCGTTTACACGTAAAGGGAGGTATTTTATGCCTACTATATTAGCCAACAATCTCTCATTCCAACTCGATACTGGTGAGTGGTTATTCAAAGACATCACCTTTAGTTTGAGCAGTCGCCTGACAGGCTTAGTCGGAAGAAATGGGGCTGGAAAGTCACTACTGCTTTCGTTACTGGTCGGGCAAACACAACCCACATCAGGCAGTGTTTCCAAACAAGGCTCGATCGGCTTTTACTCCCAGTTGCCATCAACGCTACTGGATTCCGCCACCACCATCGCTGACTTCTTAGGGCTCACCGAAAAGTTAGACGCATTGCACGCCATAGAACAAGGCAGTTGCGAACTTCAGCACTTCAATATCGTTGGCGAGGATTGGGATTTACAAGCGAACACGAAGCAACTTTTAGCCACATTGAAAATAACCAGTGGGTTAACCACGCCGTGCCATACATTGAGTGGTGGGCAACTCGCCCTTTTACAGCTTCATCGGTTATTCGCATCAAACCACGACATACTGATTCTCGACGAACCTACAAACCATTTGGATAACGAAGGGCGCAATTGGTTACTAGAACAATGCCAGTTGTTTGAAGGAAAAGTACTTGTCGTCAGTCACGATCGAAGCTTGTTGAGACACATGGAAGGGATCTATCACCTCAACAGTTTGGGCATGCGTTTCTATAAAGGGAATTACGATGATTACTTCACGCAAATGTCGAGTCAAAGTGAAGCACTGGACAAGCAGATAACGCATCACCAATCGGAGAAGAAACGACTCGAGCGCCAAGCTCAGACTAACAAGGAAAAAGCACAACAACGTGAATCTCAAGGTAACCGACTCCGAAAATCAGGTAGCCAACCCAAGATATTATTGGATGCAATGAAAGATAAAGCAGGACGAACCCAAGGAGCATCGGCAACAAGCCACAGGAACTTAAAGGATCAAAACCAACATAAACTTCAATCTCTTAAAGAACAGCAAGAGCAACTGAAGCCGCAAGCCTTGTACCTACAACAAGCGAATAGTTCTAAAAAACACTCACTATTAACCGTTGAAGAGTGTCGCCTGAGTTTTGGTTCTGGTGCTCCTATTAGCTTCTCTCTATCACAAGGGGAACGATGCTATCTAACCGGGGCTAACGGGTGCGGAAAATCGACACTGTTAAAAGCCATTCATGGCCAACACTCGAACTATATTGGATCCATTAAGCGCTTAGGGGCGACGGTATACTTGGATCAACACTTTGGTATGTTGGACACCAACGACACCATGTTCGATAGTTTGATGACACACAGCTTTGGGTTAACAGAAAGTGACGCTCGAACCTTGTTGGCAGGGATTGGGTTCAGACGAGACTCTGTATACCGAAAAGTGGCTTATTTAAGTGGTGGTGAAAAAATGAAACTGGCGATGTTGATCGTTAGCCATAAGCAAGACACCCCGCTTCTATTACTCGATGAACCGGACAACCACCTAGACATCGACTCAAAGCAAATATTGGCGTCCGCTTTACGTGAATACCAAGGCGCATTTATCTTGGTGAGTCATGATGCTGATTTTGTTAAGGAGGTCGGCGTCAGCCAAAACCATATACGACTTTAACCTTCGTAAATTCGTTCACTTAGTTTAGTTAAGCGAGCATCGCTCCGGTGCTCGCCTTTCTCGATTGAGACAAGTAAACTACGCGCCTCGAACATCTATTCATAAGGCTAAGGTTTGCATACTCTAGAACAACTTAAATCAGGGCAACTTAAAGGGATTAAGCACTTAAAACTGTCAGCAGATCTCACCGAATTTCCATTAGAGATCTTAGAGCTTGCCGATTCTCTAGAGGTTCTAGACCTTTATGGAAACCAGCTATCAAGCTTACCAGACGAGCTATCACAGCTGACTAACCTGCGTATCATTTTCGCGTCGAATAACCTGTTCACGCACCTTCCTGATGTTCTAGGTACTCTTCCTAAGCTCGAAATGGTTGGCTTCAAATCTAATCAAATTAAAACCGTCAGCGAGCAATCTTTACCTGCTCAATTACGTTGGTTGATCCTGACAGACAATGCAATCGAGGTTCTCCCTCACTCACTAGGTGAAAGATCACGCCTGCAAAAGCTCGCATTGGCAGGTAACAAGATTCGTGTTTTACCAGAAAGTATGGCAAACCTATCAAACCTTGAACTGGTTCGTCTGTCTGCAAACCAACTGACTGAATTCCCAGAGTTCCTTATCAAGCTACCAAAACTGGCTTGGTTAGCGTTTGCGGGTAACCCGTTTTGCAAACACCCAAGCAGCTTAGATAGCGTGCCTGCCGTAAGCTCAAAATACTACTCACTCAATCAAGTGCTGGGCCAAGGTGCGTCTGGGGTAATTTCTCATGCTAACTGGTTAAATCGTGACTTTGATTTCCCACAAGAAGTGGCGGTTAAAGTATTCAAAGGCGAAGTAACAAGCGACGGTTACCCACACGATGAACTCGAAGCCTGCCTTCAAGCTGGTCATCATAGCAACCTAGTGAAGTCTATCGCTCAAGTTGATGAAGAGAACTACCTAGCATTGGTGATGGAGCTTATCCCGAGCAACTATTACAACCTAGGCTTGCCCCCTACTCTTGAAAGCTGCACTCGCGATACGTTCAACGAAGGCTTCGAGCTTTCAATTGCTCAGATCAATAGCATTACCGAACAGATGATTGATGTGTTTGAACACCTTCATGCCAATAAGGTGTGTCACGGTGACTTATATGCGCACAACACCCTGGTCAATGAGCAAGGCCAAATGATCTCTGGCGATTTTGGAGCAGCGACTATCTACGGTTACCTAACAGAAGAGCAGCAACAAGGCATTCGACAAATCGAAGCTCGCGCTCTCAAGTACTTTATTGAAGACCTATTGACCGTATGTGTAAAGCAAGACCAAGACAGCGAGCTTTATACTAAACTGGCGAACTTCGAAGCTTAATAGTTCATTGATCAGAAGTACTCGGTCGAATTGAAAACAACAAAGCCAACATCACTGTTGGCTTTTTATTTGCTCATAAAACGAATCGGCGTTTAACTTTCAACTTGAACAAGTTTCAAGTACGAATGTAGCTCACCGTTCTTATACTCAACCGCAGAGTGGATATTGAGGTTTTTACACGCGACAACATCAAACTGGTAACGATTGTCACCTTTATTGATTTCGACTTGCAGCAACCCGCTTTTCAGCAACCAATGACCTTCGGTTTCAAATCGATCAAACAAACGATACTCCGTTAGACTACCATCAGAATGAAAGTGAACCTCGGTAATGTACCCTGCAGGGCAACTTTTTACCCAAGTCCGCCCTAAGACATCTTCTTCAACAAAGTTTCTTTTGCTCTCGCACCACTTTAAATAATCGGCACTCTCACTAAGATCGCTATTAAGGTCATTCTTAGACAGTAACGTTTGGTCTTGTTGTTCACGACAGTAAAGCTGAAGCAGTGTCTGCTGGTTATTACTCATTAATCGCCATCCCTAGCTAGTCAATCTAATCCAATCAGGCTTAAGCTACCAACTCATAAGAGACAACATACAGTTCAGAGATCCCTGGGTAGATATCTTGAATCACCCCCTTCAGGACTTCTAGCGTCATGTTCTCTTGCTGAGCATGGAACTCACCTAAGTCATCAAACAGGATTGGTTCAACGCTAATGATCTTAAGATTACAGAATACACGTCCCTGCTCTAGCGTGGATACTTCTACAACACTGCCCGGCTGGTAATCGCGCTCAGATTCATCGCGAATAGTAATGGTCTTTTTGCATGAAAGGATATCGGTTTCAAAACGTTCGAAGAACGTCATAGTGGTAGGTGCGGTCATTTATCTCGGTCGCTTAACATTTAGAGGTTAGGTAAATGTTTATATACCAGAATGCCTGTTCAAGCGAATAAAAATTAGATGCGGAATTTTATCTCGTCATTCCCAAGGCTGACGAAGGAAGGATTAGGGAAGCTCTAGCAAGAGCCAAATTACAGGCAATAAAAAAGGAGAACCGAAGTTCTCCTTTTATTAAACCTTTAAGCTAACTCTAAATTATAGAGATGCTTTCGCTTTTTCAACTAGAACAGCAAATGCTGCTTTGTCGAATACTGCGATGTCAGCAAGAATCTTACGGTCGATCTCGATAGATGCTTTCTTAAGGCCATTAATGAAACGGCTGTAAGATAGACCATTTTGACGAGATGCCGCGTTGATACGTGCAATCCAAAGTTGACGGAATTGACGTTTCTTGTTGCGACGGTCACGGTAAGCGTATTGACCAGCTTTGGTAACTGCTTGGAAAGCTACGCGGTAAACACGTGAACGTGCTCCGTAGTAACCTTTAGCTTGTTTTAGAACTTTCTTATGACGTGCACGAGCTTGTACACCACGTTTTACGCGAGGCATTATGCTTCTCCTAAACTAAACGAATTTATAAACTAAAAAGAATTAAGCGTATGGCATCATACGTAGAACTTGAGCAACTTCACATTTAGGAAGGATCGAGTTCGGACGTAGCTGACGCTTGTTCTTAGTAGTACGCTTAGTCAGGATGTGACGTTTACCAGCGTGCTTAAACTTAATACCACCAGCAGTTTTCTGGAAACGCTTAGCAGCACCTTTGTTGGTTTTCATCTTAGGCATGATGAATAACTCCGCATTGTTGAGTTGTTAATAACATAGTAATTAGGGCGAATAAAACCCCGCAACCTGAGGCTGCAGGGTTTAATTACTTGCAAAGCCGTTAATTACTTCTTTTTAGGGGCCAACACCATGATCATCTGGCGACCTTCAATTCTCGTTGGGAAAGATTCGACAACTGCAAATTCTTCAGTATCTACTTTCAAACGATTAAGAACGTCAACACCGATTTCTTGGTGAGCCATTTCGCGGCCACGGAAGCGAATTGTTACCTTCACTTTGTTGCCGTCTTCAAGGAAACCAGTCAGGTTGCGTAGTTTTACCTGATAGTCTCCAATATCAGTTCCAGGTCGGAATTTAATTTCCTTGATCTGAACCTGCTTTTGCTTTTTCTTCTGCTCTTTCGCAGCTTTGCTCTTCTCGAAGAGGAACTTACCGTAGTCCATCACACGACAAACTGGCGGCTCGGCGTTAGGGCTGATCTCTACAAGATCCATACCAGCTTCATTTGCAGCTTCCATCGCTTCAGCGATTGTTACTACACCAACAGCTTCGCCGTCTGCGCCAGTTAGACGCACTTCACGAACGCCACGAATGTCACCGTTTAAACGGTGCTGGTTTTGTTTGGCCGGTTGTTGGCCACGTCTTCCGCCTTTAATAGCTATTCCTCCAGATTGAGCTTACGGCTTGAAACCTCGGCTTGGATGTATGAAATAAAGTCATCCACTTTAAATTTGCCAAGGTCCTTACCTTTACGTGTACGTACTGCAATTTCGCCGGCTTCCATTTCTTGGTCACCACACACAAGCATGAACGGTACACGTTTCAAAGTATGTTCGCGGATTTTAAAGCCAATCTTCTCATTTCTCAAGTCTGCTTTGACTCTAAATCCACTTTTTTGCAGTTTTTTCGCAATTTCTTGTACATATTCAGACTGTTTGTCTGTAATGCCCATAACAATTGCTTGTTCTGGCGCCAACCACGTTGGGAAGAAGCCAGCGTATTCTTCAATAAGAATACCGATGAAGCGTTCTAGTGAACCTAAAATCGCGCGGTGAATCATAACTGGCGTGTGACGCTCGTTATCTTCACCTACGTAAGTTGCACCTAAACGTTCTGGTAATGCAAAATCGAGCTGCACTGTACCACATTGCCATGCGCGGTCCAAACAATCATGCAAAGTAAATTCAATCTTAGGTCCGTAGAACGCACCCTCGCCTTCTTGAATCTCGTATGCAATCTCCATCGCCTCAAGCGCTTGCTTAAGATCGGCCTCTGCACGGTCCCACATTTCGTCTGAACCTACACGCTGTTCTGGACGAGTAGATAGCTTAACAACGATGTTTTCGAAACCGAAAGTTGTGTAAGTATCGTAAACCATTTCAATACAAGCTTTAACTTCTTGTTGAACTTGGTCTTCAGTACAGAATACGTGAGCATCATCTTGAGTGAAGCCACGAACACGCATAATGCCGTGAAGTGCGCCAGACGGCTCGTTACGGTGACATGAGCCAAACTCAGCCATACGTAGCGGTAGATCACGGTAAGATTTCAAACCTTGGTTAAAGATTTGAACGTGACCAGGACAGTTCATTGGCTTGATCGCGTATTCACGGTTCTCAGAAGAAGTAGTGAACATCGCTTCAGCGTACTTATCCCAGTGACCAGAGCGTTCCCAAAGAACACGGTCCATCATTAATGGGCCTTTTACTTCTTGGTAATCGTACTCAGTCAGCTTCTGACGAATAAATACTTCTAGCTCACGGAAGATAGTCCAACCGTTGTGATGCCAGAACACCATGCCTGGTGCTTCTTGCTGCATGTGGAATAGATCTAAGTGCTTACCGATTTTACGGTGATCACGCTTAGCCGCTTCTTCTAGGCGCACTAGGTGAGCCTTAAGCGCTTTCTTGTCGTGGAATGCAGTGCCGTAGATACGTTGAAGCATCTTGTTGTCACTGTTACCACGCCAGTAAGCACCCGCTACGTTAAGTAGTGTGAAGTGTTGGCAGAAGCCCATATGTGGAACGTGTGGACCACGACACATATCGATGTATTCTTCATGATGGTACAGGCCTGGACGATCGTCTTTAGAAACGTTCTCATCCAAGATTTCGATTTTGTAAGTCTCGCCGCGAGCTTCGAATGCGTCACGCGCTTCCTGCCAGCTAACTTTCTTCTTAACAACCTGATACTTGGTCTTCGCTAGCTCTTTCATACGCTTTTCAATCTTTTCTAGATCTTCTTGCGTTAGAGAGTGCTCAAGGTCGATATCGTAGTAGAAACCGTTATCAATGGTAGGACCGATCGCCATTTTCGCTTCTGGAAAAAGCTGCTTAATCGCGTGACCTAAAAGGTGAGCACAAGAGTGACGAACGATCTCAAGGCCATCAACTTCATCTTTAGCTGTGATGATTTCTAGGCTTGCATCGTTTTCGATAAGATCACAAGCATCAACACGCTCGCCGTCTACACGACCAGCAATGGTTGCTTTCGCAAGACCAGGACCGATTGATAGGGCAACATCTAGAGTTGATACAGGGTTGTCAAATTGACGCTGACTACCGTCAGGAAGAGTAATAATTGGCATTATTTGTCCTTTACAGTGGTGTTGCACACCAAGCAACACATGAAAATGTTTAATATATGTTTTTCAACCAACAAGTATGTTGATCGGAGATATATGCATAATAAAGATACCCACATAAAAGCAAATACAGATGCCTCATTTGTGAGTAGCCGAACATTGTAACGAAATTATATGAAATGACAATGTTAGTCCCACAGCGCTACAAAAACTACATAACTTAAATGTCTCTTCTATATAGCGCCTTCTAACACCCTAAGCTAACGTTCAATGATTGATTCTTTGTCTTTATTTACAAACAAAAAAGCCGAACAGTTAAGTTCGGCTATGGAAATCGTACTATCTTGTCTCTATTAATAGAAAAGGCGACTACTTACAGAAAGGCAACTACGCACTCATGATTCTTGAGACGGCGTTGCGAATGTCTGAGTCAGCCGCGTTTGCAGGCAAGCTGAATGAGATGTATTGGTCGCCACGGAAACTCATTGAACGGTCGATTTCTGCTAGACAGTGAACCATTGAACCTTCAACGATGAATGACAGCTCGATCTCTTTATTATTCATAAAACCGCCGCTACGAAATTCAATCTCTTGGTAACAACCCGAACGTGAACCAAAGCTGTTGCCTTTTAAGAAGCCCTTCTCTACGTCGGCTTTCACCATTGCCATGCCCGATGCTTCCACACCTTGGATAATTTTAGCGACTGTTGGCAATGGGTGTACGGAGATGAAGTCACGGTCTTTAGGGTCAATCGCGAAGCCAATATCTAGGTTGGTTTCTACCCACACATGGCATTGGTTCATTTGTGCGTTCAACGCGGTGACTGGCGTTTCATCATTTAACTTGAGGCGGAATGGAACCAGTTTGGTTTCGCCCGGTTGGATAACGAAAGGCTCTACCGCTTGAATACGACCCAGTGAAAAAGTTTCGTAGCTGGTGCTGTCTTCCGTTTCTACTTTTACTTCTGTGTTGAGAACTAAGTTGATCAGGTCAATTTGTTGCTCAACGTCGCCGCCAACAATGTGAACATTGCCAGACAACTCTCCACCTTGGAAAACTTCAATATTATCTAAGACGGTATCAACTTTTGCTGCACCGATGCCCAACGAGGCCTTTAATTTCTTAAACATATTATTTCCCTTTCTAATTATTTGATTTGCGAATAGTTATTGCGTGACAATTTGCGACACTTGCCTTACAGAATCAAGCAATTTGCCCCATCTATGTTGAATAAGGTCACATTGCCCGAGGAAATGTTGAAATCGTGAAAAATTCCGTTACTCTATTTGTATAGTCAAATAAGGTTTCATTATGTCGAAAGCGCCGCTCTACCTTCAGATAAAACAGTTCATAGACGATAATATCAACAGTGGTCACTGGCCAGTGGGTTACCAGATAACCACAGAACTCGAACTTACCGAGCAGTTCAATGTGAGTCGAATGACGGTCAATAAAGCGATTCGAGATTTGGTGTCTGAAGGCAAACTCATCAGGAAGCCAAGGCTAGGTACTTTTGTTTGTGAACCAGACGAAAAGGCGCAATCTCCGCTGCTTGATATCAACAACATCGCGCAAGAGATCAAAGACCGTGGCCAAACGTATACTAGCCAAGTTATCAAACACGATAGCATCAAAGCTGATGAAAGCACGGCTACACGGTTAGGTGTGATGATTAATGCAGAAGTGTTCTATAGTGAAATCATACACTTTGCCGACAACGCACCGATTCAATTGGAAGCGCGTTGGGTGAACTCTCAAACCGCTCCAAAATACCTAGAGCAAGATTTTTCAACCTCTACACCCAACGAATACCTTTCAAAAAGCTGCCCGTTGAGTGCTATCGAGCATACGGTTGAAGCCATTATTCCTGACTCTCAAATTAGAACGTCACTAAAACTTTCTGAATCAGAGCCTTGCCTACTTTTGAATAGAAGAACATGGAGCAAAGAACGTCTCATCAGCTTTGCGTTGCTCTACCATCCTGGTTCTAAGTACAAATTAAGCTCCAAGATACTTCTAGATTAAAGAACATCATCCTGATCGCCGATCACATTTTTGCAACATCAACTTGATTCGGGTCAGAGTTTAGCCTATTTATTTGTATATACATTTAATGTTTAGCAAAGATCTAGGTGATTATGAATTTGATCCTCAAAAACGCACGAGTGGTCTCGATGAGCTCGGGAGCCGATGGTTATCAGCCCTCTTCCCCTAAAGATATCGTTATCGAAGACGGTAAGATCGTGTCCATCTATTGTTCAAACCAAGGCGTACGTGCTTCTGAGTTAGAACAAGTAAGTATTGATGGTTCTTTGGATTACATTACCTATGATTGCAAAAACAAGTTAGTCACCCCTGGGCTGATTGATTGCCACACTCACCTCGTATTTGCGGGTAATCGTGCCAATGAATTTGAGCAGCGTTTGAATGGTGTGTCTTACACCGACATCGCCAAGCAAGGCGGTGGTATTTTAGCAACAGTCACTGCGACGCGAGCAGCACAAGAAGCCGAATTGGTTGAGATGGCGCTGCCTAGATTAGACGGCCTGCTAAGAAGTGGCGTCACCAGCATCGAAATAAAATCGGGCTATGGTTTAACACTTGAAGATGAGCTCAAGATGTTACGTGCAGCGAAAGCGTTAGAAAATCATCGCCGAATTAAGATCACCACTACTCTCCTTGCAGCACACGCTGTGCCGCCCGAATATAAAGAGCAGCCCGATCGTTATATTGATCTGGTTTGCCAAGAGATCATTCCTAAAGCTGCAGAGCAAGGGCTCGCCGGTGCTGTTGACGTGTTTTGCGAATCTATCGGCTTCAACCTAGAACAAACCGAACGTGTCTTTGCAACAGCCAAAGAATATGGGCTCGCGATTAAAGGCCACACTGAACAACTTTCTAATATGGGTGGCAGTGCGCTTGCAGCAAAATACGGCGCACTCTCTGTTGACCATGTTGAGTACCTTGATGAAACCGGAGTAAAAGCACTGGCGGAATCAGGGACAGTAGCCACCTTGCTACCCGGAGCTTTCTATTTCTTGAAAGAGACTCAACAGCCGCCCGTTGCCCTACTTCGTGAACACAAGATTCCAATGGCGATCGCGACCGACTTAAATCCCGGTACTTCACCCTTTGCTGATTTAACGCTGATGATGAACATGAGCTGCACCCTGTTTGGTACGACGCCTGAAGAGGCGCTACGCGGTGTAACTTGTAACGCTGCCGCTGCCATTGGTGAGTCACAAACCAAAGGTAAAGTCGAAGTGGGTTATGCCGCTGATTTGGCTATCTGGAATCTCGAGCACCCAGCAGATCTGAGCTATCAAGTTGGTGTTCCTCATCTGCATAAACGCATTGTTAATGGCGAGGTGTGTCATGACTCAATCTAATTCCAACGGCATTCAAAAGAACTCAGAAACCGTACATAACTTCGTGTGGACGGGACGCAATGATCTTGAAGATGGCGCACTCGGCACACGCGTACATCACATTACCAAGCAAGTGCAACATAGTGACTTAAATAACGAGCTTACTGACGGCGCTATCGCCTTAGTTGGCTTTGCCAGCGATGCAGGTGTTGCAAGAAATAAAGGACGAGTGGGCGCAAGACAAGCACCTAACCTAATTCGTCAAGCGTTAGCTAATATGGCTTGGCATAGTGACGATCACATTGCGGACCTTGGTGATATCGAGTGCAATGATGGTCAATTGGAAGTCAGCCAAAAACAGTGTGCTTCTGTGATTGCCAATGCTCTATCAACTAACAAAGTGATTACCCTTGGCGGTGGTCACGAGGTTGCTTGGGCGTCGTTCCAAGGTCTTGCGGAACATTTACATAAAACGGAACGCCTACATAAAGCCGAACACCTTTATAAAGATCAGCCAGTACACAAACCTAAGATCGGCATCGTTAACTTTGATGCTCACTTTGATCTTCGTGAATTTGAAAGCGACATCGGTGATGTTAAACCCAGTTCAGGTACGCCTTTTAATCAAATCAGCGATTACTGCCACAAGCATCAATGGCCGTTTCATTACGCTTGTCTTGGCGTTAGCGCGGCCAGTAATACCAAAGCACTGTTTAACAAAGCTGACCAACTGGGTGTTTGGTATGAACATGACCGCAACATGACCCAAGTTAACCAAGTTGCTCAACTGGTTAAGTTGCAAAAATTTATCGCTGAGTGTGATTACCTCTATCTCACTATCGACCTTGACGTATTCCCAGCGGCGACTGCGCCGGGCGTAAGTGCACCAGCGGCAAGAGGCGTGAGCTATGAAGCACTCGCTCCTTTTCTAGAACAGATTTTCAAACACAGTGAAAAACTCATTATCGCGGACATTGCGGAATACAACCCAGACTACGACATCGATGGCCAAACGGCTCGATTGGCGGCACGTTTGTGTTGGGATATAGCCAGTGCAATGGCCAGCGACTAATCCAGCTATACCGATAACTACAACTACAACTACAACTACAACTACAACTACAACTACAACGATATAACGTGAAACAGAAGGAATTCCAAAATGACGGAACACCACAACAGTGACCCTCGTCTCGACACGACTCGCGAAATTCGCGCACCTCACGGCACCACTTTGCGCGCTAAATCTTGGTTAACAGAAGCACCACTGCGTATGCTGATGAACAACCTAGACCCTGATGTGGCAGAACACCCACATGCACTGGTTGTGTATGGCGGTATCGGTCGCGCGGCGCGTGATTGGAAATGTTATGACAAGATTGTTGAAGTATTAGAGCGTTTAGAAGACGACCAAACGTTGCTTGTTCAATCAGGTAAACCTGTAGGTGTGTTCCCGACTCATAAAAACGCACCCCGCGTACTAATTGCTAACTCGAACCTTGTTCCACACTGGGCGAATTGGGAGCACTTCAACGAGCTCGATAAAGAAGGCTTGATGATGTACGGCCAAATGACAGCAGGCAGCTGGATTTACATTGGCTCACAAGGCATCGTTCAAGGTACTTATGAAACGTTTGTTGCTATCGCGAAAAAGCACTTCCAAGGCGAAGCAAGCGGCAAGTGGGTTCTAACGGGTGGTCTTGGCGGCATGGGTGGTGCTCAACCTCTTGCTGCAACTATGGCTGGCTTCTCAATGATCGCGGTTGAATGTGATGAATCACGAATCGACTACCGCTTGCGCACTGGCTATGTAGACAAAAAAGCCACCAGCATTGATGAAGCGATGGCAATGATTAAAGAATCAGACACACCAATCTCTGTTGGCTTGCTTGGTAACGCAGCAGATGTATTCCCAGAGTTAGTTGAACGCAATATCACGCCTGACGTCGTGACTGACCAAACCTCTGCCCACGATCCACTGAACGGCTACTTGCCTCAGGGTTGGACGATGGAAAAAGCGGCTCAAGAGCGTTTAGCTGATGAAGCAAAAGTAGTGAAAGCTGCTAAGCAATCAATGGCGATTCAAGTTCAAGCTATGCTAGATCTTCAGTACCGTGGTGCTGCAACCGTAGATTACGGTAATAACATTCGCCAAATGGCACTTGAAGAAGGCGTGGAAAACGCATTTGATTTCCCAGGTTTCGTTCCTGCTTATATTCGTCCTTTATTCTGTGAAGGCGTCGGTCCGTTCCGTTGGGCTGCCCTTTCTGGCGACCCAGAAGACATCTACAAAACAGACCAAAAAGTAAAAGAGCTGATTCCAGACAACCCACATTTGCACAACTGGCTAGATATGGCGCGTGAACGCATTCAGTTCCAAGGCTTACCAGCTCGTATTTGTTGGGTCGGTTTGAAAGATCGTGAACGTTTAGGCCAAGCATTCAATGAAATGGTTAAAAATGGCGAACTGAAAGCACCGGTTGTTATCGGTCGTGACCACCTAGATTCAGGTTCAGTAGCGAGCCCGAACCGTGAAACAGAAGGCATGATGGATGGCTCAGATGCCGTATCAGATTGGCCTCTATTGAACGCTCTGCTAAATACTGCAGGCGGCGCAACATGGGTTTCTCTACACCACGGTGGCGGTGTTGGAATGGGCTTCTCGCAACACTCAGGAATGGTGATTTGTTGTGACGGCAGTGAAGATGCATCACAGCGCATTGCTCGTGTACTTCACAATGATCCGGCCACTGGCGTTATGCGTCATGCTGATGCGGGTTACGATATTGCCAAGCAGTGTGCTAAAGAGCAGAAGCTTGATTTACCTATGCTAAACGAAGAACTTCGTCGCCTTTAATGTCTGGAGAAAACATGTTGAATTTATTACTTAAACCAGGACTTCTAGGCCTACCTGAACTGCGTAAGATTAGCCGTAGCCCTGTGAACTTATCACTTGATCCAGCAGCGATTCCAGATATTGAAGCGAGCATGCACGTTGTCGAGCAAGTGATTGCTGAAGATCGCACCGTGTATGGCATCAATACAGGTTTTGGCTTATTAGCGAATACCAAAATAGCCCCTGAAGATTTAGAAGTACTACAGAAAAGTATCGTACTTTCTCACGCGGCGGGCATTGGTAAATTCATGTCTGATGAAACTGTGCGCTTGATGATGGTGCTAAAGATTAACAGCTTGTCTCGTGGCTACTCGGGTATCCGCCTCAAAGTGATTAATGCCCTTATCGATCTTGTGAACGCACAGGTTTACCCATGTGTTCCACAAAAAGGATCTGTGGGTGCTTCAGGAGATCTTGCCCCCCTCGCCCACATGAGTACGGTACTGCTAGGTGAAGGCCAAGCTCGCCACAACGGTAAGATCATCACGGGCTTAGAAGCAATGCAGATCGCTGGCTTGGAACCAATCACACTTGCGCCAAAAGAAGGTTTGGCGCTGTTAAACGGCACACAAGCATCGACAGCATTTGCATTAGAAGGTCTATTCGCCGCTGAAGACCTATTCGCGTCTGCAACCGTGTGTGGTGCAATGTCTGTAGAAGCTGCGCTGGGTAGCCGTCGTCCGTTTGATCCGCGTATTCACCGCGTTCGTGGTCATCGTGGCCAAATGGATGCAGCACTTGCTTACCGTCATATGCTTGATCAAAAGAGTGAGATTGGTGAATCACATACTTGCTGTGAAAAGGTTCAAGACCCTTACTCGCTGCGTTGCCAACCTCAAGTGATGGGTGCTTGTTTGCAGCAGATTCGTAACTCAGCAGAGACCTTAACGATTGAAGCAAATGCCGTATCCGACAACCCGCTTGTTTTCGCTGATGATGGCGACATCATTTCAGGCGGTAACTTCCACGCAGAGCCCGTCGCAATGGCAGCAGATAACCTTGCACTAGCGATAGCTGAAATCGGTAGCTTGTCAGAACGTAGAATGGCGCTGCTGATTGATAGCGCACTAAGCAAACTTCCACCTTTCTTGGTCGATAACGGCGGCGTGAACTCTGGCTTTATGATTGCTCAGGTTACCTCTGCAGCATTGGCAAGTGAGAACAAAACCTTGGCTCATCCGGCGTCAATAGACAGCCTACCTACTTCTGCCAACCAAGAAGACCACGTATCAATGGCCACCTTTGCCGCGCGTAGGCTTAGATATATGGCTGAAAACACCCGTGGGATATTGGCAGTAGAATATTTAGCAGCAGCACAAGGACTCGACTTCCGAGCGCCTAATCTATCTTCTCCTCGTGTGGAAGAAGCGAAGCAGATTCTGCGTGAGAAAGTGAGTTTCTACGACAAAGACCGATATTTTGCTCCAGATATTGAGCAAGCTAACCTGTTACTCAAGTTATCCGTTCATAATCACCTCATGCCAGAAGGTACATTGTCAAGTTTTTAGTACTTTCCGTATACTGGGCTGTACTCTCGTTACAGCCCACTTGTCCATAAAAAATGAATACACTTATTGATAGGAGTGATACTATCCGAAAAATCATCACTCACCGTCGGAAGGTTCATTACCAATGATAACAAAAAAATCCCCAATCCTGCTTACAACAGCCCTTATCAGCGCCTTATTCTTAGCCGGCTGTGGATCTGACTCAAGCAATAAAGCACCCGCAAAACCTACGACTCCTACGACTCCTACGTTAACGAAAGTCGCGACCTATACCAGCATTAAAAACTGTTCAACTGCTGCTGAAGTGCCAAACTGTGCTTTTGAAAAAGGTATTTACATTCTGCCGATTGGTCCAAACATTACTCAAGTTCAGCAAGATGCCGTAAAACTGCAAGTCGAAAATTTACTTAAATGGGCTCATGATGATGTGAGAAAACAGTTTAGCCAGAAAAAAATACTCATTGGCATTTCCGAAGAAGAGCCAAACCCATCAACAGCCCACGGTAAGTTCATTATTGCACTTGCACAAAACATCTATGCGAGCAGCCCTAATATCAATGGCTTAGAATTGATTTACACTACAAGATCGGGGATGGATGAAACGCAAAGTACCACAACATATCAAAAACTGCTGCAAATCTTCGATTACTACGTTGATGGTGATAACAATACAGCCGTGGGTGCTGAATTAACCAAAAGCTACGAAGGCTTCAAAACTCTTGTTAATAAGAAAATTGGAACCGGCACACAAGCTTTAGGTTACCTAAAATATAACGAATGTAATTACGGTAACGGACAATTAGGTTCAGATCGTATTGATGGCACTCCGAGTAAATGTCTGGCCGATAATGGTACGAGCATTAACGACGAAGGCGATGATATTTCAAACGGCAAGTTAGACTATACCCACACTATCAAAAAGAACCTCAACCCTGGCGCATTTTTGGGGTTAATTTATGAATACAAAGTAAACCCTGCTAACGGTAAGTTCCCGAATGAGCTGAAAGACGCAAACCAGCCAAAAGGCTTTACTGCGGTCGGTAAAATCGCAAGTGGTGAAACAACAACCGCTAATTACCCATTTAACTATGCGAACCTTGCTTTTACACCAATGAGTGATTATTTAGATAAGTGGTTCTTCCCTAATAAAAAATAAGCTTATATAAATAAAGGTCTAGATTTTCTAGACCTTTATTATTTTTCTCACCAGCCCGCCTTCTCATCAATCTCCCTCCTTTTCGGCCCTCGTAAACTGGATAGACCATTAAAACCAAGTTAGTTAGCTATAATCCCCGCCAGATTTGATGACTAATAGCGATACTATGTTTCTGACACCTTACTTTTCTACTGAAGACAATCAATTTCAATTCACTCGTGAACAGGCTAGCCACTTTGCTAAAAAAGTAGCTGCTGACTTCAACCCAATTCACGATGAAGACAACAAACGCTTCTGCGTGCCTGGCGATCTTTTGTTTGCAGTACTTCTGCAAAAAGAAGGCATCAGCCAAAAAATGCGTTTTGATTTTTCAGGTATGGTGGGTAACGGTATTGCGCTAAGCGTTGACAACAAGTGTGAGAAAGAAAGCTCACTGGTTGACGAGAAAGGCAAAGAGTACCTACACATGTCTTGTGAAGGTGAAAAGAGCCACGATCAAGCATTCATCGAACACGTAGTAACAAACTACGTTAAGTTCTCTGGTATGAACTTTCCACACATCATGGTTCCTCTTATGGAAGAACAGCAAATGATGATCAACTGCCAACGTCCTCTTGTGATTTACGAGAGCATGGAAGTTGAATTTACTCGCCTAGACCTATCTCACCCAGAAGTTGAGTTCTCTGGTGCGACTTTTGATGTTGAAGGCAAGCGCGGTATCGTGACACTAAACTTTGATTTCAAAGAAGACGGCGAAGTAGTCGGTAAAGGCGTAAAGCGCATGGTAGCAAGTGGTCTTAAGCCATACGACCAAGCTTCTGTAGACGACCTAGTAAACCGCTTCAACGAACGTAAAGAGATGTTTCTAGCTCAGTTCGCAGCTGCCGCTTAATCAGCACTCTTATTTACATCACTTGATGTAAATAGCTAGAGACAAGATCAATAAAGCCCAGCTTGGTATCACAAGCTGGGCTTTTTCATTTCGATGACTCATGACACTAAGCCACTAAGCCACTAAGCCACTAAGCCACTAAGCCACTAAGCCACTAAGCCACTAAGCCACTAAGCCACTAAGCCACTAAGCCTGCAGTCAAATCAATACTAAACCCAGCGCCTAACCTTTTGTTTATAGTCAACATACTCTGCGCCAAATAGCTGTTCTAGTGCTCGCTCTTCTGGCTTAATTTGGAACTGATTCATGTAAATTACGAATACAAAACTGAGTAAAACACTGAATAGGTTTTGGAAGAAATAGCCAAAGCAAAACAGTAGGATAAATAGCCCTAGATACATTGGGTTTCGCGTGTAGCCAAAGATTCCACTGTCCACAACTGCAGAAGCGGTGTCGACTTTGATCGGATTAACGGTGGTTTTCTGTTTGCGAAACTCCCATATGCCTGATATTCCAATAACACCACTCAAGACAATCCCGATACCGAGCACAACCATTCGATAAGGCAGTGCCAATGTTCCTTGGCTCAACTGCTGAGCGCAGAAGTATGATGCTACGAATACAATAATGAACAGTGCAACGGGTGGTACTTTTAATTCTAGAAATTTCATACTTTTCCTTATTAACATTCCTTTGTTAGTTTAGAAAAAAGCCCAGCAATTGCTGGGCTAAATGTATTAAAGAATTTTTGCTAGCGCTTGTAATGGGTGAGCAAGCTTCTCACCTTCAAAACGCTTCACTTGGCTACGGCAAGAATAACCCGTCACCAAACAACGATCTTTTGGTAAGTCCTGCATTTGAGGCTTCCAGCTTAAACCGTATATATCTTTCGACATTTGTAGCTTATCGACTTCATGCCCGAAGGTGCCCGCCATGCCGCAACAGCCGACAGGAACGCTGGTTAACGCAGCACCAAAGTGTTTGAAGATAGCGCCCCACTCTTTTTCAGCGTTCGGCATTTTGGTCTTCTCAGTACAGTGAGCGAACAAGTACCACATCTCTTCATTTGCAGAGCGCGCTTCAAACTCACCCAACGATGGAATTAACCATTCATGCACGGTAAGCACATCAAAGTGGCCACGTTTGTCACCTAAGATCTCAACATATTCATCGCGGTAACAAAGCACAAGAGCAGGATCAACACCCACCAAAGGAATACCGATATCAGCAACCATTGACAAGAAATCCGATGTTGATTTCGCTTCACGCGCAAAACGGCTTAAGAAACCTTTAATGTGCAGTGCTTTACCATTTGGTTTAAACGGCAATAACACCGGTGTTTTGCCAAGCTTCTGAGCCAAGGTAACGAAGTCTTCAACCACCTCGGCATCATAAAAGCTAGTAAACGGGTCTTGAACGATCAACACGTGCTGTTTCTTCTGCTCAGAAGAGAGCCCTTCTAGATACTGTAGATCGAACAGTTGCAGCTCTTTGCTCGCCAGACGATTTTTAAGTGTAGGTACCGACATCAGTGGTGCATCAACATAACCGACCGTTTTCGCCGTTGCGGTTTGTATCCATTTTTGACCCAAGGCAGCGTTAACAACCTTTGGCGCTTTCGCCATTAGCGGCAGCATGGTTTCAATGTTGGCGACTAAATAGTCTTTTGCAGGGCGTTGGTAGCGTGAGTAATAAATGTTTAAAAATCGAGAACGGAAACTCGGAACATCAACTTTAATAGGACACTGGCTCGCACACGCTTTACACGCCAAACAACCGTTCATCGCTTCATGAACTTCATGCGAGAAATCGTACTCATGGCGTTTGTTCATCGTGTTACGAACACGTTCCACCATGGTTTTAATCGGAGTATTGTCCTTCAGCGCTTCTTGCTCTAAATCGAGAATATCGACGCCTTGTTCCGTTAACTGACGTAACCATTCACGAACCAAGCCTGCACGGCCCTTTGGTGAATGACGACGGTCAGCCGTGACTTTCATCGAAGGACACATTGGCGAACTCGTATCGTAATTGAAACACAAGCCGTTACCATTACATTCCATCGCTTGCTTGAAGCTATCACGGACTTGTACGTCGATCTGGCGATCGTAGAAACCACGCTTGGTATCAGTGACTTTCACCAACTCAGCATCGCTTTCTAACGGCGTACAGATCTTGCCTGGGTTCATCTTGTTATGCGGGTCAAATGCCGCTTTAACTCGTCTTAATTCTGTAAACAGCTCTTCACCAAAGAAGTCCGGACCATACTCAGAACGGAAGCCTTTACCGTGTTCACCCCACATCAAGCCGCCGTATTTAGCCACCAGTTTAACCACTTCATCAGAGACTTCATGCATCAATGCTTCTTGCATCGGATCACACAAATCTAAAGCAGGACGAACGTGCAGTACGCCCGCATCAACGTGACCAAACATGCCGTAGTTCAGCTCTTTTGAATCGAGCAGCACTCTAAATTCAGAGATGAAATCCGCCAAGTTTTCCGGTGGTACACAGGTATCTTCAGCAAAAGCGACTGGCTTAGCTCGGCCTTTCGCCGCACCTAATAGACCTACCGCTTTCTTACGCATGTTGTAGATTCGGCCAATGCTCGCCAAATCACTGCACACTTGGAAGCCAATCACACCCGCTTCTTCAGTTGCTACCATGCTTTCAAGCTGTGCGGTTAGCGCTTGAACTTGTTGTTCAACTTCCGTTTCATCTTGGCCTGCAAACTCAACCATGTTGATGCCAAGCATCTCTTTATTTGGAACATCCATCAGCAAATCGCTCACGGTGTGCCAAACAATGTCTTGTTTCGCTAGGTTCAATACTCTTGAGTCAACGGTTTCAACAGACAGCGCTTTCGCTTCTACCATGAACGGCGCATTACGCAGTGCAGAATCGAACGTGTTGTATTTCACGTTGACCAACGTTCGCGCTTTGGGAATCGGCGTTAGGTTTAGCTTTGCTTCAGTGATGAATGCTAATGAACCTTCCGCACCACATAGAACACGAGTCAGGTCAAAGCTATCGTCTTGTTCGTTGATTGCATTCTTTAGATCGTAACCGGTTAAGAAGCGGTTCAATGGTGGGAATTTATTAAGAATTTGAGCGCGCTTATCTCGACAAACGGCCTCAGTTACTGCAAGTGCATGATGAGCAAATTCACCCTCAACAGGTAAGCCGTGTGATAAATCGGATTCGAGACATGAACCATCTGCGAAGACCGCTTGCAGCGACAACACATGGTCAGACGTTTTACCGTACTTCAATGACCCTTGGCCCGAAGCATCGGTATTGATCATTCCACCTAAGGTTGCTCGGTTACTGGTAGAAAGATCTGGAGAGAAAAAGTAACCATACGGACGCACAGCATCGTTCAATTGGTCTTTAACGATACCTGACTGAACTCTTACCCAGCCTTCTTGCTCGTTAATCTCAAGAACCTTGTTCATATAACGAGACAGGTCAACCACGACGCCTTTTGTTAAAGACTGTCCGTTAGTACCGGTACCACCGCCACGAGGGGAAAAGGTCACGCGTTCGTAAGCAGATTTTGCACCCACTTTACCGATCAACACAACGTCTTGAGTTGTTTTAGGGAGAATAACTGCCTGCGGCAATTGCTGATAGACACTGTTATCAGTCGCCACAGCCAAACGGCTCGAATATTGAGACTCAATGTCGCCAGTAAAGCCCGCTGTTTTTAGTTCATCTAAAAAGCGTACGACAACTGGATCGACATCAGCATTGAGTTGAAGTCTTGGTAACATTTGCTTCCTGCCCCTACTTCGCTGATCCTATCAGCATTGGGTTATCTGAGATTTTTAATATTTTTCTTTGAATTTCGTCACTTTACTACTATTAAGATCATATAAAAAGGTGATCAAATAAGAATCTCGGTGCAAGAATGGAGAAATAGTCACTTTCGTCTTAATTCAGTAGTAAGATAGTAGATAACTTTTTTACGACATCTCCATGAGCAAATAACAATGAAAAAAAGCAAAACAGTCACAACTGAAGATATTCTTCTTAAGCTATGCCAATCAGTCTCAAACGTACTTACTTCAGCGACGGCTTCACAGGTGTCCTACTCAGCAATGGTTCAAAAGATCAACAAGACAAGCCTTAAGCCAGATTTTGGTTGTTTCGTCTTGTTCGACGGCGGTTTTTCAGGTCTTGTTGTTATCAATTTTACGTCGAAAGCAGCGCTAGAGATCTATACAAATTACATGCGTAATATGGGCATGCCTGAAGACGAACTCGCTGTACTTCATACTTCAGACGAAGTAGGTGATGTATTAGGTGAGTTGATGAACCAGTTGGTTGGCGACTTTACCAACAAAATCCGTAAAGAACTGCAAACTAACATCACACAAAACCAACCGAAAATGCTGGCACTGAACAAGCAAGTGAACCTTTCTGTTGATACTAACTTAGATCGCCCGCAAGCTCGTCGTGTTACTTTCTCTACTGCCGACAACAACATTTTCTACCTTGAGCTTGCAATGGACAAAACAGAATTCATCCAATTGGAAGAATTTGAAATCGCTGAAGACGAATGTCCAGACAGCATTCTTGAAGCGACTCAGAAAAAAATGCAAGAACCAAAGCAGCCAGAGCAAAGTTCAGGCAACGATTCTGCAGCTGATTTACTCGATGAACTTGGAATCTAGTTTGCGAAAGCTCTAGCACTTCCTAAAAATCGTGTCACTAACGCCATCAATCCTCTTGATGGCGTTTTGTTTTGTCCGGGAGTCGCTACTTCCTTCATATATCCTTATCTTCCATAATCGTTCACCACATTCCTACAAATGACTTTTGACTTTGCTGTTACTCGCCAAAACATGTAAAATGTTGGACTTTTAAAAATTTGCGGTAATGATTAAGTTGTCGATGGATAAGAAAAAAGCCCTAAAGAAAATTGCCAAGTGTCTTGAGCTTGGAAACTCTGCGAACGTCAATGAAGCTGCCAATGCGATAAAAATGGCGCATAACTTGATGCTGAAATATGGTCTCGAAAAGGACGATATTGAATTTATCAAGATGGGAAAAACTCAATCCAGTCACCTGTTACCTGCAAATATCAGCTCTACACTGCTGCGTGTTATTCGTGGTATTAACACCAAGTTTGGCGTAGAAGCCGTGTTACTGAATCACAAAGGCCTTAAACGCGTTGAATTCATTGGTGAAGCCGATCGCGCTATCTTCGCGGCTTTTGCGTTCGATATTATTTATCGCGAACTGAATGAGCACACTGGCCAATTCAGAAACAGTTTTGCGGGCTCGGGAACAGGGACACTAGAAGTAACACGTCGCGTAAACTCTTACGTTTCGGGTTGGGTAGAAGGTGCGCTTGAAAAACTGCCTGTTATCACCCCAGACGACGAGTCAAACAACAAGATCAATAACTACATTGATAAAGAATTCCAAAACATCGACCGCGAAACGTTCAAACAACAACTCAGAGAAGCGATGAAAAACCTCACCGCAGACTATGAAGTTGGTTTGAAGAAAGGTCGAAAACTGTCTGTAAATCGACCTGTTGGCGGAACTCAAGCCGTTAAAAAAATAACTAAATCATAAAGCCACTTTACATTGCTTCAGCGTATTGATAAAAACCACCAATAGGACTTATTGTTGTCTTTCGTAATTCATGCGTTTGACAGAAGTACATGATGGAGAAATACGTTGAAAAAAATCACACTAGCCCTGGCACTCACTGTTGCTCTAACGGGCTGTCAAGCGACACAACGCCAAAACGCTACAACTGGCGAATCTGAGACTAATTCCGCAACTCAAGGTGCTTTAATTGGTGCAATCGCCGGTGCTGTTGCTGGTGCTGCTACGGGTGACGACTCTAAAGACCGCCGCAAACGTGCACTCATCGGTGCGGCAGGTGGCGCCGCTGTCGGCGGTGGTATCGGTTACTACTTTGACCAGCAAGAAGCTGCACTTCGTGAAGAACTCATGAACTCAGGCGTTCAAGTAGAGCGTGTTGGTGAGAACCAACTTCTACTTCGCCTAGAGAACGGCATTGGCTTCGATTCTGGTTCTTACGCTTTAGAATCAAGCATCCACAAAACACTTCGCGGCGTTGCGCGCATCTTAGTTGAATACCCAGACACTAGCCTAGTGATCGAAGGTCACACTGACAGCACAGGCAGCGAGTCTTCTAACCAAGTTCTTTCTGAGCGTCGTGCTGAATCGGTTCGTGCATTCTTGATCTCTCAAGACGTTGCTGCAGGCCGTGCCATTGCTCGAGGTAACGGTGAGCGTTACCCTCTATGTGACAACAACACCTCTCAAGGTCGCGCTTGTAACCGTCGCGTAGAAATTCAAATCTTGCCGCTTAAGTAGCACGATTAAAGCCCAGTTCGTCTTTATCTATTGAATTAACCTCTATATAGTTGCTTATCGTCGTGTTGCTTGTTCAAAGTCACACGACTAGCCATATTCATACTGATATACCGACTCTGGGCTTTTTTACGAGACTTATCTATTGTTTATCCTATCCAACTTTCTGTCATCATCACTTCTTAGAACTCTATTTTTCACCCTCATCTTTTCTACAATACAGTTCTCTACTGCACACATCGTTCATGCAGAAAGCAACGTTGCATTCTCGATAGAATCTCAACCTCAAGATCCAGTTTCTCAATACCAACTAGCTCAAGCTTATGAATCAGGTAATGATATCCCTTTGAGCACCAACGATGCATTTTATTGGTACTCGCAATCCGCAGAAAACGGCAATGCAGATGCGCAATTTAGGCTAGGTGAATGGTACTTGGCAGGTTCAGGTGTAGAGCAAAGCAACAAACTAGCTTTAGAATGGTTTATTAAATCAGCCTTACAAGGTAACCAACGCGCGCCTATCGAAGTCGCAAAGCTCTACGAATCCTCACTTGAGGAAGAACTCCTAAAACCATTAGATGAAGCACAGCTATGGTATGAAGCGGCCTTAAAAAACAATCCAACAGCCGAAGATGGCTATAACCGTATTCTGGAAGCGCAATTCAACCAGCAACGTGCCAAGCAGATCTCTTCGATTGAGAAGCTCAATTACAACGTCATTGCTGAAAGCAGCACGAATCATAGGCTATCTAATCCAGAGCGAGCAAGTAGCTCCCCTTCTTATCAGCCCCCTAGAGAGCAGGCAACACGTTCTAACCTAACGTATTCAGACTATCTGATTGGCGCAGCCTTAGCCGTGTTGATTTCAATTGTCAGCATTATCATGACTCTGGTGATATCAAAAAAAAGACACGCTCTAAAATCGGGTGAATTGGGGCAACAAAAGCAGACACTTGAAGCACAGCTTAGCTCGAAGGACTTCACTATTAAGCAGCAGAAACGTCAGCTGCACACGATGTTCCATGAGTTAAAAAAACAGAAAAATGACAACAGCCTGAACAATTTACAAGTAGCCTGCGCTCTATTTGGGTATACAACTAGCTCAATTCCGAATCAAAAAAGCATTAAAATTCGATATAAACAGCTATCCAAAATCTACCACCCAGATGGTTACGGATGTGACGAAGAGATGAAACGTTTGAACAATTCGCTAAAAACCATCCTTAAGAGTGTTGCAAAAACGTAAACAACCAAGCGGACTCGATTTCCAAAGTCGCAAAGATATCGATTTTATTAGTACTGCAATCGATCCCCCTCTCAAAAACAAGTAACAAACTATTAACTAATGAGTCTTACTTGTGTCATAATTTGCGCCGAAAATACACCTGACTTAAACAGGTGAGGAGAGAATATGTTCACAATAGAAGGCGTTTGTGATTGGTGCAAAAAGCCAAGCCTAGTTAAAAAGCACGACTACTTAGATGGTAAGTGTCATCATGCATGTCAAGAGTGCAATGATATGGCCACCATTGATGTTCGCCAGTTCAATATTGGTGAAATGGAAATGAGAGCAAAACTCTCCCAAGCGACATTGAGATAAGCAACACCGTTGAAATATAAGAAAGCGCCTAAGGCGCTTTTTTTGTATCTGAGATTTATCTTCTTATCTTCTTATCTTCTTATCTTCTTATCTTCTTATCTTCTTATCTTCTTATCTTCTTATCTTCTTATCTTCTTATCTTCTTATCTTCTTATCTTCTTATCTTCTTATCTTCTATACAGGTGTATACAGTACTTTTCTGTCAAAACCACTGTATACACCTGTATAAAGCTCACATTTCTTCAACTTATGAGACAAAACAACAAATTCATTCAAATTTAATTTTCATCCTATTTTCAATCACTTAAATAAAAGCCACCTCCATACCCAAGCAAGATCGTCCAATAATCCCTCAAAAAACGCTTGATCTTATAAGCAACAAAAACTACTGTATACACATACAGCATGTATATAAGGACAGCAAAATGATTCCAGCACACGTTAAAGCACAACACTCTAGCCCGCTAACTCACTGCGCATTTACATCCGTCTCTCGTGACACAAAAAGTTCAAACGAAGAAGCGTTGTTTGCCAAAATGGCGTTGCTGTCCAATCAACATCAGTGGTTACTGTTTACGGCTCAAACACCAAGACCATCGGCTAAACAGCTGCAGCAACATAATGTTTGCTGTGATCGTGTTATTCACATGAAAGCCTCTAATCAAATGACAGAAGTAGAAACCGTCGAGAAAGCCATTCGATCTAAGAATGCGAGCGCGATTGTTGCGAGTGCTTCGATTGATCAATTCAGTCAGCAATACCTAAGAACATTAGGAATGCGCTTTCAGTGCGAAGTCTTCTTTATTGATGCCAATTCAGAGCGTATTCACTAGACCGCCTGACTTAATAACATTTTGGATCAAAAACATAGCCCATAAACATAGCTTAATCTTTTAGCTAACAAACTTAAGTTAACTTAACAGCATAGCTCCAAAACACAGTCCAAATATACTGCCTTCCCCTGCCCTACAATTCGCCAATTTTCTAGCGAATAGTTAGGCGGGGGTTTTTATTTGATCAATAGATTTAGCAATCGTTTGCTTTTTCTCTGGAAGCAAATAGTAGATTGGGTATAATGCCCGTCTAATCATGTGCACACCGCACTTCTCTGTATGACGTTTGATAAAAGATAGGAATGTCTAAATGAGCCTTGCTGATCAAGTTCTTGCCGTAAATGATGACCTACCAATCCGTACTGATAAACCTGTCCACAGTGGCAAGGTTCGCTCAGTCTACTGGTTAACTGAAGAAGATAGCCAACGACTAATTAAAGAGAAAGGCTACGATGTAGCACCAGATGCGCCTTTAGCAATCATGGTGATCAGTGACCGTATCTCTGCATTTGATTGTATCTGGCGTGGTGAAGGGAATCTAAAAGGTGTTCCAGGTAAAGGAGCGGCTCTGAATGCTATCTCTAACCACTGGTTCAAATTGTTTAAAGACAACGGCCTCGCTGACAGTCATATTCTTGATATCCCTCATCCGTTCGTATGGATTGTACAAAAAGCTCGCCCAGTCATGATCGAAGCGATTTGTCGTCAATACATCACAGGTTCAATGTGGCGTGCATACGCAAACGGCGAACGCGAATTCTGTGGTATCGAGATGCCAGAAGGCCTTGAGAAAGACAAGAAATTGCCTGAGCTACTGATCACGCCTTCTACAAAGGGGATTTTGAAAGGGATTCCTGGCGTTCCAGAAGCTGATGATGTGAACATCACTCGCAACAACATCGAAGACAACTTCGCAGCGTTCAACTTTACTCAAGCAAGTGACATTGCGCATTACGAGAAACTTCTAAAAGAAGGCTTCAACGTAATTAGCCAAGCGCTAGCAAAAGTCGATCAAACCTTTGTCGATACGAAATTTGAGTTCGGCTACGTGAACGATGCCCAAGGCAAAGAAAAACTTATCTACATGGATGAAGTGGGTACGCCAGATTCATCTCGCATTTGGGATACTCAGGAATACAATAACGGCAACATCGTTGAGAATTCTAAAGAAGGATTCCGCCAGTTCTTACTTAACTACTTCCCTGACGCGGATATTCTTTTGAACAAAGAACGCATGCCAGAACGTGAAGCATTAGCTCGTGACAATGAACTTCCTTTGGATGCATTGATGTCTCTGTCGCGCACTTATCTTGATATTGCGGCGAAGATTACAGGCGCGGAAATCGTACTGAGTGAGAATCCTAAGCAAGAGATCATCGATGTATTGCGTGCTGACTATGGTCTAGTTGACTGATTGCATTCTAGAAAGCGAGTAAGCTCGTAAACACAAGTTCCAGATACTAAAAGGGCCTCATCATTATTGAGGCCCTTTTTCGTGTGCGATTTTTAATATTCTTTGAGCTCGCTCCTAAGCTCTAAGCTCTAAGCTCTAAGCTCTAAGCAATACTGATAGATTAAAGCTTAATAGTAAACTCTTCTCCAGTATTCTCGGCAATCACCAAATGACTGCGCGATTCAATGTACTCGATCTGCTTTTCTTCAAGAGAATATGGCATAGCAACTTTGAGTTCATTGATCCCCTCTAGCTTGGCTAGCTTGAGTAAGGTAACAATGTTTGACTCATCACTTTTACGCGTCGACATCGATTTCAATGCCATCTGCCATAAACGATCTTCAGGGCTTGCGAGCTCTTTAATGCTATCTCGCCAGACAGTACTAAATACTGGCGCAATCGTGGTTAGTGCTTCCAGAAAAGTCCATTTTTTACTGCATGAGGCGCCAAGAAATGTTGTGTAATCAAACTCTACACGCGTCTCTGTCTGTTTATCCATGATGTCCCCCGACACTTTGACAACACAATATACTCAATATCTATCAACTCTTTCTTTATAGCAATAGGATATAGAAGAATAGTCTTTTATGACCTTTTGATTGGTTAAAAAGGCATATAAAAATCAAACTTGTAACAAAATAAGCACTGAAAAAACATATATGCACCTATTTGATTAATATTTTAGAGATAAAACTAATCCATCTATTTGATATCAATTATCCGACTCGCTTTTTTGTACTGAATACGCCAGCCAGACCATGTCGGGAGCTCCCAACGTTTTGGCGATAACTTTCGACTGCCCGATTGATAATGAACGTAAATCAGCTTGCGTGCCGGCAGGTATTCGACTTCGAGTTGCAAGTCGGCAAGGCTCAATGCAAACGGGTACTTTTCCGAAAACTCTGAATAGAGCCAAGTCGGGATACCATCGAATGGAATATCTGCATGGTCGAACATTTCCAATTCGCTCACATCAGTGACACCTAACACTTCAAGCTGTTCTATAAACCATAACTCAAAGTTCATTTGGTCAATTTCTGGTGTGTATTGGGTTTGTTCATTGAGACCGAGTTTCACATACAGCTGCCAATGTTTGATTTGTTGAGTGCGAGCTTCTGCAAAACCGGGAAGTTTAACCCCATTCGATACAAGATCGACGATCGGCTTTAACGATAGTTGCCCTTCCGCTGCCACGAGCTTGGTCGTGATCGTACGGCCAGCGTACACCAATGTCATCTCAGTAAAAACGCCATCATCATTGACCACGGTTTCACCTTGTTGCCACTCTCCCATCTCCGCTTCAATCATAAGATCCAAAGGAATAGGTGCAGTGACCGTCGCTAAGGTCAGTGTTTGCTTAACGCCTCTTCCCGGCAAACTATGGGTATCAAGCACCAACATCGCTTGTTCATTATCAGGGAAACGATTCTGACGGCCGAGTACTACCTCTAAAACTCCATTAGCAAAGGCTTCTTTTCGTTTCAGTCTGCGTACGAACACCAGTTCAGGGTGAAGTTGAACAATAGTGTTAAGCAGTTCAATACGCTGGAAACGGGACGCGACTTCTAATTGAGGAAGTTCAAACACCTCACGCATTTGCTTAGCCAGTCCCTGTGCTTCATTCAATGCCTGCTGATCGATTTCTAGATTTGGATACTCGCGACCGCGAACGATCTGAATCAACAGGCTTAGATCACACCCTTCCTTTTCTTGCTGAGCGAGTGCTTCCAAATGTTCTGCATTGTTCGGTAATTGATACAAGCGAGCCGGAACGGACAACGCAGCTGTGAGATCGACCATCGCTTCTTTTAATGCTTTGGTTTTGATTCGAGTAACGATATCGGCATACAAAGCATCAATCGGCAGCGGATACAGCTTTTTGCCATGCTCGGTAATTTGATGGTCGGCTTTAATCGCTTCCATCGTCAGCAAGGTTTGAGTAGCACTGTTTAGTGATTTTTCAGGAATCGGATCAAGGAAAGACAAGCTCTCAAGCGGAGCACCACAACAGGCCGCGGCCAACATCGGTTCGATCAGCTCTTCACGCTGCAATTCAGGCGGTGTGACTAACTCTAACGCCGCATGCTCACCATACAGACGCACACAAGCGCCGTCCATTACCCTACCCGCGCGACCAGCTCGTTGCTTGGCACTGGCTCGTGATATGGATTTAAGCATCAGAGTCGTTCTACCGTTTCGTTGAACGGTGCGTCTTTCTAATCCTGAATCTATCACCACACCAATATCGGGAATGGTTAATGAGGTTTCTGCCACGTTGGTTGCAAGAATGACCTTTCTCAGGCCATAACCGTTAGCATTGATATCGATATTACGACCCGATAACGCTAAATCTCGCTCCTTATCACTGACCGACGCATGCAATTTCACCACTTGGATATCTGGATTTTTCGCTAAGGCTTGTTCGCATTGCACGATCTCTTTTTTACCCGGCAGAAAAACCAACATGTCACCAGAAGATGCTATCAGTTGGTGGTTCACTTCTTCGGCAATGCGTTGCTCTAGGTGTCGAATATCGGGCAATGCTCTGGACTCATTCGCTCGGTGTTCAATAGCAACTTGATAAGTTCGGCCTTCACAGCTTATTCGATTCGCATCCAAATAATGAGCAAGGCGTTCCCCTTCGATGGTTGCAGACGTGATCACCAAGCGATGGCTCGCTTTTTGTTTGAGAATCGCCACCAGCAAATCGATATCCCAACGCCTTTCGTGAAATTCATCGACTACGATGACATCAAAGCCAGCAAGCCCATCTTCAGATAGCCAACGCAGCGCGATACCGGGCGTCACAAAAACAACGTTAGTTTTCTCGTTGTATTCAGACTCAAGTTTGATCGCATAACCAATTTTGTCACCAAGCTTTTCGCCCGATTGTAGGGCGAGATATTTAGCTAATGAGGTACAAGCTATTCGTCTTGGTTCAACCACCAGCACTCGCCCATGTTGGCAAGCCCAAATTGGCAAGCGCGTTGATTTGCCCGATCCGGTTTCAGCTTCTACTACTAGGTGAGAATTAGCGATTTGTTCGTGAAATACGTTTTGATAAGCATCGATGGGAAGTAATGACATAAAAAAGAGGCGTCGCGAAAAAGTGTGAGCAAAGTATAACGAATTATGGTGCTAAAATTCGATAAGTGTGGGACATGGGTAAGAATATCATTTTGTTTGCAAAGATCGGAGGTAAACTATTTACAATTGAATAACTAAACCGTTATCATTTTTCGGTTACCCTTTCTCCCATATTAGGCATCTAATGAACAACGATAAACGCCCTCTATATATCCCTTATGCTGGTCCTGCTCTACTAAGTACCCCTCTTCTAAACAAAGGCAGCGCATTCTCTGCTGAAGAGCGCAGTTCTTTCAACCTTGAAGGCTTGTTACCGGAAACAACCGAAACAATCCAAGAGCAAGTAGGACGTGCATACAAGCAATATTGTAACTTCGAAAGTGATATGGATAAGCATATCTACCTTCGTAACATCCAAGACACTAATGAAACGCTTTTTTATCGTTTAGTTCAAAACCACATCTCTGAAATGATGCCTATCATTTACACGCCAACAGTTGGCGCAGCATGTGAGAACTTCTCAAATATTTACCGTCGTGGCCGTGGTCTGTTTATCTCATACCCGAACCGCGATCGTATCGATGACCTACTGAACAATGCGACAAACCACAACGTTAAAGTTATCGTGGTTACGGATGGTGAGCGTATTCTTGGTTTGGGAGACCAAGGTATCGGTGGCATGGGTATTCCAATTGGTAAACTAGCACTTTACACAGCTTGTGGCGGCATCAGCCCAGCTTACATGCTACCAATCGTGCTCGATGTGGGTACAAACAACCCGCAGCGTCTTGCTGACCCAATGTACATGGGCTGGCGTCACCCTCGTATCACAGGTGCAGATTACGATGCATTCGTTGAAGAATTCATTCAAGCCGTTCAACGCCGTTGGCCAGATGCTCTAGTTCAGTTCGAAGATTTCGCACAAAAGAACGCAATGCCACTGCTTGAACGCTACAAAGATCGCCTCTGTTGTTTCAACGATGATATCCAAGGTACAGCCGCTGTAACGGTTGGTTCTCTACTTGCAGCATGTAAAGCAGCGAACAGCAAACTGTCAGACCAACGCATCACCTTCTTGGGTGCGGGTTCTGCAGGTTGTGGTATTGCTGAAGCTATCATTGCTCAAATGGTGTCTGAAGGTATCAGCGATGCACAAGCTCGCTCTCAAGTTTACATGGTTGACCGTTGGGGTCTGCTACAGGAAGGCATGCAAAACCTACTTGATTTCCAACAGCGTCTAGTTCAAACCAACGCGAACACCAAAGATTGGGAAAGCGACGGCACTGGTTTCTCTCTACTAGACGTTGTTCGTCACGCGAAACCTACGGTTCTGGTTGGCGTATCTGGTGCTCCGGGTCTGTTCAGTAAAGAAGTCATCAAAGAGATGAACCTACACTGTGAACGTCCTATCGTGTTCCCACTGTCAAACCCAACAAGCCGTGTTGAAGCAACACCAAATGACATTATTCGTTGGACTGACGGCCAAGCGCTTGTTGCGACAGGTAGCCCGTTTGAGCCAGTGGTTCACAACGGCACCACTTACCCAATCGCTCAGTGTAATAACAGCTACATCTTCCCAGGTATTGGCCTTGGTGTATTGGCTGTGAATGCTTCACGCATCACTGACGAAATGCTAATGGAATCAAGCCGAGCACTTGCAACGTGTTCCCCACTTGCTATCAATGGCTCAGGTGCTCTACTTCCACCATTGGAAGAGATCCACACCGTATCTAAAAAGATTGCTTTTGCCGTTGGTAAAAAAGCGATTGAGCAAGGTGTTGCTCTAGAGATCACTGAAGAAGCACTACAACAAGCGATAGACCAGCACTTCTGGCAGCCGGTTTACCGTCGCTACAAGCGTACTGCATTCTAATAAAGCGTACTGCGCTTGGAATAAAGAGCGTTAACTACTCTTACAAGAGCCTCTGCAACTGCGGGGGCTTTTTTCTTTACACTGTCTTGTCTTTTTAACTGATTTTTCTCATTTTTATTTGGTATTATCGAGCACTCAAAAATTAATGCTCAGTCAAAGGACCATACCGAGAGTGAAATTTGATTCTCACATTTTCCGTAGCCACTTATTAAAAGCTTACAAAAAACTGCAAAGTTTTCTGTTTGGCGCTTTCCTCGTGTTCTTAGTAGGCAGCGCTGCGGTTATTGCGATCGATTATTGGGTTTCATGGCAAGCGGAAGATCGCATCATCTACGATATAGATGAAGTGCCCGAGCTTGAGGTCGCCGTTGTGCTTGGCACGAGCAAATATTTGGGTCGAACACTCAACGACTATTATAAACACCGAATCGAAGCCGCGATTGAGCTGTTCGATCGTGAAAAAGTGGACCAATTTCTACTGAGTGGCGATAACGCTCATCGCTCTTACAATGAACCGTGGACGATGAAACGCGACTTGTTAAAAGCGGGCGTCCCCGATGAACGCATCAATCTAGATTATGCGGGGTTCAGAACCCTAGATTCGATTGTTCGCGCCAAAAAGATATTCGATACCGATAACTTCCTAATCATCACTCAGAAGTTCCACTGTGAAAGAGCGCTATTTATCGCTAACTCTTACGATATTAATGCGCAGTGTTTGGCGGTTTCAGGACCAACCCATCATTCAGGAACCTCAATACGTTTACGTGAAGTGTTTGCACGTACCAAAGCGTTTCTTGATCTGTATATTATTGGTACTACGCCAAAATTCCTTGGCCCTAAAGAGCCGATCCAACCCAGTCCAAAACCAGAATCATTGCCGATTCCTAGCCCTATTACGGACCCCAATGTAAATCCTATAGCAGACCCCAATACAAACCCTACTGAAAATCCGATTGCAACTCCTTCAGTAAGCCCTATTTTAGAACCAGCAGAGACCGATGTGTAGAAAACTACACATTTTGAATTTGTTGCCTCACACTTCCCCATTGTTAAGCAAAAACACACCAACACTCCTTTATTAACTTGAGTAACATTCTCCCAACAAAGTCTGACCCTACATCAAGTCTATATACCTCGAAAATAATAAGCACCGCTCAACGAAGTCGTGCACCAATAAAACGAGGATAAACAAAAGGAGCGTCTTATGACGGCACTTGTTACTACACTGAAACACTGGTTGTTTACCCGCAACAGCATGATATTAATTGGTAATTTCACGCTATTTGCAGTTTTGCTCAATTCCCTGCCATTCGAAGCGCAAGTGAATACGGGTTTAAGTATTCTCGTGTTCGTTGCCATTCTATGGTTAACAGAAGCTATCCACGTCAGCATCACCGCTTTGCTCGTTCCCCTATTGGCTGTCTTATTTGGTGTATTCAACACGCCCGCAGCACTGGCTAACTTTTCGAATCCCATCATCTTCTTATTCATGGGCGGATTCGCGTTGGCAGCCGCACTGAACAAGCAAGAGCTGGATAAAGCGATAGCTGACAAAGTATTGCTGATAGCAAAAGGCAGAATGTCGGTCGCCGTGTTCATGCTGTTCGGTGTGAGTGCGGGCTTATCAATGTGGATCTCAAACACAGCCACCACAGCAATGATGCTCCCTCTTGTACTAGGCATCATGAACAAAGTTGACCAAAGTGAAGACCGAAACACCTACGTGTTCGTGCTATTGGGTATCGCTTACTGTGCTTCAATCGGTGGTATCGCAACTTTAGTTGGTAGCCCACCAAACGCCATTGCTGCGGCAGAAGTTGGCTTAAGCTTCACAGAATGGATGGCACTTGGGCTACCTATCTCGATGATCTTACTGCCAATCACGATGATTATTTTGTACGTGATGACTAAGCCAAAACTTGACCACAAATTCGAGCTAGACCATGCACCTGTTGAGTGGACAAACAGCAAGAAAATCACACTGTCTATCTTCCTTTTAACCGTAACGCTTTGGATATTCGGCAAGCCAATCAACGCAATGATTGGCGGATTCTCTAAGTTTGATAGTTTGGTCGCAATTGGTGCCATTGTACTGCTTGGCGCTTCTAGAGCCGTGGAATGGAAAGACGTTGAGAAGACAACGGATTGGGGTGTACTTATCCTGTTCGGTGGTGGTATCTGCTTAAGTAACATTCTAAAAGCGACAGGAACAAGCGTATTCTTAGCACACTCACTAAGCGGATTTTTAGAAACAGCAGGCGTACTTCTTACAATTCTAGCTGTGGTAGCCTTCGTGGTATTCCTAACGGAATTTGCAAGTAACACAGCGAGTGCGGCACTGCTTGTCCCAGTATTCGCAACCATTGCTGAAGCGCTAGGTATGTCGCCAGTTATCTTGTCTGCACTGATTGCGGTTGCCGCTTCTTGCGCCTTCATGCTACCAGTTGCGACACCACCGAATGCGATAGTCTTTGGCTCGGGTCATATCAAGCAGAGAGAGATGATGCGAATCGGTATGGTGTTGAACCTAGTTTGTATCCTAGTACTGACTCTGTTTGCTTGGATCTTCTGGTAAGCACTAACGCTTATAGAGAAAGCTTTACAGGCAAGTGCTTAGAAACACATATTTATAGGTAAATACTTATAGATAAATGTTTACAGGAATGCCCCCTCTCAAAAAATCTGGTTGCAGCTTCCCCCGGCTCAACCAGTACAAAAATGCCCGCTCTGCTAACAAGATCCGTTTAACTAACAAGATCAGCCAAACGGGCATCTAAAAACAAGAAACACTTTTCCCTTTTGGTGGCCCCGCGCCACCTTTTTTGTTTTGGCTATTGGGATAAGAACCATAAAAATGCCACACGTCACATATGCACGTGTGGCTTATAAACCAATAAACTCTACTTCCGATTAGTGGCTCAAGACCACCTGATTTCGCCCTGAATGCTTCGCTTGATATAAGGCTTCATCAGCGCGGGCAATGGTCTCTGTCACCCGCTCTTGTTTCATCTCGGCAATGCCGATACTGCAAGTGAGAGAATCCCCATGAATCCAAAGATGTTGGCTAACCAAAAGTCGGATTTTCTCTGCCTTTCTCTGCGCTTCGCCAGCTTCGGTTTCAGGGCAAAAAACAATAAACTCTTCACCACCCCAACGTACAAGTTTGTCCGTCGCACTGATAGAACTGCCAACCACCATACTGAATTCACGCAAGATATGATCACCCATCTGGTGTCCGTATTTGTCATTCACACTTTTAAAGTAGTCAATGTCCAGGTAGATCATACTTAACTTGCCGTGGCCTTGCTTCACCTGTTGCGACTGCATTTTCAACCAATCACGAATCGCGTGTCGGTTAAGTATCCCAGTCAATTCATCACGATGAGCCTTTTCAGAAAACTCGAAGTTTTGCTCTCTCAATGCCCGATTGACGTTTTTTAAGTGATGGTGTCTTTTTTCAGCGATCGCGATACGTTTTCTTGAGCGGTGTAATTCTGAAAGCAGAAACACAGTGCCTGTACCCACCCAGATAAACAGCAAGATCAGGAACAGGCTTTCAGCCGAAATATACGAACCCTCAAACTCAATACTTCGAATAATTATTCGATGATGACCTAATTTGGCACCAGAAGCGGTCGCAAATTCGACCATGTTAACGTTCGAATATTCAGGTGCTGAGTGCTCTAACGCAATCTCGTTATCCGCTAACCACCACGTCATGACTTGCAAGTTTTTGATCGGGATCTCGATCACGCCACCATCGATTCCTGGAGAGAACTCCATCCCATTGTACTTATGTGTGTACTCATCATCGGGAACCGAATAAGCAGGATTGTAATTACGTAGGTACGTTCTCAGACGACCACTAGAATCAGCCTTCGCATGGTAATCAATATTGACTCTAAAGGTGTGGTACTGCGAAAGGTCAAGACCAGTGGTTATATCTGGGCTAATACGAATCGATAGCCCACAGTAAGGCCACGGATATTCGGATTTTTTAAGCTCACAATCGAGAATATACTGCCCATTTTCATAGGACAATTGGGAGGTACTGACTCCTCTATCAACTTGATCGCTGGTCGCGATAAATTCATATTGTTCAGGAGTAATTGTTGTTATCACACGATTTCCACTTACTTGGTAATACTGCACAATGGCGAGTGTTGCGATAACTAGAAAGATAACAATTTTATGAATCCACTTCACATCTAAGCTTCCGGCTTTTGGTCCCTATAGTTGGGATTTGACGATATAAACAAGCAAAATTAATCATTAGATTGCATACTAACAATTGACTTAAAAACGTTATATCACACCTTAACAAAATGTCATACTATAATTTAGATGACGTATTTCCAGTCAATTATTCACTGCATGAATCAAGTAATATTGCGTATAAATTGAGGCTCTATTTGTTATACTCATCGCATAATCATCGTTAACCGTAGCGACTGCTTACAAGGCGTTCGAGTCGACGAAATAATAATCAAAATACAACGAGTAATGTCATGTCTTTATTAGCAAAAGGAACACTCAAGAAAATGAGTGCTTCCCTTGATGGTGCGGTTACCTACCGTTTACCTGTAGGGGAAGAGTTTGTAGAGCTAAACCCTCTGATTGGAAAAACCATCAACCTTACCCACACTGGTAATATTTTTTGTTGTTCGTGTGGTAAGAAAACTAAGAAAAGCTACTCTCAAGGTCACTGCTTTGTGTGCATGAAAAAGCTAGCGAGCTGCGATATGTGCATCATGAAGCCGGAGACTTGCCACTACGATCAAGGCACTTGTCGTGAACCTCAATGGGGTGAAGAAAATTGCTTCGTCGATCACTTCGTTTACCTGTCGAACACATCAAGCCTTAAGGTAGGAATCACTCGCCATACTCAGATTCCAACTCGCTGGATTGATCAAGGTGCCACTCAAGGTCTACCTATTTTGAAGGTAAAAACGCGTCAGATTTCTGGTCTTATTGAAGTCGAATTAGCGAAGCATATTGCTGACAAAACCAACTGGCGCACGCTGCTAAAAGGCGACGGTGACGATATGGAGTTGGTTGAAAAAGCCAAAGAACTATTGCCACTTGTAGAAGATAAGATTCAAGAGATCAGAACGAAGTTTGGTGATGATGCTATCGAGGTACTCAGTGAGAGCATTACTTCATTGAGCTACCCAGTTGAACAGCACCCTGTGAAAATTGTATCGCACAACTTTGATAAGAACCCAGAAGTGACGGGCGTACTTCAAGGCATTAAAGGCCAATACCTTATCTTGGATACTGGTGTGATTAACATCCGTAAATTTGGCTCTTACGAAGTGGAAGTGTCTGCCTAATTTATAGAACTAAGGCGTTTCTCATAGTGAGAAGCGTTCAGTTAATAGCCAAAAACTAAAATGCCGTCAAGTGATGACTTGAGGGCATTTTTTGTTGTCGATTCTATTCGTCTTTGGGTGACGGTTTTAGGCGTTAAAGCGCGACTACATCTCCGTCTACACAATTCTTGCCATTGGCTTTCGCGCGATAGAGAGATTGGTCGGTTAAATTCACGAGTGCGTCAATAGTGACACCGTCTTCACACGCTCGGCTATCGCTGATTCCGATACTCACGCTAGAGTTAAAACGAATTTGTTCACCCACTTTGAACTCGACTTGATTGAACTGTTGGCGAATCTCTTCTGAAACTTCGAGAGCTGTTTCAAGAGGCGCATTCGGGATAAATATAATGAACTCTTCACCACCCCAACGGCCTGCTACTCCACCAACTTTCTCGGCATTGCGCTTGGTTATACTAGCCAAAGCACAAATTACCTCATCACCTACCATATGACCATAAGTGTCATTAATCGACTTGAAGTCATCGATATCTAATAGCATACAGACAAGGTAGTTTTTAGAGAACATGTGCTCTCTCAACCATTCATAAATCGCCCTACGATTAAGCAGATCCGTCATTTCATCGTAATTCGCTTGGTGAACCAACTGCTTCTCCAACATCACCTTTTGAGTCACATCTTCGAGTACCACTTGAACGGCCCGCTGACCTTTCCAAGTAATAGCATTATCGTAAATATTAAAAAAGCGATGAACACCGTCAAAGCCAATGTTTTCAACCACGGTACTGGTTCCCGACAACTCACCCGACACGATCGCTTGATAGTGTTTATAGATGCCGTCGCTATTCTGCTGTGGTACTAAGTCAAGAATCGAATCCAGCGCTAAGACTTGCTCTATGGAAGATCCACCTTGCAGTTTTACCCAGGATTGATTGACCATCAACGGTTTGAAATCTCGGTGAACCAAGATGCCCTGCCCTGATTGCATGATCATGTCGTGATACATCTTATCTTGCTCACGCACTGCATTTTGCAGCTGAATCGCAGGGGAAAGATCGATAACCGTGACTTGCAGTGCAGGTCTTCCCTGCCACTCCGTCACATGATCGATAGAAAACACGGTGAACTCTCTGCCATTACGATCAATATTAGTATAGGTGTGAACCTGAGGATCTCGTTGACCACTGACCGTTTCAAGGTAATTTTGATAGGCTAAAACATGGTACTCTTCTGAGATGAGATCTAGAAAGCTATCGATATCAGAAAGTAGTTCTTCCGGTGATTGGTATCCATAGATGCGAGCATAGTTAGCGTCAACACTCACTACATTCATATCTTGAATCGTTATTACACCATACGTGGATTCGAAATTTATTGAAGACATTGCCAACTCCGCATTCTCGCTACACTTCATAAGCCGAAGCATAACAACACATCCTGCCAACGCTTCCACACAATCTATCACGCGCTAGGGACATTAATATGATATCTAGTATATCGTACTGCTTTAGGCTTCTCTACAACTCAATCGTAAGCATAAGTCATCAAAAGTAGACAAATAGCACCTTCTTATTACGCACATCAAAAAACAACAAGGATATTGTATAGCTATGTAAGCACTATCTATTCGGTTACTCATTCCAATCGGAAAAATAAGCAACTAAGAAGTCGATAGCCAGCCTTGCTCTCTGTGGAAGAAAGCGACGGTTTTGATATACGATCCAACTGCTTGTACCTGCTCCCCAATATTCTTCTAGCACTGGAACGAGCTTCCCATTGGCAAGACCGCCGTTGAAGCTGCTTTTGGGAAGATAAACAATGCCAAGCCCTTCTTCACAAGCTTTAAGTACCGCACTCGAGTTATTGCTTTTCCAACGCCCATGTACTCGAACTGCATTTAACGGTTTTCCATCTTTCTCAAACAACCACTGATCACTGTTGGCAATAATACAGCTGTGCAACTTCAACTGTTCAGGCTGTGTTGGAGAACCGAATTGATCGATATAGTTCTGACTCGCGGCCGCTGCCATTGGGCGATCCACCAGCTTCCTTGCCACCAAACCCGAATCATCAAGTCGGCCATAACGAATCGCGAAATCAATACCATCTTCGATGAAGTTAACCATATTGGTATTGAAGTTCATTTCGATAGTCAGATCAGGGTGGTCTTTCGCAAATTCCATCAGCGCCGCGGCAACATGATTTTCAGCAAACGCACCCGCCGCACTGACACGTAAAGTACCGCTCAGCTGAGCTTGTTGAGACGTGACTTGTTCATTCGCCTGTTGCAGCCCGATAACTAGATCTTTGCACTGCTGATAATAGGTGTGACCCGATTCGGTCAGGCTCACCATTCGTGTAGAGCGTGCCAGTAAAGCCACACCCACCCGCTCTTCTAATCTCGATACTTGGCGACTGACATGACTGGTACTGCAACCCAGTTGTTTCGCGGCCGCAGAAAAGCCGTGACATTCGGCTACCGCAACAAATTCATTAATACCTTCAAAGCTATCCATACTTCACCTGTTACATCTAACGAATTCACATCCGATTAATTCACACCCACTATTGCTATATAGCAATAATGTTTTGCCTGCTCGGCATATTATCACTCAAATGGTTTACTACTAGTATTACAGGTAACGAAACAGCGGTATCTAAATTGAAAGCTTTGGTTTTCTAAATAAAAGCCACGACGCTGAAACCAAACAAACGTGCTCAAAGGAACGAATCATGAAAAAAATACTAATCCCAGTAACTAACCACGCAACACTAGGCGATACAGATCAAGCGAACGGTACATACGCTCCAGAACTGACTCATGCACTGAAAGAGATCATTGCTGCGGGTTTCGAGTACGACATCGCGTCTATCAAGGGTGGCAAAGGTCCACTGTATGGAACCGATATTGAAGGTGATTCAGTAAACGCAGAGATCTTAGCTGATGATGACTTCCAGAACCGCATTAACAATACAATTCCGGTAAGCCAAGTTAACATAGAAAGCTACGATGCTATCTTCTACCCAGGTGGATTCGGCCTACTTTCTGACTTAGCAACCGACGAGCAATTCGCAACGATTGCTGCTAAACATTATGAAGATGGTGGTGTGATCGCATCAGTATGTCACGGCCCAGCAGCACTGCTTCCGATTGTTTTAAGCAACGGCGAGAAGCTATTAAGCTCTAAATCGGTGACTGGTTTTACACGTGAAGAAGAAATCGACTTTGGCACCATCAACGACATCCCATTCCTATTGGAAGAGTCTCTTGCTCGCAGCGCAGCGCGTTTCAACAAGGTTCAACCTTGGCAAGAGCTTGTGATTGTTGATGATCGAGTGATTACTGGCCAAAACCCAACCAGCGCGCACGCTGTAGGTGCAACTCTGGTTAAGCACCTGTCTTAGTTAAATCAAGGGCTTATTCGAATAACTGGCGTTGATCAAATAAGCTCAATCAAATAAAAAGAGCATACTTACACCTCAATATTCATGAGAGAAGTATGCTCTTTTCTAATTCTGTCGCTATTAAGTGATAGCGACTTCTTGCTAATTACTTCTGCTAGTGGCTTCGCAAGATCCCTTCAAGCACATTGAACAACAAGTCGATCTCTTCAATCGAGTTGTAATGCATACAACCAATACGCACCACGCCCTGCTCTTCGATACCTAACTGTTTCACCAAACCTAATGCGTAGAAATGACCATTCCACACACAGATATTATGCTCGCCCAGCTTCTTAGCGATGAACTCTGGAGAATGGTTTTCAAAGGTAACCGCAAAGGTTGGCGTTCTTAGGTTCGAGTCAAACTCGGCTTTTCCATAAAGCTTTGCCCCTTCTAGATCAGACAAGCGTTTAAGGAAGTACTCGCTGAGTTGGCTTTCATGCTTATTATACAGCGCGTAGCTTTGCTCTAAACGAGAACGCAATGAATCGGCAGGATCACCTAACTGCGCCAAGTAATCCACCGCTGCAATCACACCGGCAAGGCCTTCGAAGCTTTGCGTGCCTGTCTCAAATCGACCTGGGCCAATATTAGTTGCAGGCTCTACCTTGTATGGCTTTAAAGTATGCAGCCATTGAGGCGCGACATAAGCAATGCCAACATGCGGGCCGAAGAACTTATAAGCTGAACACGCTAAGAAATCACAATTCAATTGCTGAACATCGACCAAATGGTGTGGCGCGTAATGCACTGCATCGACATAAACCTGCGCGCCATGCTGATGTGCAAGCTCAATAACTTTTGCCATGTCGACAATCGAGCCTGTCGTGTTCGAAGCAAACGTCACCGCGACAAGCTTGGTTTTCTCGTTAAGCAGCGATTCAAAATGCGCCATATCCAAACTGCAATCCGACTCGTCTACGCGAACTTGGCGAACAATCGCGCCTTTGTCGTCTGCCGCTTGCTGCCAGCTCGACACGTTCGAGTAATGATCTAGCGCAGTGACGATAACTTCATCGCCCTCTTTCCAATCGCGGCTGATCGCTCGGCTTAGTTGGAAGGTCAGCGATGTCATGTTCGCTCCGAACACAACGTTGCCAGAAGACTCCGCATTAAGCAGTGCTTGCGCCGCTTCTCGCGCTTGCTGCATTAAACTTGTGGTCTTTTGGCTAGAAAAATAGTGCCCGCCTAGGTTTGAATTGAAATGCCCTAGGTATTCGGTCATTGAAGCTAAAACATTCTCAGGCACCTGAGAGCCACCCGGCCCATCAAAGAAAGTGACTGGCTTGCCATTATGATATTGGCCTAACGCGCTAAACTGTTGGCGCACGTCATTAAGAGTGAAGGACATTGCGCGCATCCTTAGCCGTTAGAACAAACACATCCATATAGCCCATCTCGCCGTGGTCTATGGTACGAATCGGTTGTGCATTGTGCCAAAGCTTACTGTCTGCCAGCATCGCAACCTCACCATCGCCTAATACTTTTCTGAAGAACGGTGCTTCGTGGCTATCTTGATAAAGCATCACTTCACCACCAACGATGTTGTGACGAGTAACACCAATGATCGCGATGTGGTCAAAACCGTCTTGGTGAACACCTTCTGGTGCAACCTGAGTTTCTTCAAAAATAGCGGCAATACGGATTTGATGGATTTCGATTTCTTGTCCGTCTTCAAGCCCGTTGGTTTCAATAAACAGTTCACACATCTCTTGCATGCCTTCGCTGCCTAAAATATTCGCTTCAATCGGCTCGAACTGACGAACGACGTCACCTTGAAAGTGATTAATGTTTTCAGACTGAACAAAGTTATGTTTGTCTAGCTCAACGACTTGTCCATTACTGAATTCAACCACTGAGTACCTTCTCAATCGGAACTGGCCATCTGCATGCTCTGTGCTTGGTAGCTTAGAGAATGATGGTGACAACTCCTTAACTGCATGGTTACTGAGGTGGGTAATATGTAGGGTATTTTCGTGAGCATGTAACATCATCGACTCCTTAATGATTGTTAATTAACTTTCGATATTTAACGTTTTATTTACATAAAGGATACTTGAAGATCTTGCCAAATCAACATTAAACAATCATTTATCCCGCCAGATTTAATAATTCAGACACTAAATCCAATCTAGAAATAAAAAGCAGTGTATAACACCAGAATAAAAGATGACCAACTCTTAAAACTAGCACACTCCACTAGCCAGTTATAAATACCTACAATTTAAATAATAACGATATTATTAACTAGAAAGACAAGTTTCATATTGTGTCGGCCCTTTCACTTCAATACGCCAGCCTCCTTGCATGAACTCAGGCACCACGGTTGCCACATTCATTTCTATGATTTGCACATCGAAATACGATCTACCTATCAGTTGCCAAACTATTGATTATTTACACAACAAACTGAAATTGGTTAATTTATCAGTAAGCCAGAAACCAAACGCCTTTGCTTGCGCGTCTGGAACAGGTCGAGTTCGGGGGGAACTCGGCCGCCCTCAAATCAAACTGCTTCCTTTCATGCAGCGGTTCTGCTGATCTTTCTGTCACGAAAACGTCTGTCTCTATTAAGCTCTAGCCTCACACACCTATCGTTATGCTCAATAACACAACTGAATAATGAGAATGCTCAGCTTCAGACGGCGTGCCGCCTAATTCGAATTAATGATGTGGTTTATGTTAAGTGCTTGAAGTGGAATATTGCGAAGGAAATTTACTTAGTGGATTCTGAAAACTAAGAGCATGAAGCTTTTGAAGTCGACTACAACAATGGCCGTAATTTCAAGATTATCGTCAGGTATTTATCAATGTTTGGTGTTCTCCGCTAACACGTTTATGCCCCTTTATGCGTTAGACATTTTACACATTCACATTCTGTTCATACACTTATTTAAAGCTATCCATTTACCTAATCCTGCTTGCAGAGATTTCAGTGATGTAATACGGGTGAAAGTCTGGTACTTAGTTTATGTGACTAATCCAATTTACAAATCATCCATCTCAAAGTACTGTATATACATACACAAACCAACTTACACCATATGCAATAAAGAAAATTCATTGTAAAATAACACTTTAGTTTAATTTTCACTTGAGATGGCAATGAATTTTTACGCGTTAAGGGTTTCATTAGTAGCAATGGAACCGCAGTTGTTTGTTAACAAGAACATGTCTGAGGACATTTATGCGTTTGAAGACGCACTGAGATATTCAGAGCACTCACCTCCAGAAAATGAGCATAATGAAAAGCTATTCTCTCTGAAAATTATGATCGATGGCCGAGATGAAGGTGTTATGGCAGGGATGGTAGCTAAAGCAAAGTCCCTACATGGTCATGATGCAAACTTTAATGAATATAGTGTTGATGACTTTCCACCTATGGTTTGGCTGTGGGATAGAGAACAACAGGTGATTCTTGTTGAAAAGAAGACTAATGTTTTTTCTACACCGACTGCGGCATGTAAAGCGTTTCAATCTCTAGCTAATAATATCGAATTGGCAGAGATTAACCTAAGGGCAGATATTACCCCTGTGTTGAACTCCACGGTTCATACATTCTGGGAAGAGTACGATAGATTTGAATCAGTTCAGACAGTTACTTTTGATTTAATACCACCAAACCTCTTTGGTAACACAGAAAAAGAGATGAAGAAGGCTCTGTGTGATACTACAGAGAATACCAACGCTAACGTAATTAGAACCACGTTTGAGAATAAAGATTCAACTTTAAAGCTAAAAAGTGAGGGTTGGCTAAACAATATGGTTAGGTGGTGTAGAAAAGGTGGTGGTGAATGGACATTAAAAGGTCGCTTAGCCGGACACAAAAAGAAACTAACTAGTGTTGGTAGTGAACGCGTAGCTAAGATTGTAGCTATGTCGGGTAAAGGGGTTACAGAAATAGAGTTGTCCAACTATAGTGCCGGAGATGTTGTAGAGGTTTTATCATTATACAGAGAAAAATACGACTACCACGATGAGGTTTTAGAAGAAAACAAAGATGTTTAGAACAATACTAATAACAGCGTTTATATTTTTAGTTTGTCTTGGCTTCTCAACTGATAGTGAGATGGCATATAAACTATTAGAATCTTCGACTCCAGGTATTATCGGAGCCATACTTGGCGGCCTTACTGCCGGAGTATCTGTTATTTTTAGTGTTTTGATTACTCTTGCAACTACGACTGGCTCAACAATTCAGTTGAATAGATTTACCAGTTTTTTAATGTGCTTGAAGCGAGACATACTTATACTTGTTTTCTGTCTTCTAGCTTCCCTTCTCCTACCATATCTGAGGGTTACGGGTATTCCTTTAATGTCCTATCCTGCGCACCCTCTAGTTCCTCCAAGAGATACTCTAATCACGGCGGTTGAGTTGACAGTTATTATTGTTTCCGTGGCAATTATCATCGAAGTTATAAACATCATGTTTTCTTTGGTTATCCAATTCCCTCAACTTATGTCAAGAAAAGACACCGATAAAGAATAAGGCTCCTTAAGGCTGTCTCTTGATCACAAGTCTGGTTAATCAAGAGACTTAGCGAGTTCATACCCTTCAAGGATGGTTTGTAACCTAAGCCATCCTTGCCATAACGTCTTTATAGAAGCGCGACCTGTTCGCTTGGTATTCTTCCAACCACCTAACCGAGCAATACCGTTGTAAGCCCATGATATATTAGGCGCTTCTTTCGGTAGTTTTTTGCTCTCCAACTTGAGCCACATTAACTTCCACGCTTTGCCTTTTAATACCTGCTCACAACTGGTCTTAGATAACTCGTCTGATTCATTCATAAACCTCAATTGGAGTAACCGAGTCGCGATAAAAGCCAAAACGACGCTGAGCCTTTCTAAGTTATCCTTACTTTGCATTCTCAGTTGCTCAACTTCAGTCCCTTCACTTTTCCAGACTTTATGAAAATCTTCTATTAGCCAGCGCCGCTCATAATAACTGACGATTTTGAGTGCCTCTTCCTTGCTCGTTATCGGCTCTGAAGTCAGTAAGTGCCATGCGAGCTTATTACCACTCTCTCCTTGTTCTATACATCCCACGTAGTAAAGCGGAATGTTATCGAACTCTTTCTTGTTAGCAGGAGACTTGAGTGTCACGGGGGCATATTTGATATCTAAATGAGCCTTGCGAGCTTTACGACCGCCTTTTTGCGGTATTTCGAGCACTTTCTCTCCGGCTGATAACAGGGTAGAGGCATAGCTATAAAGACGATTATCATGCTCTTCAATACAGCGGCTTTGCATTGAGCGAACGAGGAACCTTTGTTGTTGCTCTCGCTTGTAAGTGAGGTATTCAAATAGGTCGGCTTCTCTATCGCACACAGAAATGACATCCGAAATTTTATCGCCAAGTCGCTCAGCGACATGGCGAGAGGCTTGTTCCCACTTATAACTTTCTTTCTCTTTGTATGGTCGAGTCGCATGCTGGTGCCTTTGACCTCGCTTTTCTATATCACGAGTCCAGCGCTGTTGTTCAATTAAACCAATAACAGATTGAGTGTCGGGAGCAAAAAGTAAGGTTGAGTGTACGAACATGGCGCGATGTCGATTACCTTGATTGGAGTGCCCGAGTTCATCTCGAATGCTGCGATGGGAGTAACTGAGAGAAGTGGTGTCTTCTAAGGCAAGAAGTGTCTGTTGCTCTAATGCTTCTTGTGCAGTGACATAAAAACCCGCTTCTGCGATATCTTCTGCTTTGATTTGCTCATTACGGATGAAGCGATAAGCCCCTTCCATTTCAGCAGGGGAGATAATGAGTTTCGAGACGGGTACGCCAGGTTGCTCGGCCAGTGAGGCTGCGAGAGCAACGAGTCTTTGAGTGCGTCTAGGGTCATTAAGGTGGGCTTGACCGAACTGTTTTTGTGCCCAAAGGGTTGGCTCTATATAGGTCATGATAATCATCCTTGTCATTGCTTAGATGATCAGATCATGAAACCTAAAAATAGTTCAAAAAAAATCCCCAAGCGTGGCTTAGGGATTTGTGTATAAGAGACAGCCTTAAGGAGCCTTTTTGACTAAATCGTCTAGATAAGGGATACTTGAACGTCATCATTGCCGAGGTTCTAGTCTGAGCTAAAAGTGATTTAAAAAGTTGACAAACTTTGACGCTAAGGTCGATAATCAAGTTTGATAACTATGTTTTGGTTTTATCGTATCCTGAGTTTTGAGAGTATTTATGAAAGCAGTTAGAAATTCAAGCAATTGTATCGATGTAATAATTAGAGGTTCAAACACTCCAAGCAAAGTGTCTATGAATCTTAAAAAGCTTGAAAAATCTATCTTTGATAATGTGCGTCTATCTTTCGAACTAGAAGGACACAAAATCTCTGATGCAGATTGGAAACGAATCGCAAACGCTAGTAATCGTTTGGCTGCTTTGATATAGGTTATTTGCAGCTCTAACCTAGGGCTGCTGCAATGATTCTTCTCAAGTGACTCCTATCTTGGTTCCCTTCTCTAACACAAGATCGTACTGCATAATGATAGTATCTTTTGTTCTTTGAAATTGCTTTCATCAGGTTAAACTCAAAACCACGAGTTCTTGCTACGATCTCAAGGTACAAGCGAATTGTCCTCCCATTCCCATCGGAGAAGGGGTGAATCCAAGCCAACCTTTCATGAGCAAAAACTAAAGCATCTATCAACTTTTCTTTGTCGTTTTTTACCTTACTTAAATACTGTGAAGCAAAATCAGAACAAAAAGATTTCATCTGTCCTGGTACTTCATCAGGATGCATTGTTGGAAAATTTCTAGCAGAAATAACAACTTCATCATTTCGATACTTGCCACCCCAGTCATAAATCCCCCCAAACAGCTCAGTGTGACATTTTATGAAGATGGATTCACCAAGACTTTTGCTCCGTGTCATATATTCCTCAATCAGCTTTTTAGACTTGATAGCTGAATATATGAATTCAATTTTCTCTAACTCGTCTTCATAAGCTGCAAACACTTTGTTTTTTGTCGCTAACCTTCTATTGAATTTTTTGTTATTGGACACAATAAAAAATAGCGATTTATCATAAGGAGCTAAAGTACCAACTATAGGACATTGAGCTGATGTTGGCTCAAGATAAAGCCACAGCTTACCGTGTTCTCTTTTTTTTCCAATCACTGAAGCACACATTATTGGTAAAGCTTCCGCGTACAAAAGATACGCTACAGAGTCACCAATCTGTATTTCACTACGAGGGAATGCATAACAAGCCTCTCTTGTTACAGAAGCAGATGCTAGAGACTCAACAGGAAATTGGACTTTACTACCACAAATCAGCTCAGAACGGCTTTTGTTCCAATAAAAGTGGGTTCCCCCTTTTGAAGCTGGATCAGTCTTAATATGGACAATTTTTCCATTCGCCTCATCGATATTGAGAGCACTTCGATTCTTGATATGTTTCATTGTGTATAGTTTTGTGACTCTAGTTTCTGTTGCTCAATAATATATAACTTTTTCTCTTTCAACGATATGCATAAAAACAATTCAAAGTGTTATACTCTTTCTTTAATGATCAGAACATCGTACCAACGCTCTAGCTAATTTAAGCAATTTAGAAGATGTTCTTATCTCCAATTCGGACTTGATATCTAACAAGCAAACTGCGGTAAGTAATTTATTGTGAGATACCTTTCGACCAATAGGAAGCTCTAGTTTCTGATTGCACGTTCTAAAACCATCCTAGTCTTTGACAATCCTTGCACTTTCAAAAAATTCGCAGTCTCTGTAATTGATTGCCCGCATTCAAATCCACGAAAAGTCTATTTTTGGTCATTTCGTGATACTTCATGGTTCACTTTCTCAAAAGCGAAAGAGTTTATAAACTCATAAATTATAATGACCCGAGTTGTATTAAGCACAGGAACACAAAGTATGTACTGTAAAAAACGTACTGACCGTTGTTGTACTCTCTACCTCAACACCCCATAAACCTTTTCGTGCTTTCACCGATCTTTCAGCCACGAAAACGTTTGTCTCCATTAAGTTCTAACCTATAACGATTAATTACACCTCAACCCTTGTTTAACCTTTTATTGCCTCCATATTTTCCATACAATCCTAAGCGATTATAAATAAAAACAATTTCAATTTCGGAGTCCTCATGAGCGACGTAAAGCACTGTAATTTATTGATTCTTGGTTCTGGCCCTGCTGGCTATACAGCTGCAGTTTACGCTGCTCGTGCAAACCTAAACCCTGTACTTGTTACCGGTATGCAGCAAGGTGGTCAGCTTACAACCACAACAGAAGTGGAAAACTGGCCGGGTGATCCTGAAGGTTTAACGGGTCCAGCACTGATGGATCGCATGAAAGAGCACGCAGAGCGCTTTGAAACAGAGATCCTGTTCGACCACATTAACGAAGTCGATCTATCAAACCGCCCTTTCCGTCTTAAAGGCGATTCTGGCGAGTACACGTGTGATGCATTGATCATCTCAACGGGCGCATCGGCTAAGTACCTAGGTTTAGATTCTGAAGAAGCATTTAAAGGCCGTGGCGTTTCTGCTTGTGCAACGTGTGATGGTTTCTTCTACCGCAACCAGAAAGTAGCGGTAGTTGGTGGTGGTAACACGGCTGTTGAAGAAGCACTTTACCTATCTAACATCGCATCTGAAGTTCATCTAGTTCACCGTCGTGACACGTTCCGCGCTGAAAAGATTCTAGTGAAGCGTTTAATGGACAAAGTAGAGAACGGCAACATTGTTCTTCACACAGACCGCACGCTAGACGAAGTTCTGGGCGACGACATGGGCGTGACTGGCGTTCGTATTAAAGATACTCAGTCTGATAAAACAGAAGACATCGAAGTAATGGGCGCATTCATTGCTATCGGTCACCAACCAAACACTGAAATCTTCAAAGGCCAAGTCGACATGAAAGATGATTACATCATCGTTCAGTCTGGTCTTGAAGGTAACGCAACACAAACTAGCATCCCAGGCGTGTTCGCTGCTGGTGACGTAATGGACCACAACTACCGCCAAGCAATCACTTCTGCTGGTACAGGTTGTATGGCTGCCCTGGATGCTGAACGCTTCCTAGATGGCCTTAACGATAAGTAAATCTGAGATTGCAGATTTGATTATCGGTGCTCTCGCCTCAGTAGATGCAGGGCGTCATCACATTTTGTTGTAAATCCCTAGAGCCCAGTGGTATATCCACTGGGCTTTCTTTTGTATACTAGCCGCCCTCAACAAATAATAATTATCATTAAGCCTTCATAATGGATAAGAAAAAACAACGCAGCTTGAACAAGTGGCTTAAGCAACAGAGTAAGTTAGCGAAACGCTGGCTTATGATTGCGATTAGCCTTGGCGTACTTTCAAGCGTGTTTTTAATTGCTCAAGCAGCTCTTCTCGCCTCTATTCTTCACCAGCTGATCATCGAAAATGTCGATAAATCTGAACTGGTTGGTCATTTCGCAGGCTTGGCATTATCGGTCGTTGGCCGTGCTGGCTGTACATGGGGACGTGAAATCGCAGGTTATCGCTGTGGTGAACAGATCCGTGTCTACATCAGGCAACTCATCCTAGATAAATTACGTGAGTTAGGCCCTGCTTACATTAAAGGTAAACCTGCTGGTACGTGGGCAACGCTGTTGCTAGAACAAGTCGAAGACATGCAAGACTTCTTCTCTCGTTACTTACCTCAGATGTCTCTGTCGGTAATGATTCCATTCATTATTTTGGTTGTGGTGTTCCCAGTAAACTGGGCAGCAGGACTGATCTTCTTGATTACTGCTCCACTGGTGCCGATGTTCATGGCACTTGTTGGTATGAAAGCGGCCGATGCAAACCGTAAAAACTTCAAAGCGCTGCAGCGTCTTTCAGGTCACTTTTACGACCGTTTGCAGTCAATGACAACCATTCGTCTATTTGACCGCACCAACGCTGAAACAGAAGTACTGAAAGGTGCATCTGAAGTGTTCAGAACGCGTACTATGGATGTGTTGAAAATCGCTTTCTTGTCTTCTGCGGTACTTGAGTTCTTCACGTCTATCTCTATCGCGATGACGGCGGTTTACTTTGGTTTCACTTACATCGGTGAGCTTAACTTCGGCCACTACGGCGCAGGCATTACGCTATTCGCGGGTTTGTTTATCCTTATTTTAGCACCAGAGTTTTACCAACCTCTGCGTGATTTAGGTACTTTTTACCACGCGAAGCAACAAGCGGTTGGCGCAGCCGAAAGTATTGTCGAGTTCCTAGAAACCGACATCACTAAGGTTAAATCAGGCAACACTCAGCTCGATCCGGCTCAAGGCATTAATATTGAAGCTACCGACCTAAAAGTGTTAAGCCCTGAAGGTGTTCAATTAGTTGGTCCTATCTCGTTCGCACTGAACACTCGCCAATCGACTGCATTAGTTGGCCCAAGCGGTGCGGGTAAAACAAGTTTGATCAACGCTATTCTTGGTTTCATGCCTTATGAAGGAAGCTTGAAAATCAATGGTATTGAATTGCGTGACTTAGACTTAGCCTCTTGGCGTAAAACCATTAGCTGGGTTGGTCAAAACCCGTTGCTACTGCACGGCAGCATTCGTGACAACGTCACTCTAGGTAAGCATAATATCGCTGACCAAGTTGTTGAGAATGCACTTGAGCAATCATTTGCTAGCGAATTTGTAAACGAGCACGGCTTGGATTACATGATTTCTGATCGCTCTGGCGGCCTGTCTGTTGGTCAATCTCAACGTTTGGCGTTGGCTCGTGCAATGATTCAAGACGGTCAGTTCTGGTTGCTTGATGAACCCACTGCCAGCCTAGATACTCGCAGTGAGCAGCTCGTGATGAAAGGCATCAACAGCAACATCGAAAGTCGCACTGCCCTGCTTGTGACGCACCAACTTGCCCCTCTTCAATCGGTCGATAACATTCTGGTTATGCGCGACGGTGGTCTTGTAGAACAAGGTCATTACTCTCAGCTTTCGACTGCGGGTGGTTTGTTTGAAGAGATGCTGAACGCGAACTTAGCTCAACAAGATAATAAGGGTAATTTAGATGCGTGATTTACTGCCTTACCTGAAACTCTATAAAAAGCATTGGTTTGGCCTATCGCTAGGCATGCTATTGGCTTTTGCTACTCTGTCGGCTTCTATCGGCTTGTTAACGCTATCGGGTTGGTTCATTTCAGCTTCTGCGGTTGCAGGCCTGACGATTGCACGTGAAACCTTCAACTACATGCTACCGGGTGGTGGTGTACGTGGTTTGGCAATGAGCCGTACTGCGGGTCGTTGGGGTGAACGTGTTGTCAGCCACAATGCAACATTCAAACTGTTAACTGATCTGCGTATCTTCTTCTTCAAGAAGCTAGCTCCGCTGATCCCAGGTCGTATCTCAAACCTTCGTGATGCTGACCTTCTCAACCGCTTGGTTGCAGATGTAGACGCCATGGATCACGTGTACCTGCGTTTAGTAAGCCCAGTGACGGTGGGTGTGTTCGGGATTTTCTTCCTGACTCTATTCTTGATGTGGTTCGATAGCTCGCTTGGTTTGATCTTGGGTTCTATCCTTCTGATCATGCTTTTGGTTTGGCCAATCTTGTTTTACAAGCTGGGCAAGCGTAACGGTGGTGAACTGACACAGAACAAAGCGGATCTTCGTGTGACTACGCTAGATTGGATTGAAGGCTACAGCGAACTGACTCTGTTCGGTGCGGAAGAACGTTACCGTAATGCGATTTTAGAGACGCAACAGAAGCTGATGGCGAATCAGTTTGTGAATGCCAACCTAACCGGTATGGCGTCAGCAGCGCTAATGCTGTTCAACGGTTTGACACTTGTTCTTATGCTTTGGCTTGCGGCTGACGGTGTGGGTGGTAATGCACCAGACCCGTTCATCGCGCTAATGGCGTTCGCAACCATGGCAAGTTTTGAACTGCTGATGCCAATTGCAGGCGCGTTCCAGCATTTAGGTCAAACTCTGTCTTCAGCACGTCGCTTAAACGAAGTGATTCTGTCGGAGCCTGAAGTTCAGTTTGCTGAAGAGAAACTCGACATCAACAAGCCGCTTGATATTACGTTCTCAAACGTGACGTTCAACTATCCTGATTCTGAGCGTAGTGTTCTTAACGCTGTTGACCTAACGATCCCTGCCACGAACAAGGTTGCGATTGTGGGTCAAACGGGTTCAGGTAAATCGACTCTGATTCAGCTTCTGACTCGCTACTGGGATCCTAAAAAGGGCTATATCTCAATCGCGGGCATTGAACTGACACAGTGGAATGAATCACAGCTTCGTGAATCAATCAGTGTGGTAAGCCAGCGTGTCGACATCTTGAATGGCAGCCTACGCGACAACTTGTTGATTGCGAAACCAGATGCCAACGATGAGCACCTAGCTAACATCCTTAAAGACGTTGGTCTAGAAAAGCTGCTTGAGAATGACGGTCTTGATAGCTGGTTGGGTGACGGTGGTCGTCAACTGTCTGGTGGTGAGAAGCGCCGTATTGGTATCGCACGTGCGATTCTTCATGATGCCCCTATCCTGCTTCTAGATGAGCCAACAGAAGGCTTAGATAAGCAAACTGAGCAGAGCATCATGGCGCTGTTCGAGAAGCACTTCGAAGGCAAGACGGTTATCTTCATTACGCACCGCTTGATTGGTCTGGAATCGATGGATTCGATCGTTCTGATTGAACAAGGCGAGATTGTTGAAAACGGCTCTCATGAGAAACTGTTAAACGAAGCAGGACGTTATTTCCAACTTCGTCAGGCAATCTAGCTCCTCATAAGTTATAAAGAAAACCATTCAAAGCCCGAGTTTATACTCGGGCTTTTTAGTGTCTTTATGTTTTTGTATCTTCACTCTTGAGCAATCTATTAGGCAAGTTTGGTTTTAAGCCTCTTTACTAAATCACTGACTTATCGAATTGGTTTTAAACAAAGTTCTGTTTGAGCTTCTCTTCCAACGCTTGAATACAAAGTTTAATGGCGATAGGTGTGTTTGAAGAGAATGGGTTCAACGCATAAACTGTGTTGGTTGGTAATTGAAAACTTGGGATGATATCGACCACCTCACCGGATAGCTGATGAAGGTAGAAGTCTGGGATCACACCGATGCCAACGCCAGATTTGATCAATGCGAGGCAACTATGAAAGGAGTTCGTAGTACAGCTTGCTCGTTGTTGGTAAGTAAAATCTTGTTCAGTTTGAGAAGTAAAGTGATGAGAGACTTGCTTGCCTTGCCATGAATTAGCAATGTAGGGAATAGCGTCCAGCTTACGAGAACGCATGCTTTCAACGCCACACAACACGTCTTTGAACTCGCCCAAACGTTTCTGCTTTAGGTTACTGTCACGAGAACTGCCCACTCGTACTGCGAGGTCAATATCGTGTTCCATGAAATCTAAGTGCTGATCATCGCTGATCAGCTCTGGTTTTAACTTCGGGTATTGCTTCATCAAGTCTGCAACAACAGGCGCGACCAATAAATCCATCAACGCATTCGGAGCTGTAATTCGAATTCGACCTTGTGGCTCTTCTAGCTCAGCTTTGGCCATATCCCAAGCCGAATCAGCAATCACGTTAATGTCTTTGCAACTCAAATAAAAACGTTCACCCATACTAGTCAGAGTTTGTCTGCGTGTTGTGCGCTTGAGAAGTGAAGCCCCTAACTCTTGTTCCAGAATTTTGAGGTGCTGACTGACGACGGACTTTGACAACTCAAGCTTTTCAGCTGCAGCTGATACTGAACCCTGCTCTACGATGTGAGCGAAAATCGACATCTGCTTTAGCTTACTCATTCCATTGTTCTCTTTTTACATACAGTATTTTCTATTATCTCTGTTTTTCAATTTAATTTCCAAGGCTAAACTTAATCCAACTTATCGAGACACCCAAATCAAAGACGCAGTGTTTGAAAGAAGACTGCTATGGAGAAAAGCAATGTTAAACAACCAGGTATTAGAAGCATGTAAGCAAGGCATTAACGCATGGCAGAAAGCATTCAACAGCCAAGATGCGAAAGGTTGTGCAGATCAATATGCTGAAAGCTGTGTAATGGAAGCGCGTCCATTTGGTACTTTTGAAGGTCGAGAAGCGATTCAAGCATTTTGGCAAAACATCATCGACCAAGGCTTCAAAGACGTTGATTACACAGACGTTACGTGGGAAGAGCACCCAGAAGGCGGCTACATTTTGACGGCTAGTTGGACAATGAACAAAGCGTTTGGTGTTGTGCATCGTGAGCACTGGGCACTAGAAGCAGATGGTTGCGCTCGTTTAGTCAGCGATGATTTTGAGGTTCAAGGCGAACGCTAGCCTGCTCGCTTTTAAAAGAACAAGCCGCTTTAAAAAATAATGCGATAACAGTAGTTATGTCGCTAAAAATAGTTATGTCGCTAAAAAACAGTTATGTCGCTAGAAAAACAAAGGCCGGTAGTCTGAATCAGACTACCGGCCTTCTCTTTTTATTCCAGCCGGTTATCGATTGCTTACGAAAAACAACCGTTATAGTGCCGCTTTCTTCGCTTCTGTAATCCAAGCATCAAACGTATTTCGGTTCGCTTTGATCCAACCGTTTACGTGCGCTTCGATATCAGCCGAGCTGTTCTTACCTTTACTCATCATCATGTTCTGAGCACTTACATCATTGATGTTAAGTTTGATGATTTCAAAAAGCTTCGCCGCAGATGGGTTGTTCTTAGCAAACTCTTTGTTCGCAATAATACGCATCGAGTTCATTTCGAAGCCGTAGTTCTTACCGTTAGACAAAGTAGTATCAACATTCGCACGATCACCCGGAAGTGAAGAGAATGGAACTTCTAACCAAACTACGTCTTCGTTAGGAACCAATACACCACTTACCCAATAAGGTGTCCACGTGTAGTAAAGAACTGACTCGCCCTTTTGGTAACGTGAAATCGTATCTGCGATGATCGCTGCATAGTTACCTTGGTTGTGAGTAACGGTATCGTCCAATTTGAATGCAGAGATTTGGTGTTCGATGACCATCTCACAACCCCAACCAGGGTTACAGCCCGTCAGGTCTGCTTTGCCATCACCATCAGCATCAAACAGCTTAGCGATTTTTGGATCAGTCAATTGACCAATGTTAGTGATGTTGTACTTTTCAGCGGTTTTCTTATCAATAAGGTAACCTTGAGCGGCACCACTTACATACTGGCCTTCACGGTAGAATTTGTCATCGCCACCCGCCATTTTGTATTTGTCAGCGTGGAGTGGGAACCAACCTACTGTTAGGAACGTTGCGTCACCTTTTGCGATAGAAGTGTAAGCTACGTTGTAGTCCACTTCTTGCGTTGATTTCACATCATAACCAAGCTCTTCTAAAGCACGGTTAACAATCAGTGTTTGGAACGTTTCTTCAGCAACTGAAGATTGAACAGGCTGAACTGATACACCTTCACCCGGTAAGCTTGCAGCCCACACGTTCGTTGATACAGCCAGTGTCGAAACGATGCTAACGGCTAGCTTACTCTTCCATGAATTATTCATTGGTGTTTTTCCTTAGTTGTAGTTCTGATTGTTTACCGCGATTTAAAGCTTTTAGCACAAGGGAAACAGGCCCCATGTGATACCAGCGTAATTTTGTATTACCTGCATTTACCCCGAGAACTTGGGTAATGCGGTCAAGTAGGATTGCAAGAATAACAATGCCTAGGCCACCAACAGCGGCCAATCCCATATCCAGTCGGCCAATACCTCTCAGTACCATTTGACCTAATCCACCTACCGCGATCATTGATGCGATAACCACCATCGATAGCGACAACATCAGTGTTTGGTTCACGCCCGCCATGATGGTTGGCAGTGCAAGCGGTAGTTGAATTCGGTAAAGCATCTGCTTTTTGCTGGCACCAAATGAGTGACCCGCTTCGATCAACTCTTCCGGTACTTGCTGAATACCCAAGATAGTCAAACGTACAACAGGAGGAAGTGCGAATATGATCGTCACCACCACACCCGGAACGTTACCGATACCAAACAACATTACGATGGGTACAAGATAAACGAAGGCTGGCGTCGTTTGCATGGCGTCGAGAATTGGGCGTACGAATTTAGCCGCGGTATTGCTGCGGGCGAGCCATATCCCCATGGGTAAGCCGATCAGCAGACAGAAGAATACCGATGTCATGACCAGTGAAAGCGTGGTCATCGCTTCAGACCAAGCGCCAATCAAGCCAATAAAAGTCAAAGAAACGGCTGTAGCCAAACCAAGCTTCAGGTTTGAAAACTGCCATGCAACGAGAAACAAAATGATCAACATGAATGGTGCAGGTGTCGACACCAACGCTGTTTCAAATGAACTTAGAATGAAATCGATAGGCACACGGATTGCTTGAAACAATGGACGTCCGTGCTCAACTAACCAATTCAGTCCAGACTCTACCCAAGTGTCGACGGGCAACACTGCTTCTGCAAAAGGGTTAAGTGGGTCAAAAGGTGTCGTTTCGACTGTTTCGCTGCTTAACCAATCTGCTGATGGTGAGGTATCAGCTGCTTGACCCCAAGGATCACTTGCAGGTTGAGCTGCTGGAGCTGATTGAGACCATGGGTCATTATTTGTTTGTTCAGACGACATGATCTACCCCTTATCCAATGTTTGTAACAGTCGTGACTTAGTTACCACGCCAAAGTAATTACCTTGCTCATCCACAACAGGAACGGAGTAAGGCACACCGCCAACAAGGCCAAGCACATCATTGATTGGTAAATCAGGGTTCAGCGTTAGGCCATCATCGAGCTGCGCACTGGCCAGTGATTTGTTCTCTTTGTGTGCTTTACGAAGGGAATCAACAGAGACAATGCCGGAGTAACGACTGCTTTTCTCAACAACAATGCCGTATTCACGGTCGTTATCCATCAAGATTTGTAGAGCGGACGCTGGGCCGTCATGTTCTGATTTTTTAAATACCGCCGCTGGCTTCTTACGTGCAATGTCTTTCACCGTAAGAACACTTGCTACATTCACACCGCGGAAGAAAGCTTCGACATAATCGTTCGCTGGGTTGTTAAGAATTTCGTCTGGGGTACCCACTTGAACCACCTCACCGTTTTGCATAATGGCAATACGATCACCGATTCGCATCGCTTCATCCAAATCATGGGAGATGAAAACAATGGTTCGTTTATCGTCATTTTGAAGGCGAATAAGCTCATCTTGCATTTCAGTACGAATCAAAGGATCGAGCGCCGAGAATGCTTCATCCATCAACAAGATATCAGGGTCACATGCTAGAGCACGAGCCAAACCAACACGCTGCTTCATACCGCCAGACAATTCATCAGGGTAAGATTCTGAATACGGCCCGAGACCGACTCGTTCCAACGCTTCAAATGCGGACTGTTTTCTCTTATCGACTTCAACACCCGCTAGTTCAAGACCAAACGCGGCGTTTTCAATCACTGTCATGTGAGGCATCAATGCGAAGTTTTGGAAAACCATGGAGATGTTGTTGCGACGGACTTCGCGGAGCTCATCTTCTGAGGTGTGGGCAATGTCTTTGCCTCGAAGAAGCACATTACCTTTGGTAGGTTCAATCAAGCGGTTAAGAAGGCGTACTAGGGTTGATTTGCCAGATCCTGACAGTCCCATTATGACGAAAATCTCGCCTTCTTGAATGCTAAGAGAAACATCGTTAACGCCGATCGTTAACCCTGTTTCTTCGAAAACTTTATCTTTGTTCGCGCCTTCATTAATCATTGTAAAAGCACGGTCGGTGTCTTCACCAAACACCTTGTACAGTCCCTTAACTTCCAGTATGGGATCCATGTAATTTAATCCTTTCTTAGTTATCTAAACTAATAGTTATTTAAACTCAAAACCGATTATTTAAACTTAAAAACGGTTATTTAAACCCGAAAAACGATTAGCACTCTAAGCAATTAACCCATGCAAATTAAGGGGCATCGTTCTGTAAAGCCGATGAAAAACCGTTAAAACCCCAGCCCAAACAAAGGTCAAATATCAAGCCCATACAAGGCAAAATATTGATAATAAAGAAATTTAAATCACACTCAACACCTGCGGCATTATGTATTACTTACAGATAGATTATTGAATATTTATTTCACATCAGAACAATTAATAGGCTAAATAGACCAAGAATATGCACAAATAGTTCGTGTACAAATAATTCGAATACAAACCAATTAAGAGGATTTAAACGCCACTAAGACCGGTAAATTAACACCATTACGAGGCGCGCACTCCCAATGACTTTTACACACATATGAAGGGCAATCTGGATAGAGTCCGTCCAATTAGGCACAGATCGGATTGATACCTTCATCTCCGATATAGAAGACATAACACCAACTGTGATACTTGCTGCAAACTGTCAAAGTCGATTACCCAGGCCGAAAGACAACTTGTAGAGTACACATTGCTGTTCCATTCTTTATCTAAAGGTTGGGCACTCTTTCGGACGGATAAAAGGACAGGTATTAGAATGATAAAAATGCTGGTGTGTGACTTTGATGGAACGCTTGATGGCGGCTCGTCTCATGGGGTTGATCAGTTGTTTAACTACTTAACAAAGCAACCGGATATCCGCTTTATCATCGCGACAGGTAGAACACTGCCCTCAATTCGTGTGGGTTTAGCTTCTGACAACTACCCGAAACCACACACGATTATCAGCGACGTAGGCACGAGAATTCATCACGAGCACTCCCAAACACCGGATCACACCTGGCACAATCAATTAGAAGCGTCTTGGAACAAGTCAAAGGTTGAGTCTGCACTTGCATCGCTCGATTTCATGGGAGAGCGCTTAGAGATCCATCAAGGGGAATACAAGATCACTTTCGAAGGAAAACTCTCAGAGCCTCAACATGAGCTGATCGCATCTCGTCTGGAATCACACGGTTTAGATGTACACCTTACTTATTCCCACGATTGGTACTTAGATATCACGCCTAAGGGTGTCAACAAGGCCACAGCGATTCATCATCTACTTAAACAACATCAGTTAAGTATTGAAGAGGTATGCGTGGCTGGCGACTCAGCGAACGACACCTCGATGCTAACCATAGATGGCGTAAATTCAATATTGGTCGCGAATCATTACCCTGAGATCGCTCACCTGTCCGATCGAGATAACGTATACACCAGCAGAGCAACACATGCAGAGGGTGTGTTAGAAGGCCTTAAATACTGGCAAGGGCTTGCTGCGTCGGGTAATTAATACAAGTGTATCAAGCAGATCGCCTCGACTTGATACACTTATTTCCAACCAGGAAGCCAATGATCCTTATCGGTTAGATCGCGCCAGTTAATGTCTTCTTCTCGTTTCGTCATCACTGCTTCTATCAAACAACGAATGACCTCCCCTTCCTCGAATTCGACCTCCGTGATCATAAAGTGCTTTTCTTTCTTTACTGGGCTAACGGCCGTCCATTTACTGCGAAGTAGTTTCTTTGGATTGATTCGATTCATTTATCTTATCTCTCGCTGTGATGTCGTTGATTAATATTAGTTGTCTACTCGACACTGGGTAATAGTCTCTATGACGCAAAAAAGATCATAAAAAAAGCCAGCGATTAAAGCTGGCTCTATTCTGGTGATTGTTTCTCGTTAGAGATTAACCATTTTTAGGTGGATCAAATGCCGTCAGTTCTAATGCTGGGCCTGTGTATTTTTCAATTTTCACAAGCGCAGAATTCGCAGCACAACCATTTGCCAAACGAGAAGTTGGAATATCCAACGTGAGCACGTTACAGCCACCATTTTTACATAAACCTGTCTCTTTATCTAAATCTGGCCAACCGCCTTCATGGATACATACAGCACCCTGTTTGATACCATCAGTCACTAATGCACCAACCAGTACTTGTCCACGATCGTTATATGCACGAACCAAATCTCCGGTTTTGATGCCACGTACTTTCGCGTCTTCTACGTTAATGGAGATAGGTTCACGGTTACCGATAGCGTACTCTTCACGCAGTTTTGCATAGTTAAATTGACTGTGTAAACGGTGCGCCGCATGCGCTGTCATCAACTGAAGTTCATCACTCTTCGCTTTACCAAAGAACTCTGTAGGCTCAATCCACGTTGGATGCGCTGGACAATCCGCAAGATTGTAGCCTTCGATTGTTTTAGAGAAGATCTCGATCTTACCACTTGGTGTACCTAGCGGATTCATCACAGGGTCTTTACGGAAATCAGCATGGCGAACGAACTGTGCAGCTTTCTTGTTGTATTTCATTTCAATAAGCTGGTTATCATCCCAGAACTTACCAAACTTAGGCATACGTACACGTGCAGATTTACCCGCTTTTTGCGCTGCATCGTAGAAGCCTTTCAACCAAGCCATTTCGTCTTTACCTTCAGTAAAGACATCGCGACCACCGGCTTTGATCATCTCAGACATATCTGCAAATACATCAAAGTCGTTACGCGCTTCACCTTGAGGTTCAACTACCTTCTTCATTGGTACTAAATGTTGGTTACTGTAGTCACCTGTCATCGTCATATCATTACGTTCAAATGACGTAGTGATTGGCAATACAATATCCGCATGCTTAGCCGCTGCAGTCCAGTAGATCTCAGAGATAACCACAAGTTCAGGTTTTTGCCACGCTTTGATCAAACGGTTGGTATCTTGGTGATGAGTAAAGTTACCACCGCCCGCCCACCAAATCATTTTCAGGTCAGGGAACGTCAGTTCATGACCATTGTGCATATATGATTTGCCTGGGTTTTCCAGTGCTTCTGTAATACGAGCAACAGGGAAGCTGTTCACCGCACCTGAAACTGCCCAGTCGTTACCTGCTGAAGAACCACCACCGATCGAAGCTGAAATCGCAGGTAATACACCAGCATCGCGTGTTGGGTTACCACCATTAGAATAGTGGTAAGACAGACCAAAACCACCGCCAGGAAGACCAATCTGACCAAGCATTGCAGCTAACGTCGCAATCATCCAGTGGCGTTGCTCACCGTATTGTTGACGCTGAATGCCCCAACCAGCCATAAGCATAGTGCGGTTCTGGCTAAAGATGTCTGCTAGAAGCTCAAGTTGTTTCGCAGGAACGCCTGTGATCTCTTCAGCCCATGCTGGCGTCTTTTCAACACCGTCTTCTTTACCCATTAGGTACGCTTCAAACTTATCGTAACCACTGGTGTACTTATTCAGGAACTCTACGTCATGCTTACCCTTCTTAACTAAAGAGTGCGCGATACCCATCATCATTGCGACATCGGTCATTGGGCGCGGCGCAATCCATTGAACTGTATCACCAAAGAAATCAACGGTTTCGGAACGCATAGGGTCAATCGCGATGATTGTCTTGCCGGACTTCTTAAGTTGATGGAAGAACTCTAGGCCTGAACAGTCGGTTGAACTCCATGCAATCTTAAGCGTGTTCATGGGGTTCATACCCCACAACACAACAACGTCTGAGCTCTCTAGTACCACAGGGTGAGTGGTTTGCTGTTCATAAACTTCGATCGATCCCATTACGTGCGGCATGATCACTTGTGCCGCGCCCGTTGAGTAATCACCTAAGTGACCAGAGTAACCACCAGCCAAGCTCATGTAACGTTGCAGCAACGTTTGTGCTTTATGTAGTACGCCACTTGAACGCCAACCGTAAGAGCCCGCAAATACAGATTCAGGTCCGTTCTCTTTACGAATACGCGTTTGCTGTTCGTGGATCAGCTTATAAGCTTCATCCCAAGACACTCGAACGTATTCATCTGCACCACGAGTTCCTGTTGGGTCGGATGGATTGTCTAGGAAACCTTTACGTACCATTGGGTATTTGATACGCGCTTTGGTATGAACCTGATCAGGGCCTGTCGTTTGCAAGCTGTTTGGCACTGTTTGTGCCAGAGCATTAGTCGTTGAAACCAACTTGCCATCTTTTACTTCACACAACATCGGTCCCATGCGGCCTGCAGTTAATACACCTTTACCACGCTTATTCGCAGCTGATGCTGTCATTGGCGTCAATGATGTAAATGCCAGCGCACCAGCAGCCATGCCCGATCCTTTGAGGAATCCGCGACGAGTAATATCTGTCATAATTATTTCCCTTTTGTTTCTTAGTGGCCAGCCACATCTTTTGCGTGGTTCTGGAAGTATTTAGTAAGAAGTTCTAAATCTTGGTCTGAAATGTCAGTTCTTTCGCCCATGCCTTTTGCAACAGGGCCCCAAGCATTAACGGTGAAGTGGTTCGCGCCAATTTTTGCGTGGCATGTCGAGCAGTAAACGTTGTCGAGTTCTTCTGCGTACTCCCAGATTGGCTCGAGTGAATCCAGTACAGGCGCATCAACGTTCGCGGTTAGCACCGCCGTTCGCCATTCATTACCGTACGCATCCGTTTTAAAATCACCAACGTCAAGGTTCTGTTGCCCTTGGTCTGTCAGCATCGCAACGATTGAGCGTTGACCTTCGCCGTAGTAAAGCACCTGTTCTGCACCCTTCATTTGGTAAGCATGCAACTCGATTGTGCGCTCAGTACCTTCAACACTTTTCACATCTAGGCGTGCCGTTGGATTAATAGTGCCAAGGTCACCAATACTGATGGTTTCTGCTGAGTAAACGACTTTCGCATTCGGGTCTGTTTTTTCGGTGAATGCCATCAAATTATCAAAGGCTTCGCTGTCCATTTCTGGCTCAGGAGCAAAGTGAGCAACACCTTTGTGGCAGTCGATACAAGTCTGATTATTCTCTTGTCCGTACTCATGCATTTTTGCTGCATCTTCAGATTGCTCGTAACTGTCCATCGCATCGAAAGTATGACAAGAACGACACGTGGCTGAATCGCTTTCACGCAGTTGCGCCCACACTGTTTCTGCCATTGCCATACGATGTTCTTCGTATTTATCTTCTGTATCAATTTTGCCGGTTACGAACTCATGATAAATATCTTTAGACGCACGAATTTTTGTGATTACGTAGTCAATTGGATCAGAAGGAATATGACAGTCAGAACACTCAGCTCGAATGCCTTTTGCATTGCTGAAGTGGATTGAACCTTCATATTCTTCATACGGAATTTGCATAGTGTGGCAAGAAGTACAGAACTCAGTACTCGATGTGTAGTGCATAACGGCTGCAGTACCGCCCAGCGTTAGCCAACCAATACCTATACCTATACCAACAGCGGCAATAAGAGCGATATATCGTTTTTTAATAGACATATTTAGAAATCATCTTCAACAATTAGTAACAATTGCGATCAGAATAATACTTTAGGGGTAGTCACTATTGATTCACGTCATAAATTGTCTTTATTGACAATAAAGAAAGTGAGCAATGAGACTTCAATACAACTCACTTATAACCGTGACTGCGCAACCAATTGGTTTGATATTCACAAAACAAATAAAGCCGATCTCATTTATAAAATTCAACTAAAAATAACTACACGCCTTCCTATTTAAATCGCACTAAAATCAAGATAAGGAGTAATGAACCCGCCTATAATATTTGCAAAATTACGGCATTGAATTAGGCATGAACCAAACAGAGTTCCAACAAAAAATAGCGAGTTTTACTTCGATTGAACAAGCCCTTGATTACTTTGAAATTGGGTTTGATAGCAAGTTCATCGACCAAAATAGAATAGAGCTTGTGAAGCGCTTCAATGGTTATCTGATCCTGTCAAAGCCGGATGATTGGTTTGCTGGAAGAAGAGCGCTGAAAAATGCGTACTGTAAGGTGCAACGCAGTAAACTCGATCGCTATACACGCTCTGCCTGTCGTGGTTGCACGACTTGCCAACGTCGATAGCTCAAAGTTAACCGTTAAATAGCTGTCGATTTAAAAGTAGGCAGCTAAAAAACAGATAGCTGAAATAACATCTCATTACGATTTAGTTAGTGGTTTGCTCGAAAAAAAGTGTGCTAATCTTACGGCAACTCAACTACGAGATAAAAACTACAATGAAAATTTTCAGCAACTTCGAAAGCGGCAACATTCACGTCGTTTCAGCAGATTCACCACAAAACATTCAACTAACTATTCCAGCGGATAATCAAACTGAAATCGCACAATGGTTTCATTTCCGCTTAGAAAGTGAAGCTCAACAAGCTCACCACTTTGAAATCGGCCAATTGGCAACATCTGCCTACCCTGAAGGCTGGAAAGATTATGATGTGGTTGCATCGTATGACCGTGAAGAGTGGTTCCGCATTCCATCTCAATTCGATGGCGACACATTAAGCTTTGATATCATTCCTGAACACGATTCAATGTACTTCGCGTACTTCGCACCGTATTCATACGATCGTCATCAAGATCTCTTGCACAGTGCTCAAACGCACCCTGCTTGTAAGCTAGAAACTCTGGGCCATACGTTAGATAACAACGACATCACTTTGCTAACCATCGGTGAGCCAAGTGCAGAGAAGAAAAACATCTGGGTTATTGGTCGCCAACATCCGGGCGAGACCATGGCTGAATGGCTGATCGAAGGTCTGCTACAACGCTTGCTTGATGAGACAGACACAGTAGGCCGCTCACTGTTAGACAGCGTTGTATTCCGCGTTGTACCTAACATGAACCCAGACGGCAGTATCCGTGGCCACCTACGCACTAACGGTATTGGCGTTAACCTAAACCGTGAATGGCAGTCACCTTCTATGGAACGCAGCCCTGAGGTTTTCCTTGTTCGCGAGCGCATGCTAGAGACTGGTGTTGACCTATGTCTAGACATCCACGGTGACGAAGCGATTCCATATAACTTTGTTGCTGGTAGTGAAGGTACGCCTTCATACAATGAGCGCATTGCAAAACTAGAGAATCACTTCAAGCAAGCTCTTCTGACTATCACGCCAGAGTTCCAAGATGAATTTGGCTACGATAAAGACGAACCGGGCAAAGCAAATATGACCGTCGGTACAAACTGGATCGGCGAACAGTTCAAGTGTTTGGCATACACTGTCGAGATGCCATTTAAAGATCACATCAGCCACGCTGACGAACTGTACGGTTGGTCTCCAGAGCGCAGTGTTGCATTTGGTCACGACATGCTAGCAGCGGTTTGGGCAACAGTAGACGAGCTATAAGACGAAACAAACTCGTTAGTTTGTCTTTAGAAGTAGTTTGTTCATATAGATGACAAAGCCCAGCACTTGTCAAAGTGCTGGGCTTTTTATATCAGATAACGATGAGTTACTTGGGTTTTAGGCGTTTAGAAGCTTTGCTTATGCCACTCTGAGGTTCGCGAAGAAAACCGGGTACCTTTGCCTAATGTGTCGTTGTTCAGCCACCATATCTTTGAAACTCGGGCCTTGTGATAACAGAACGATCACTTCATCGCCTTCTTGCCTCAATACAGAACCACGAATATCAATGCTGTTATTACCATGCAACCATAAAGTGCCTGCCATTGAGAAGCCTCGATAGACCGGGATGATGTTACTCATCATCAAGCGCACGCCTTTTTCAGAAACTTCACTGACATGAAAAAGTTCATCTTTGATTCGTATCACTGGGCGCGCCTTTTTAGGGTACTTCAGGCGGTAATACTCACGTTTCTGGGTGAATGACTCTTCACTCATCGATGACTCCCTATCTTTGTTTCATGTTTCTGTTTCTTGGTAAAAATGAACAAGCTAACTATCCGTTGTTTTCTGTTTCAAATCTAAGCTCGAAACATACACATTCATCCAATTGATGACTGTCCATTATATCGACTTTACATAGCAATGCTTTAGCCATTTATGAAGAGACTCTAAAATTCCTGAGGATTCAGTAAAAAATGAGAACTGAATAGAATATGGTATATGCCCCATTCTTAGCAACACTACCTCAGAGCTGAAACAATGCTAGTTGAATACTAAAGCCCACAAATAGAACACCACAAACAATGTTCATCATTTGTGAGGTTCGCTTTTGAACCAACAAGCACTTGAACGTATCCGCCATTAAGATCACAATCAAGAACCACATCGACACTACTGTCGCCTGAATCCCACCAAGCATCAAACTGTCTGTCACAATCGCATCTTTTGAAACAAATTGAGGGAATATAGAAAGATAAAACAGGACGATTTTAGGATTCAGTAGATTAGTGAGGAGCCCTTTGATAAATTGATTGTATAGCTTACTTCCCGATGCACTTACCGCATAAAGTACACCCTCTTGAGCACGCAGGGCCGCGCGAAAATGGTTATACCCAAGCCAGACAAGATACAAAACCCCAGCCCACTTAAGCCCTTCAAAGGCCATTGGGGTGTTCGACAATAACAAACTTATGCCGTTGGCCGAGATAAAGGCGTGAAAAAAGAAACCACATGACACGCCCAACACGTTCACAAATGCGAACAGCTTCCTTTGAGTTAAGGCTGTGCTTAATACCAGCAAAGCATTAGGGCCTGGAATAATGGCAATAAAAAACACGATAACAATAAACAGCGATATACTGTCCCAACTCATTTCGAACTCATTTCATGAACATTTTTAGGGCGGACATTGTACGTCCATTCAATGCCATTACAATATGATGAACGTTTAATTATCGCGTATGGCTAACATGCATAATTCACGCATATAATGAGAGCGTTTATCGTGTAACGTTACAAAACTGATTTTCTAACATTTGCAGCCCTGTTAGACTCCACCTCCCTTTTGATACTTGGTTCATTTATGTCATTTGATAGCCTAGCCCTTAACCCAAAAACCGTCTCCGCGATCCCATCTCAATTCAATAAGCCGACAGAGATACAGCAAGCGGTAATTCCTACAATTATTGCGGGGAAAGACGTGCTGGCGTTGGCTCAAACGGGTAGCGGAAAAACGTTGGCATTTGGCTTACCTTTGCTGAACAGCATCAAGCATGATGTAAATGAACTACAAGCGATAATCATTGTTCCAACCCGTGAACTTGCCTCTCAAGTAGCCAAAGCACTAGAACCCATCGCAACCACACTTGATATCAAAACAGTGACACTGACTGGTGGAGTTGATATCGAGATCCAGCAACAGCAATTGTTAGAAAAGCCACAACTCGTGATCGCAACTCCTGGCCGAATACATGCCGTTATTCAAGAGAACAAGCTCGAGCTAACCCAATGCAAGTCTTTAGTTCTTGATGAGGCAGACCGTTTACTCGACATGGGATTTTGGCCAGATGTTCAAACCATTATTTCTGCTCTTCCTAAAAAGCATCAAACACTGTTGTTTTCGGCTACGCTGCCAATAGAGCTGATCAGTCAGACTGAGGCGCTTCTTGTTAATCCAGTAAAGGTCACAACGCATCAAGAAAACAGCGTGGTCGCGGCTATTGAAGAAACTCTGTACTTAGTGAACAAAGGCAGTAAAGCTCAAGCGCTGATCGCCCTACTCAATCAGCACACATGGTCGCAGGTATTGGTATTTATTGGCGCAAAAGATAATGCAGATGCATTAACCAAGCGATTGAATAAAGCCAAAATCAGTGTGAATGCGCTACACGGAAATAAGAGCCAAGAAGAGCGAGAGCAAGCATTAGAGAATTTCAAAAATGGCACGACTCGTGTGCTTATCGCCACCGACGTTATGGCTAGAGGCATCCATATTGATCAACTACCTGTCGTAATTAACTTTGATTTGCCATCGCATTCGGCGACTTACGTACACCGAGTTGGTCGCACAGCAAGAGCAGGAAGCACGGGGCGCGCAATCTCTCTGGTTAGCCACAGCGAAACTGACTACCTGAATGCAATTCGTACTCTGACCAATAAACCTCTTATGCTACAAGCGTTGGAAGGTTTCCCTGTTACAGACAAACCTGCATCTGAAGCGACAGCTCGCAAACGTCCGCCTAAAGACAAAATGGCTAACCGAAGAACCGCAAAAAAGAAGAGTGTTAAGCAATTTAAGAGCAAACCAAGTTCTTCGAAATAACCAGTTCTTCAAAATAACCACAGAAAATCGATTAGCCCAGTTTGCACTGGGCTTTTTTATGGTTCATCTCATATTAACAGGACAAAAATACAAACTTACGCCCTCAAACCTCCATAACGTTGCCAACCTAAATGACACTTTTATGAATTATGATGCCAAGGTATTGATTCTTGGTTGCTCAAAAAAAATACTCTGAAATCACGTTGACGCCCCTATATCTGACAACTAGATTTTTCTATTAGTGTCTAAAAACCGGGAGGTCATTGAAATGAAACGTGCAAGCTCTACATATCGATTACAACTGATTAAGGAAGTGGCCACTCGCCGAGATCGTCAGCGTTCTAATGACCCGATGGCAAACTACATACAAAACCTAATAGACAACAAAGATGACTGTGATACCTCGGTGGAGCGTAAACAGAGATTCAGTGGCAGTCATTTTGATGAGCATATTGGTGGTTGGGTTAGCGACCATTGGGGTAGCAAGTAAGCCTATATCTCTAGTCACTGATATAGTCGATAGAACAGCATCGTTAGCTGTAGAATTAATATCCGTATTAACCTATCATCTGCAACAATTCCCTATCCAAGAGTAAGCAGAAAGTGCCTGAGTTAAAAAGAGAAAAAGAAGTGATGGTTGCCTTCCAAGTGATCCCTCGCGTTAAAGAAGGCAACAACTTCGAAGTGGTTGATAAAGCCATCGAAGTTGTGAAAGCTGCTGATGTGCCTTTCCAAGTCGGAGCTATGGAAACCACGATGAAAGGTGAACTCAACCAACTCCTCGATATCGTTAAAAAAGCAGAACAAGCTTGCTACGATGCAGGGGCTGTAGAAGTGATCACAAACATTAAAATTCACAGTAAAACCACGGAAGCCGATGATACATTTTGCACGTATCATCGTGGTGTAACGAAAGCGAATCACATGTTTGTTTAATAACATTTTTATTTTAGAAAGCTGTTTATTTAAGAAAACAGGGCCTTTAAGAAAGACTCTGAAGAACCAGCGGTATTATTGAAAAGGCATGTCTGAAAGGTGAGAAAGGATTTCCATTCGCTCTTCTTCTGACATCGAATGCCAATCACGCGGAGTCTCTTCAGGGTCATCTTTCGCCCCGATTGGTTTTCGATCCAGTGCTTTAACTGGCTCTTTTTTGAATTTTCCGTTCTTTTTATTCATACCGACACCACTCCTTCAGGTACAAAGGTACCTACCTTAATATTACACCCCAACCATTATGTAAAGTAATAGTTACCTCGAGGTTAAATAAAATTTCAATACTTCCTCTTTAGCCGAAAAGATCTCTTTGGGGACTTGTACTTCCCTCTTCGTCAACCGAGTTACCAACCAAGTTTTTTTGCTTCATTATTTTTCTTCTATAGCGTTGACGACACAGCTTTATGACGTGTAACTGTTCTGACGGCGTCATCGACATCCAATTAAAGCGCTCCTCCCTTTTACGCATACAGCCATTGCAATAGCCTTTGTCATCGCTTGAGCAAACCCCAACGCAAGGGCTTGGAACTTGGAAAAACTCTAACTGCTCCACCGCGCCTCCTTACATATTCAAAATTACGCTTACTATCTCAAAAATAAGCGATTAATTTGTCGCCTAGCTCATAAAATCCATACTAAACTATGACCTTATACTGACACATATAGTGTTTTGTAAACTATACTTTGAACCCATCAAGTTACACTTATTCGGTAACTTCGTTCTTTCCTTTGGAGCCTTATAATATGAAGTTTAGTTCAAAAAAATTACTAGCAGTAGCCGCTTTACCTATGATGCTAGCAGCATGCACAACAACAGGTGATAACGCGATGCAAGTAACACCAACCGATCTACAGCACCATAATTGGGAACTTGCGCAAATTGATGGCAAGAACATTGAGAAAAGCGAACACCAAGCGACACCTCGTCTAGAGATCGGCGAAAAGATGACGGCAAACGGCATGGCTGGTTGTAACAACTTCTTCGGTCAAGGCGAACTAAAAGACGGTCAATTCCGCATTAAGCAAATGGGCATGACCATGAAAATGTGTCACGGCTCAGCAATGGAAATCGAACAATCGGTTTCCGCGACTCTAAGCGAGTGGAGCGACGTAACACTAACAAACGATACGCTAGTATTGAAAAACGATGTACACACGCTAACGTACACAATTCGTGACTGGGTAAACTAATCAGTCAGAGAAACCAAATATTGATTGAAGGAGCCCTAGTGGCTCCTTTTTTATTGCTTTTTTACACTCATGATTCCTTCAAAACTGACACTCATCGCTTACTTTTCGTACCAACCTCCAATAAACCTAAAAAATCTATCATTTGAGTGCAATAAATTCATCAGTTCAACGGTCTGTTGCTAGGATGGTAAGAGCCCTTAAGTAATTGATTGAATTTACTGTTGAATTAGAAATTATTTCAGAAACAGATAGAATAACTGTAGGGAGTTCGAAATAACAATGCTCTTGCCCGTTCACTACCAAATGGAAAAGTTTATGAACAAGATAGTAAGTACGTTAGGAATCATGGCAACCGTTGCATACAGCGCAGCCATTTACGCTGATGAAGCAACATCAACCAATAGCTGGAACCAAATAGAACAGCAGGCAGAGGGACAAACTGTCTACTTTCACGCTTGGGGCGGAAGCCAAGAAATTAATCGTTACCTACAATGGGCAGGCAAGGAGTTACAAAGTGACTACGGTGTGACCTTAAAGCATGTAAAAGTAACCGACATTGCTGAAACGACTACTCGACTACTTGCAGAAAAAGCCGCAGGCAAGAACAGCGAAGGCAGTGTCGATATCGTTTGGATTAATGGTGAGAACTTCCGCTCGATGAAAGACAATGCGCTGTTATTTGGACCATTCACAGAATCACTTCCAAACTGGCAGTACGTTGATAAATCTTTACCAATTGATGTCGATTTCTCGGAGCCAACCGAAGGCTTAGAAGCGCCTTGGGGCGTCGGACAACTGGTGTTCATCCACGACCAAGAGACGCTAAACAATCCGCCACAATCGTTTTCAGAAATGTTGAGCTACGCTCAAGCTTTCCCTAACCGCTTAAGCTACCCTCGCCCACCTGAATTTCATGGCACCAGCTTCATCAAGTCTCTACTCATTGAGCTAACAGACAACAACCCTGCGCTGGCTCAACCTGTTTCGGAAGACAACTTCCAAGAAGTTACAGCACCACTGTGGGCTTACTTAGATAAATTCCATAAAGTGGCATGGCGTGGTGGCAAACAATTCCCAGCAGGCACATCTGAAAGTATCCAACTTCTGGATGATGGACAACTCGACCTAGCCATAACATTCAATCCAAACTCTGTTTATTCAGCACAATCAAGTGGCCGCCTAGCTGAAACTACCAAGGCCTATGCTCTAGAAAGTGGCGCTCTGTCTAACATTCACTTCCTTGCGATTCCTTGGAATGCTAATGCAAGTGCTGGCGCTCAGGTAACCATCAACTTCTTGTTGAGCCCAGAAGCACAATCGCGCAAAGGCGACCTCAATGTTTGGGGTGATCCTTCTGTATTAAGCAGCAAGTACCTGACTGGTAGCGCTAAGAATACTCAACAATTTAAATCGATTGATGAACCACACCCAAGCTGGCAAAACGCGCTCGAGAAAGAGTGGCTTAAGCGATACGGTAACTAAAATTCATGCTACGCGCTCTATATTTTGTTGTTATAGCTGTGTGCATTGTCCCTACGATTCCTGGGGTAGCGGGAGTAGTGGCCTCGTCACTGAGTTTCATCCCGCCCCTAGGTTTAGAGGAACCAACACTCAACGGTTTTAACCAAGTCTTTCAATGGGAAGGGGCTTGGCACTCTATTGGTTTGAGCCTCGGTTCAGCGGTCGCCAGCAGCTACATTGCCTGCTTCCTGACCTTTTGTATTCTTCAGGCTTCTTGGGGAAACAAGTTTTGGAGAAAGATTGAGCTAACGCTATCGCCAATGCTTGCCATTCCGCATGTGGCTTTCGCTATCGGCTTTGCTTTTCTGTTTAGCCCAACAGGGCTTGGCGCAAGAGCCGTACATCACTTGCTCGGCGAATCGGCTACGAGCTCTGAATTGGCGCTATTGGTAAAAGACCCATACGCGTTTGGCCTTATCATCATGTTGGCGCTCAAAGAAGTTCCTTTCTTGTTGCTGATGAGCATATCGATACTTCAGCAAGTCGATGTTGAACGCATCACTAAGGTCAGTGCCTCTCTGGGTTATAGCCGTGCTCAGATCTGGTGGAAGTGTATTTTCCCACAATGGTTTACCAAGCTTCGCTTCCCTATGTTGGCGGTGCTTGCTTACAGCGTGTCGGTTGTCGATATTGCTCTGATCATTGGCCCAACCAATCCGCCGACCTTTGCCGTTTTGGTATGGCAATGGTTTAACGACCCAGACCTTAATTTATTGCCACGAGCTGCCGCTGGCGCGATCGTTTTATTCGGTTTAGCTTCGTTGATCATCGCCTTAGCGCGTTTAATCGAATGGTCAATTCTGAAGTACTTTAGAACTTGGCAATATTCAGGAAGAACAGGTATTAACCTTCCAGGAAAAACGATCTTCGCAGTGCTTGCTGCATTGTCACTGCTGATCATTCCACTAATGGGGATTTGGAGTGTTGCCCAACGTTGGCGTTTCCCTGATTTACTTCCAAGTCGCTACAGCATGCGTTTTTGGGAATTTGAGTGGGATGGCATCATGAGTACTGTCGGGCAAAGCTTATGGATTGGCCTTATTGCTGCTTCAGTCGCTTTGTTGCTTGCGCTGGTAGCTCATGAGTATCGAATCAAATACAAGTGGCAAGTTCCGGGCTTTATTATCGCGATTCCCATGTTGATACCTCAACTCTCGGTTTTGTTCGGCATGCAAGTGACCACGCTTTATATCGGCAGCAGCGCCTATGAGTTCTGGGTGATTTGGGCGCATGTTTTCTTTGCTTTCCCGTTTGTGTATCTGTCTTTGGATGGCCCTTGGAAAAGCTTCAATAATGGTCTGATAAAAGCCTCGCTGAGCCTTGGTAAATCTCCATTTCAAAGCTGGTACTCCATCAAACTGCCTATCTTGTTACCTGCTATTGCCTTTGCTTGGGCGGTCGGGATCAGCGTGAGTTTGGCCCAGTACCTTCCAACATTGATGCTCGGCGCAGGCCGTATTAGCACGATCACCACAGAAGCCGTTGCCCTAACCAGTGGTTTCGACCGCAGGGTAACCGCAATTTATGCTATCTGGCAGGCCCTATTGCCTCTGTTCTTTTTCTCTTTAGCGATATTAGTCAGCCGACTTCAACTCAGATATCGCCGTCTTACTTTTAAAGGTTTTCTAACGAATGAGTCTGCACCTCAACGACCTCGCCATCCGTAAAAACGATGGTGTATCGCTGTTTTCAGCGCTAAACGTAACATTAGAATCAGGCCAAGTATTGGCTTTGATGGGGCCGAGCGGCTGCGGAAAATCGACCTTGTTGGACGCCGTAGCTGGGCACTTAAATGATGAGTTTTCGTATTCTGGCACCGTTATTTTGAACGACATTCAGCTGGATGACCTGCCTTCACATCAGCGTGAAGTCGGTATTCTTTTTCAAGATGACTTGTTGTTCCCTCACCTCAAGGTATGGGAAAACTTGGCGTTCTCTCTGCCTAATTCAATTAAGGGCTCCGCTCGTCAACAGCAAGCGATGGCTGCACTAAAAGACATAGAGCTAACTCACTTGGCAGAGTCTTTCCCGGATCAAATATCTGGCGGTCAACGTGCAAGAATCAGCTTAACTCGTATGTTATTGGCGAAGCCGAAGCTCGCCCTACTCGACGAACCGTTTAGTAAGTTAGACCAAGAGTTAAGAGCACAATTTCGCGATTGGGTCTTCGAACAGCTGACAAAAGCAAATATCCCAACATTAATGGTCACGCACGACGAAGCTGACGTACCTCAAGGGGCGCAAGTGCTGTCTTGGCCATGGAGAAGTCATCATGCTGGATAAGTACTCCATCAAGGTCATTAAGTGGCCATTAAACCAATCAGCTAAGTTGCTGAGTCAATTCGGTATCACGGCAAATCAAACCACCTTATTTGGCTTTCTGGTCGGGTGTTTAGCGTTTCCGGCGTTGGCATTTCAACATTACGAATGGGCGCTAGGCTTCATTGTGTTCAACCGAGTATGTGATGGGCTTGATGGGGCCTTGGCTCGAATCCAAGGCATTAGTGACGCTGGCGGTTTTCTCGACATCAGCCTCGATTTCCTTTTCTATTCGTTAATTCCTTTTGGCTTTGTTATTGCGAACCCAGAACACAACGCCATTGCCGGTGCGTTTTTGATCTTCTCTTTTATCGGTACTGGCAGCAGCTTTTTGGCGTTTGCCGTGATGGCAGGCAAACGAGGCATCGAAAACCCAGTCTATAAGCATAAGTCTCTCTACTACATGTCAGGGCTAACCGAAGGCACTGAAACCATCGCTTGTTTCATCGCGTTCTGTATTTGGCCTCAACACTTTGCGGTTATCGCTTACACCTTTGGTGCAGCTTGTTGGCTAACTACATTCATGCGAATTTACTTTGGGTTCCAGACACTCAAAAATCAAACTGAGTAGCCTATTGCTTATGTGTTAACAGTCCCGACTAGAGGCTGTATTCCTCATAATAAAGCGCCACTCAAATGAGCGGCGCTTTTTTTCATAACGTATTTCTAAGAATTAGCTATTAAAACCCAAAACACAACTTATGAAGAATCATTTAGTAAGCAATTACTTAATAAGCAGTTATCTAATAAGCAAAGCGAGCCTCTTCTTTAAATAAGCTAGCTATAACCTCTTGGTATTGCATAAGGTTAAACGTAGAGTTGTCATTGTTATATTTTTGTTGCTTATTTGCTAAGTATGGTTGAGACACTAACGACGTAACCAACATCTGGTAATAATGAAAGTTTGACTCGTTACAGCCATCAACTAAATAAAGAAGATTTTCAAGAGTCTTATTGTAGGTGTAACCAAACTTAGACTCTTTAAGGCGTTGAACATTTTCGTAATTGTATGAGCTTCCGCCAAAAGTGAATAGTAAAAAGATGTTAGGCGAAGCTTCCCAAAACTCGATAAGTTCAGAAAGTAAGTGTTGTAGTTGTATTCCATCCACTCTCTGATACTTTGAGAACTGATCTTGAAAACGACTTGTATGCTCTTCGATGAGCTGATCAAACAATTGCTCTTTGTTATTAAAGTAATAAAGAATTAACGCGGGGCTTACACCCGCAGACTTAGCAATAGACCGAATTGAAACTTTACTATAAGGCTGAGAAATAAATAGCTTTTCTGCTGAGCTCAAGATTTTCGTTCTTTTGTCATTTAGCATCAGATTGTATCCTCACCTATTTGTTTATATTACCCGCGCATTCTATAACCCAAGCAGATAATCTCAACATGCCCACTTTTATATCAAACAAACTAAATGCATAAAAATATAAAAATTTTGGATTTTTTAGAAAATAGAACAAAAAACAACCAGCAAGATTGCCTTATAAAACAATAGGATAGGAAATTGACAAGCGAGTGTAAGCGGTAAGTAAGAGAGTTCGAGCAGTATGTAAGCCAATGTAAGAGTGGCGCCCTATTAGAGCGCCACACGAAAAGCCTTTACTTTTCAGCTCAAGCTTTTATTTTAAAGCTCAAGATTAAAGCTTTAGAAGAACCTTAACTGAACTATCAACTAAAGAGTCATCGATATAAGCAATTTTGTTTGAAGAGCTAGCGACCATGTCTTTCGCTAAGCTTTCTTGACCTACAGCTTTAGGTGGTTGACCTTTCCCCGTAAATACTCGCTTTGCCCAGTAAGCTTGAAGCTGTGCTTCTGTCTTCTTTGTAATTGCTTGGTGAAAAGTACCCTTAAGTGGGTGACCGTCTTCCAAGTCTACCGCTTCAATCTGTAGAGACTTTGCTTTACCTAGATACAGTTTTTTAACTGTTGAAGCGTCCAGCTCACTCATTGATGGATTACCAACAACAACCAAACCAGCGAAAGCGTTCATGCTGCTCAGAAGAGCAGCGGCTACCAATGCTTTTTTAAACATAATTCTCTTCCTTAAAATACAGCGTCGACTTTAACCGTGTACAAGATGTTGTCTTCGTTCTTGTAAGACGCGTTAACACCACCATTAGTTGAACCGAAGTTGGTTAGGTAGCTAACATCACCTTTCAGCGCGATATTAGGCATAAAGTCCCAACGAGTACCGATGCTGTAAGTTGTGCGTTGGATATTCATGTTGCTAGAGATAGCGGCTGCAGAGCCGAAAGCATATTTAGTAGCAGCACTTGGGTTCTTAACCATGTTTACGTATTGACGTTTAACCTGGTTGTTACGTTCTGCATCGTCTGTCGATTCCATGTGCGCTACAGTTACGTAAGGCGTGAATTCGTTCACACGGTAAGCCGTTGTCAGGTAAGCAGAATCTACATCGTGATAGAAACCTTCAACCGTTGTACGAGTAACTTCTGAAACTAGCGATAGGTTACCGTTGTCGTATCGACCACCAACACCGTAGAACTTCGCTTTCTCATCGTTAAACGTTGTGTTTAAAATAGGTGGCTTATTCTTAACGTTCCAGTTTGTTGTTGAGCTTACCACTGCTTGAGCGTAAACCGTACGTAAAGTCCAAGTGTCGTCTGTCCAGTTGATCACACCACCAGCGATGTCATCAAACTGCGTATCAGCATTGTAGCTATGCTTAGACGCTGAAAGCTTTTGTGAACCTACGAAACCTTGGAATGATACTGTGCTGTCGTCTAACTCAACGTCATAGATGAAATCACCACCAGTAAGTGACGTAAGAACCACAGAACCATAAACTTCACTAGGAACGCGAACGCTTGTTTGAGCGTAACCCACTTCTAGGTAGTCAGAGTACATGAACAGAGGAAGACGTAGCTTACCGCCACGGACTGTCAAATTTGGTGTTACTTTATGGCTTAGAAATGCCCACTCAACATCCGGTGTCCAGTTTTCTTTCTTGTTACCGCGAGCAACCATTTGCACTACAGCTGAAGTAGAGTCGTTAACTTCAAACTCACCTTGCAAACCAATTAGAGAACCTTCATCAAAGCGTACTTTGTTTTGTGACTTCATGAAACCATGGCTATTGTTACCAAGTTGCATGTTCAAAGACGCAAAACCATTGAAGCTAAATTTATCAGCGACTGAATTTAGTTCTTTTGCTTCAAGAATAGCGACCTTGTTCTCAAGCTCAGCCAATTTTTGCTCATCTGTAGCGTGTACAGCGAATGAAGTCGCAAGTGCTACCGCTAACGGCAATAAGCGAAAAGAGGAGTTAGTCATTGTTGTTCTCCGTTATACTTTAAATTGTGATGTTGATTTACTCAGCTCTGTAACGATGCCACTCAGTTGGTGACTTAGAGCTTCGAGTTGATCTGTCGACTGAGACACTTGATGAGAGCACTGTCTAAAATCATCCATATGGGTGTGGATTTGTTTTGAAGCACGAGCTTGATGCTCTGTAGTACTTGCAATTTGTTTGTTGAGCTCGGTAATTTCTTCTACCTGGCCACTAATTTCTAATAGATAGTCACCCGCGTTTTGCGCGTCTCCAACCGCCTGTGACGAGCTCGCTAAGCCTTGGTCCATAGCGCCAACAGCAGCGTTAGAGCCGGACTTAAGGTCGACCAACAAGGCATTAATTTCTGTTGCGGATTGTTGAGTATTGTTCGCTAACACGCGCACTTCGTCGGACACAACAGCAAAGCCTCGGCCATGTTCACCAGCTCGCGCAGCTTCAATTGCAGCATTTAGTGCTAACAAATTCGTTTGCTCAGCGACACTTTGTATTGTGTTTAGTATTGAGCCAACATTGCTTGCATTCTGATCGAGTTCTTTCAACTTACAGGCTGTATCACGGATGTTTGTCGCAAGCTCTTCAATTTCTTTACTCGTTTTAAGAACCACTTGTGTTCCTGTTTGAGCACTAGAATTGGCTTTTTGAGCTTGAGAATCTGCATGCGATGCAAAGTTAACAACTTGTTCTATGAGGTCGATGATGTTATTGACCGCCTCGGTAACCTCTTCGATGTGATCACGTTGAGTGCTATTTAGAGCCAAGGTTTGATTCGACTCGCTACGAATCTTGTCGCTGACAACCTCAAGCTCGTGTCCAATGCTTAACGTACTCGCGATAATGCCTTGTAGCTTTTCAATGAATTGATTGAAACTCTCAACAAGCGTTGATATCTCATCTTTTCCTGCGTAGTCGATGCGTACTGTTAAGTCACCATCCCCAGTCGCAATCGCCTTCATCTTTTCTGTCACAAGCAGTATTGAGCTAATAACCGATTTGAATATTGCGTAACCAACCGAAATCACAGAGATCAAAAAGAACACACCTAACCAAATAGATTGATTCGCAGCGTCGTTTGCGGCTTTTTCAGAGTGCAAGATGGTGTCTACGACCTTCTGACTCGCGGATGCACGTAACGTCTCGCTTAACGCAACTAATGAATCATATTCAGTGCTAAGTTGGTTCGCTCTGGAGGTCAGGCTCTCGAAAGAGTCATTGAGATTAATAAAATCTTCGCTCAGCGCGTACGCAGAATCCGTGTACCTTGCTAGTTGTTGTGACAGTTTATTAAAAGCTGTCGCTTGTGAAGGTAAAACATCGGCACCACGACTCGCTTCAACTTGCAGTTCAGAAGAAATTTGACGTGCAAAATCGAGAGCTTGCTCATCTTCCATCACGACAGCAGCTTCGAACTGTTGCTTCACGTTAGGTAAAAGAGAATATATTTTCGTCGCATGCTCAAGTGCAGGGTAGTAACTTGACTCTAACTGCTTTAGGCGCTGACTATTATCATTATGAATAAAGACATTTATTGAGATAATGGCAGCTAGGCTAAGAGATATTATTGAGAGCAGTACAATAAACTGTACTTTAATGTTGATATAGCGAGACAATAGCATAAGGTTTTTTCATTAGCGCTGGTAGTGGCTGATGGTAACGTTTGTTCATATTTAATAGCGAACACATTCACTAAACAAATTTACCGTTATGTTCAAAGCCCGCTTATTTAATTTCTTTAATTAAGTTCAGCTCTTTAATTTTTCTGTCCCAGTCTTCTTTCCACTCTAATAGTTTACGAGCAGGCATTGGACGAGCGATAAAATAGCCCTGAACCAATGTGTCGACATTACTGATTTCACGAATGTCCATCCAAAGAGAATGGTCCTCAACCCCTTCAGCAACCGTACTCAGTTCTAATAAGTGAGCCAAGTAGAGAGTAGCGCGAACAATGGCATGGCTTGAACGACTGCTCTGAATGTTTTTCACAAAGTCGATATCCAGTTTCAGTGCTGAAAATGGCAGGTCATCTAATTGCTTTAGTGAAGAGTAACCTGTTCCAAAGTCGTCAATCGCCAGGGGAATACCGCGCATGCAGATCCTCGTGGTGGACGCTAAAGCAAGAGCGACACTTTCAACTAAATCAGATTCTGTTAATTCCAATTTTATCTGCTCTGTCTCAAGTTCACCTTGGTCGATCAAAGCGAAGATATAATCAACAATATCACCGTCAATAATATCTTTAGCTGTCAGGTTTATTGCAAATCTCCGCTCTCCGAGAAATGACTTCTCATTGATCGCTTGATTGATTAAATACTTCATCACCTCTCCCATTTTTCCTGACTCAAGTAACCGAGACAAAAAGAAAAAAGGGCTGAGTACGCCATAACGAGGGTGCTGCCATCGAATTAGCGATTCACTTTCTCGCCATTCACCACTATGGATACACACTATCGGTTGGTAATAGAACATAAACTCTTGGTTGCTTACCGCTTTTGCTATGTCTTCATCCGTAATAACGATGTCGCTATTAGAATTGGAAGCAGCCGCTTCTTTTGTAGAGTTAAGGTTAATTAACTTTGACAGCGACTCTTTTGCTATTGGCTTCTCAAGAACACCAAGCAAATTCAGGTTAAACGCTTTACACATCTTCCTTGCGGCATCGAGCACTGTTTTGCTTTCCGCACTTGTGATGATGATATTGCCTTGAAAATCGGCCTCAGCAAGGCGTTTTAGGAGTTCGATACCATCGATCATCGGCATATTCAGATCACATAAGATCAAATCGACAGAAGAGGCTTCAATAAACTCTAGAGCCTTATATCCACATTCAAAAGGTTGGACATTTTCCATACCCAAACTTTTTAAAACCATCCCCATTACATTCAATTGAAAAGGGTGATCTTCTATCACTACAACATGCTGGTTCATGGTAGCTCCTTAAATGGTTTGATTGATTCTGAACAATAAGTCTTCAATTGGTTCGTCAGCTGTTCGAGGTTATCGTAATGTGCTTGAATACCATCTAAGTCACTTAAGGAGACCAATTCCATTGTTTGCAATTGATTGGCAATGTCCTCTGTGCCTACCATTTTTGCAGCTCCCTTCATCTTATGAGCTACCTGTTTAATGGCTTCGAGATCTCGCTGTTCACACGCAGCTTGAAGCAAAGGCATGTCAGCTTGATGGCTCTTGATAAAGTCAGTGATGATCTGCATGACGAGCTCTTGGTCACCAAACAATTCAGTTAAGTTGGCGAGATCAATCGGAGCAGAGCTCGGCTCACTTTTAGGCTCCGAGGAACTAATACAAGGCTTATCGACAACAGATTGCACCTTATCAAGATGTTTGATTATGGTGTCGCCAATCACCCTTAATTTGGTTGGTTTTGATAAGAAGTCATCCATACCAATCTCAAAGCACTTATCATTTTCACCTTGCACAGCGTTTGCGGTTAACGCAATGATCGGAAGACGAGGTTGGTTTTGGCTCTGCTCTTTTACTCGGATCTGCCTTGTTAACTCATACCCATCCATCTCTGGCATGTGGCAATCAGTAATTAGCAGCCCATAATCTTCATTATCTAAGGCAACAAGTGCTTCCTTGCCGTTATCTACCATGTCGGCATGGAAACCTAATTGCTCAATTTGTTGAAGAATTATCTGTTGATTGATTGGGTGATCTTCCGCTATTAAGATAAGTCTTTGATTCTGTTTGGCAGACTCGCGCGACTCAGTACTCAATTTCAGATTATTATCATCTTGGACAACATCTTCCACAAACGCAGGACAGTTGTGCAAACAGTGCATCAACTGCGAAGGCAACAATGGGTTTGCTGACAGATTCCAGCCCAATTTGCATGGCGCAGGCGAAAGCATTCCTTGTTCACTGACACAAATAAACTGCACGCTTTCGGCGAACGTATCAATGCTCTGATCTAGCTCATGAGGAATAAACACAAAATCAGGCTCAATGGTATCGACCCAGTGTGCGAGCTCTTTAGTCACCTGAACATTCTTTGAGATAACCTTAATACCCCAAGATGTTAGATAGTTCTCTAATTCAGATTGCTGCATGAACGTTTTGGTAAGTAGCGCCACCTTGCCATTCATGTCCGCCCTGTTATTTTCAGCGAGCGTTTTAAGCGGCAGCGTAATAGAGAACGTTGAACCAATGTTGATCTTACTCGTTACGTTAAGACTCCCACCCATTTGTTCAATAAGTTGCTTCGAGATAGTCAAACCAAGGCCTGAACCACCATATTTCCTCGTGGTTCCTTCATCGGCTTGAACAAAAGGTTGGAATAGGTTTCGAATGTGTTCTTCACTGATACCGATGCCACTGTCAAACACCTCGAAACAAATTTGTTGCTGTTCACCATCCAGGTCGAGTAACTTTGCCGCTAAACCTACGGTTCCATATTCTGTAAATTTAATGGCATTGCTCAACAAATTATTCAGAACTTGCCCAATACGAATGTCATCCATTAAGACTAAATCATTCAACTCAGGGTCTAACCAAAATTTGAACTGTAACCCTTTGGCGTGAGCTTGCCTCGCCTGCAACTGAGTCACTCTAAGAGTCAATGTATCTAGACTTGCAGGCTGATAATCTAGGGTCAGCTTACCGGCTTCAATTTTCGAGAAATCGAGTATATCGTTAACAATATGCAGTAGGTTATTCGCCGATTGACTCAGCGTTGTATGGATTTTCTGAACTTCATAACCAACTTCATATTGCTCAGACAATTCCAACAAGCTAACAATCCCTCCCAATGGAGTTCGGATTTCATGACTCATGTTTGCCAAAAATCGAGACTTGGCCTCAGTAGCAGCGATAGCACTTTGTCTTGCTTGTGTTAACTCTTCTTGCTGCAATTTAAGCTCTGTAATATCAGTCAGTACCGAATCCCATTCATAATACTCACCCAAGTCAGAAATCTTACTCTGTAAGTTAAGCCATCGATTTTGATTATCAATATTCACCCCAATATCGAGGCTTAGTTTCCCCTCTTTATTCCCACTACGTACTTTCTTAATTAGGGTTCGACGATCTTGAGCATTAAGCGGCGCGAAAAAACTAATTGGAGAGCGGCGCAGTTGAGCAGGCGTAAGGCCCAAAAGCTCCTCTACCCCATTACTAATAAAGACGAATTCAATGTCATGTAGACTTCGTTTGGGCTGAATATGCTGTATAACCGCACCATGTAAATTGTTCGCAAGTTTCTGAACTCGGTCATCGGCACTTTTAGCAACTTTTTTCGCTTCGTAAAGCTCAGTAAGATCATCAAGAATGGTCACTGAACCTTCGATATTCCCGTTAGAGATATACGGGCACTTCCAATACGCGTAGTGTTTACTGCCTTGCGGCGAAGCGACTTCTTTTTCTAAGCGAGGCAAAACAACCCCGTGATGGATCATTGTGTCTTCATCGGAGTTATTAACGATGGCTCCTTCTATCAACTCAAAACCGGTAAGCTGCTGCGCGGCACTGTTCAAACTGATTATCTGGTTATCCAAGTTACGCACAACAATGGGAAACGGCATTGCGTCCAACAATGAACGCTCGAACTCCACTTGATGTTTGAGGGCGGATTCAGTTCGCTTTCTGTCTTCAACTTCACGTCTCAGTTTCCAGCTCCATGCCATAACAAGCATAATGAGCACCGATGCGACAGAGATTAAAATTGCAGCGCCCAAGACAACATCTGCCGTATCCACGCCCGATTCATAAGATACATCCAACCAATGTTTCTTAATCTGCTGATACTTGTGGTGGGGTATGGCGAACAGTGCTTTATTGATAATATTGTTCAGCACTTCTTGGTCGGCTTCGACACTGTATGTTACAGGTACATCATTGTCCTTCGACAGTAAGCTCGTTACACGTAGATACCCAGAATATTGCCCTTGTAATAGAGGTGATGCCAAATAAAGCGAAAGCATCGCTGAATCAATCTCACCTTTATCCACAGCATCGAGTAAAAGCAACTCAGAGCTATAGGTCTTGATTGGACAAGCCTCACAATAACGCTTAACAAGTTGTATGCCGACACTGTCATTTATGGTTCCAATGATAGAGCTCTTCGTTAATTCACCGAACACAGCCAATTTACTCGTATCACTTTTACCAACCAGTGCCCATGGTTCAACCATGAACGGTTTAGAGTAGAGGTGATGATCATCGCCACCAGCAGAAGGTGTCGCCTTGGTGTGAATCACAGGAAGAGGTACGGGGTGAGCTTGGTTACCTTGAAGGTCGAGGTCGTTTTCAAAAACAAAATTTAACCCAGTGAGTCGGGATATCTCGTTCAATATATCAATTGAAATACCATCTGGCTTACCTTCACTATTCTCGAAAGAAATAGGCTTCGAGTCTGTCTCAGATGATACATATATGTTCGGATTGAGAAGCAGGAACTGCTGCTCTTTTTCAGTTAATAGCAGCTTATTTTTACTAACGACCAACAACAAACGTCTCTGTATTTCATTCAGCCACTTCTTACGAATATTAACAAGTTTGTTAGAGTTATCTTGGTTTATAGCGGTATTGATAATACCCAACACCTTCCTATTCTCAGGAGTATCCAGCAAGGCAATAACATAATTATTTAGGGGTAAATCATCATGCAAGTTAACCGACAAGAATAACTCATAGGGGCTATTCATTAACTTATTGTGTAGTAGCACACCATCATCAACAATGGCTAATGCTTTCTCGCGAGCAACATCAGCGATCGCGCTTTGATAAGATGAATATGACGAAAAAGAAGAGAATGGAAGGAGTGACTTAACAGAAGACGCGTTACTTGAGCCTTCAAAATAAGCGAGATTTCGGCCCTTCATCAATAAATGAGTTTCAATAGGCTCGCTACTTAGACTAACCATTCGGCTAGATAAAATAGGTTTAGAGTAAATAACACCGCTACTAGAAATATTTTGTTCAGCCGTAATTATGGCACCAACTTGCTCCGTTTTAAGCACGTTGTTTAGATCAGACGGAGAATGAAAACCAACAAACTCCAAGCCATTCAATTCGTCTTTAGCATAAAAGTTAGCTAATTCAGGTAACAGTCCCGAAATCTCTCCACCTTGTACAACTACATACGGAGAAAAGCCTGAAGTTTGAACTCCGATGGTAATCGAACCACTAGCCTTACCGAAAAAAGATACGGAAGAAGCCAGAATAATTAGAGAAAGTAGATTAAAAGCGCGGAACATGAATAACCTAGAGTTTTATTTATTAATGCACCTTATATCGTATTAACCGTATCAACTCACCAATTTGCACTGAACAAAAAGTAACTTTCGTTCAACGCAATCGATTGCTCAGCTTAAGTAGGTTCAATTATAAATAGAAATGTAAGCAGTTGATACAAAGCTTAATAACAAGATCAGCTACTGGGTTGATCTCACCGATATTAGATGAGGTTCCATAACTATGATTAAATTCCTACAAATCAGCGCAATTATACTACCCATAGCTTTGATAGGTTGTGGAGGGGATAGTTCTAAAAAATCAACCACTACTTCAAAGCCTAAAACCCAGCAAGTGACCGCGACAAAATCTACTCTAAACCAAAAACTGAACAAGGTAGATTTGCAATCAAAAAAACTGAGCTCTGAAGGCGTTGATACGATTATGAATTTGCCTGTAGGCAAGACGAGTCTATCTATTTCCACACCGACTAAATTCAGTCAAGTTAAACAATAGATATTGAAGGATTAGCATTATGAAAAAAACAGTTTTAGCTTCAACCATTTGTATAGGCTTGCTCTCTTCATCTATCGCTAACGCCAACTATAACGGTGCTCATGAGGTAGGTCAGAACATGCGTAGTAGCATAGATGAGATGATTACAACTAAGCTTAAAGCGTCATTTTTTGACTCAGCTGCACTATATATGGATGCGACAAATGCTACGCAACTAAAAACATCACCAAGTGGATTGCTAACATCTTTAGTTACAGGATCTCAAAATACTCAACTTCCATTGGAAACAAGGCAAGAACTGATTGACGCTTCTCAAGAAGTTGGTTTTGTGGTCGACTATTTGAAGAAAAACCCTAAAACAAAAGGTGTCGATAAAGAGGTAATGGATTTCTGTATTGCAGAAAACATAGAAGCGAAAAACTGGCCGGGTATTGATTATGTTGTCGATCAATACGGCACAAAAAATGGTATCACAACGCTCCCCGTATCAATTATCTATTTCGCATCTAAGGGCAATTGCCAAGATCCAAATGACTGGGCAGTGAAATTAAGTAAGAGCACAACGAAATCAGAGTTTGAATCTTCTATCCCTTCCGAAGTGATTGCTTACAGCTCTAATGTAGGTAATACCGGTGGTGAACTGGTCTACATTCTTGAAAACAGTTATAATTTCAGTGACGAGCCCGAAGAGCAATTTGAGTCTTTTACTTTCTATCAGGAATCAAGTGATGACACTCCTGGGACTGGTCTATTTAGACGTACTCAAGTTATGAAAAACTCGATAGATCCTAACCAAGCGTATTCAAAGTTTACGAATGTAGTATGCAAGGATTGTAATAGTGATAACGAGAAATTTAAGGTTGAAAGTCGCTCTGAATTCGGCAGTAATCAAGTATCACTTGCTTCGAGTGCTGTTGTATCCGGTGGTAAGCTAATTCCAGGCTTTGTGAGCGAAACATCCACCGAAGCTGAATATTTTGTTCAAGTAAACTTGGACCCTGCGACCCCAAATGTTGCAACCTCATTGTTCATTGATGCGTTTAAATTCGAAGACTCTTTGGTTCATGGTCGTTATTACTATGATGGGAATAGTGGCGTTAAATTCAACGCAGAACAGCTAAAAGCAACAAACCTAGTAGGTGAATTTTCCCTTGCGGACTCGCTCAATCAAAACAACATTTTTTCTATTTCGGAGCTTGAAACAACGCTAACCAGTAGTTCTTACGCCTTGCAGAAACAAAGTGACAATTCAGTCATTGTAGATCCAGTAACTGTGACGGACGCAGAAGATATTCAATTATTAAATGAGATATCTAAGGTTACAGCAGAAGCTATCAATTACGACAATAGCGATGTGACGATTGCTGATTGGAATAAAATATACTAATCAGATCATTAGTTACGATTGTTCGCAAGGCACTGCCTACTTTCCTTGCACTAAGCCACTCAGTCGAGTGGCTTTTTTTGTACGTCTCTTCTCCCCTTCCCAACTACACACCTAAACACTTAAGCAATGGTCTTTTGGAGCCAATAAAAATCCGAGAGCCTCACAGCCCTCGGGTTTTTATTTGTGTTCTACTTTCAGATGTTAGGCGAATTACAAATCAGCGCCATAGATATCAAATGTGAAGTACTTCGCTGCGATCTTATCATAGGTGCCATTTGCTCTAATCTCTTCAATCGCGGCATTGAATTGTTTCGCCAGTTTTGAATCCTGCTTTCTTAGTGCTAAAGCCGTACCTTCGCCAATGTAGGCTTTGTCGGTAACTGCTTTGCCTTTGAACTCAAAACCCTCACCTTCTTTCTTGTCTAAGAAAGCCAATGACAGTTGGTCTGAGTTGCCGAAGGTTAGATCTAAACGGCCGTTTTGCAGATCCAGATACACTTCATCTTGCCCTGTGTAACGCTTAATGTTGGCAACACTGCCAAACTTATCCGTTACGTAGCGATCGTGAATCGTACCTTGCTGAACACCGATGGTTTTGCCCGTTAAGCCAGCCTCATCAACGCTGAACTCCGCGCTTTTAGCAGCAACAAACACGGCTGGTGTTTGGTAGTACTTATCAGTAAATAAGATTTTACGCTTACGCTCTTCAGTAATGCGCATCGAAGCCATAATCACATCTGACTTTCTTGCCAATAAGCTTGGAATTAGCGAGTCCCAGCTTTGTGAAACCCAAGTACAATCGAGTTTGGCTTGCTCACACAGTGCATCAGCTATCTCAATATCAAACCCGACAGGCACACCGTCACTGTTTTTATAGTTGAATGGCGGATACGTAAAGTCTGACGCCAAACGGATTTCTTTCGCCTGTACCGTTGTACCAAGTAAAGCGGCCGCACAAGCGAGTCCTAGTATTATCTTTTTCATCATTGCCATCCTAGATATGATCTTTATCGAGTTGAGTTTGAGTTTCTATATATTGTTCTTGTTGCTCCTGTCGCTTCTGCTGATCTTGTTGATTCTGTTGCAGCTCGGTTTGGTAGCGTGTTAGTGACGTTATCACTTCTAGCATGCTCTCTTGGCTACCAATACTGATTCGTACACAGTTACGCAAAGCAGGTTCGTGGTTTTGGTTCCTTGTCACAATGCCATCCTTCGCCAATACGCTAAACACATGGTGCCCCGGTTTTTGACGTAGCAAAACGAAATTGGTCGATGACGGATAAACCTGTTCTATAAATTCAAACCGCGTTAGCTCACAAGCAAACCGATTACGCAATTCGACCAACTTTAACGTCGCGCTTTCCATCAACGCAATTCGTTCATCAGACAATGCGTCTAGTACAATTTGAGATGAGCAATCTGGCATCGGATAAGGTGGAATCAACTTCGCGACATACTGCATCACATTTTGACTCGCTAAGATAAAGCCACAACGAACCGCAGCCAACCCAAACGCCTTAGACAAGGTGCGAATCACAACCAAATGCGGATAACGCGCAATAAGGCTCACCGCTGACGTTTGTGGTTCAAATTCGATATACGCTTCATCGACTACCACTAGCGACTTGCCAATCGTGCCTTCCAGTACCTGAATCAAATCCAATTTAGGGATCACATTGCCCGTAGGGTTGTTTGGTGAGCAAAGAAACACGATATTAGCCAATTCCGCTTTATTCACGATATCAGCAACATTAAGGCTGAAGTCTTCCTGCAATGGAGAGTCTAAGGTATTAATCGCCAATGCATCGGCGCAAAACTCATACATCGCATACGTTGGAGAACAGATAAGTATGTTATCGCTCGCCGGTTTACAGAATGTTCTGATCAGCAAATCAATCGCTTCATCTGCACCACGGACAGCAACCGTCGCGGCATCAGTGCCACAGTAATCTTGGTAAGCCTTAGCAATATCTTGTGGTAAGAAGTCCGGGTATCGGTTGTGACTTGCTTCTCCTTGAAACAGCGGGCTTTCCAATTCATTAGCGTTTAGCCAGACACGTCCATCACCACCAATTCTTCTTGCCGATTGATAAGGTATTAATTTTTTTACAGCCTGAGGCACTAAGCTATCAATAAAAGATGTCAAGAAGCTATCCCTTTCACAAAATCACAATGTCTTCATCATTGCCTTCATATTCAAAAAATGTGACTTATACACATATTGAATCACTAATGATGAGTAAGTATTTACATTCAAACAGAACACCATTGATAAATGAATCGAAATAATCACATAATAGCCATGATAAAAACTCATAGGTAAAGATATGAATCGCACACTTCCTTCAACCAAAACCTTGCTCGCATTTTTGTCTACGGCAAGGCATCTCAACTTTACGCGCGCGGCACATGAGCTCAATGTTACGCAAGGTGCAGTGAGTCGTCAGGTATTGTCGTTTGAAGAAAGTCTTGGCTGCGATCTTTTCTACCGACATGCTCGCGGGTTGTCATTAACACCTAAGGGAGAAGAACTGGTTCCGCTGATTCAAGATACCATCCAACAACTGCAATCGGCGTTAAATCAAATTGCCAGCTCTCCATCGAAGATCAAGCTCAACGCACCAAGTTGTATCACCTCTTGGCTACTGCCTAAGTTGATGTCTTTTCAGCAAGCCTATCCTGAAATTGATGTCGAACTCACGTCGACCATCAAGCACGTCTTCGAACCAAGCTTTGACCCGTTTGACGCCGTAATTACCTATGGTAAGAAGCCAAACCAGCAATCGATTATCAGCCAGTTATTGTTTAACGAGCAGCTAGCGCCCGTTTGCCAAGCGCAAAGCATTACGCAAAGCCATCTTGTCAACGACGCGTCGACCATCATCAAGCCACATCAGCTCGCCCAATACACTTGGTTGCACGCCAACAATGAGCAGAGTGATTGGCGGCTTTGGTTGGAACACATAGGCAGCCACGACCTTTCAAGCAAGAACAACCAACAATTCGCGACGCTCGATCAAGCGATGAACGCAGCCATTCAAGGGTTTGGTATTGCCATAGGCGACATCACACTGGCCAAGCAAGATATTGATTTGGGTAGATTGGTGAAAGTGAGTGAAGGCAGTGTCTTCTCTGGAAATGGTTACTTCTTACTGCAACCCAAGAATCGACAAAATACATCTTTATCTACGCTGGTTGATTGGCTCGTCGATTAGCGGCAATCATCTTTGGTAAGTCCCCACTGTAGCTTTAATAGATCGTCATAATGAGAATTTTACCCTTCTCAAAATGAAACTATTTTCCGGTAGCTACGTATTGGTGTTTAGAGTTTAGAACGGACGTTTCTTTAACTAGTTGAAAAGAAAATTAATTCAACTTTTTACGTCAGAAATTCTATCCCAATGGATAAAATGGCATTCGAATTGCTTTGTCATAGATAACCCAACCAATATACAGCAGGTTGCACCAATAACATTGCAGCTTGTCACGGAGGATAGGCTATGACCTTACAAAGACATACATATTACGGCTTAATTCACCATGGAATTAAAACCCTATTAATGGACAGAATTGGCCACTTCACAGAGCGTGAATATCACGAATACCTTGACCTAACGACCGGCAAATCGACATGTTTTGCCATGAGTGAACAAGAGCTCGAGAATACCTTAGACAGTTTAAAGAGCGAAGGTTACCTTGAAGATATCAAGAAGCTAATACCTCGCTACCAAACCACATCAATGCAATAACGTTCTTAATCTCGATTGGGCGCTTCAATCCTTTATTGGGGTTAAACTCGCCAAAACGGTTAGATGTAATTAATTGGCATCCAATTGTCTCGAGCTATTTAGCATCGAGACAGTTTTGGTTAGACTGTCTGCAACTCAACTAACTGGATAGTCAGTGTCACATGAAGCAAATTCTTGATTTCATTCCTCTCATTATTTTCTTTGCGCTTTACAAGATGTACGACATCTACACGGCTACAGGTGCATTGATTGTTGCTTCCACAGTACAAATCATTTTGACGTACATCATCTACAAGAAAGTAGAAAAAATGCAGATCATCACCTTTCTAATGGTTGCCGTATTTGGTGGCATGACCATCTTTTTGCATGATGACAACTTCATAAAATGGAAAGTGACCATCGTTTATGCGCTATTTGCTATCGGCCTTACAGTCAGTCACCTAATGGGCAAATCAGCGATTAAAGGCATGTTGGGTAAAGAGATCTCTCTTCCTGAAGCAGTATGGGGCAAGATCAACTGGGCTTGGACTCTGTTCTTCACATTGTGTGCGATCCTCAATGTTTACGTTGCTTTCAACCTGCCATTGGATGTGTGGGTCAACTTCAAAGTGTTTGGCTTACTGATCGCTACTTTTGCATTTACCTTACTAACGGGCGTTTATATCTATAAACATTTACCAAAAGACACGCTTCCGTCAAAAGATCAAGAAACACAAGACGATAAGCAACAAGAGCTCTCAGGTAAAAATACCGACGAGAAATAACCCTTAGGGATGAGTCCTCATCCCCTTTTTGATACAATTATTATCAATATGCGATTTAACAGTGGCCAATGATACTCGTGATCATTGGCCACTGATTGTTTGTGTTCGGTGAATACGTTAAAAATACGACCACCGCGAACCCCGCAAACACATCTATTTAAATTTAAAACAATCAATACCATTAAGAGTACAACAATGACTATTCAATCAACTTTGAACCCGATTGGTTCTTTACTTCTTCGCACTTTGGCGATGCCTTCTGATACCAATGCAGCAGGCCAGATTTTCGGTGGTTGGATAATGTCTCAACTGGATCTGGCTGGCGGAATATTGGCTAAAGAGATCTCAAACGGAAAAATAGTCACCGTGTCAGTATCAAGCATCGAATTCAAACAGCCAGTGTCGGTTGGCGATGTAGTCTGTGTTTATGGCGACTGCACCAAGATTGGTCGCAGCTCGATGAATATCGACCTAGAAGTATGGGTTAAGCCAGTACTTGATCACGGCATTGGTGATCGCTATAAAGTTTGTGGCGCGACATTCAACTACGTTGCTGTAGACGAAAGCGGTAAACCTCGCCCAATCAAAAAATAGCAATTTTCGTTGAGCTCATGATGTCGATGGTCTTTAGTTTTTATAAATGAAATTACTAGAGACCATACAATTCTCTTGTACCAATTCACCTCGCACCAATTCACAATTTCTTATCATTGGCTCTTCCAATACCAATTAGTTCGCGTAAATTAGCCAGATAACTAATTTAATCGCTCTAATTCAGTGAAGTAACATAAGGATATCTCAACATGTGGTACGTAATTTTTTCTCAAGACGTCGAAAACTCATTAGAAAAACGCCTAAGTGTTCGCCCACAACATCTAGAACGCCTACAAACACTTCACGATGAAGGCCGACTGTTAACAGCAGGCCCAATGCCAGCCATTGATTCAGATAACCCTGGCGAAGCAGGCTTCACAGGCTCTACTGTTATTGCTGAATTCAACTCTTTGGAAGACGCACAAGCATGGGCTGATGCAGACCCGTACATCGCTGCTGGTGTCTACCAGAATGTAATTGTTAAACCATTCAAGAAAGTATTTTAACGTGAAAAAATGGATTATTGGGTCACTGGCTATTGCCCTACTCGCAGGCTGTAGCTCATCAAGTGAACAAGACAAACAAAGACAGTTAGAGATGATGGCTCACCATCGTGCGGGCGTTTTATCTGCCGGCCTACCTATTGAGTATGGTCCACTCTCTATCATGCGTGTGCTAGCAAAAAATACTGTCGTCGAAATCATGATGATCTACAACCAAGATGCAAAAGGTGCTAAGCCTTTAAACCAAGTTGTAGATATGAGTGTGAATAGCTACTGCACCAACTCTGAAGTAAGAGCTAACCTCGACATGGGCTTAGCTTACAACATCAAAATTCGCAATACACGCGGACAACTGATGGTTGAAAAGCTGATCAGCAAAGAGACTTGCCAGAGCAGCAGCTAGATTCGATATTCGAACAAGCATAAAACCAGAAGGCCTCGCAAATGCGAGGCCTTTTTTGTGGTTCATCGTGGAGTAGAGGGTCAATCAAATCTTAGACTAAATTATGCCTCAGCGGATCCCCACTCTTTACGCAGTGTCTTCGTCGCCGAAACTAAGTTAGTAAGTGCCGCTTCTGTCTCTGCCCAGTTACGAGTCTTTAATCCGCAATCAGGGTTTGCCCACAAACGTTCTGCAGGTATTTTTTCTGCCGCTTTCTTAAGTAAATCTACAATCCACTCTTCTGAAGGGATGTTTGGCGAGTGAATATCATAAACGCCAGGTCCAATCGCATTCGGATAGTTAAACTCTTCAAACGCTTTCAGCAATTCCATGTTCGAGCGAGAAGTCTCAATGGTAATCACATCGGCATCTAGCGCGGCCACTGAATCAATGATCTCGTTGAACTCGCTATAACACATATGGGTATGAATCTGAGTTTCTGGTTTAGCACTCGCCGCTGAGATCTTAAAGGCATCCACTGCCCATTCTAAGTACTCTGCATGGTCGCGTTTTTTCAAAGGCAAACCTTCGCGAATAGCAGGCTCATCGATTTGGATTATGTTAATACCTGCGTCTTGTAAATCAGACACTTCATCACGTAGAGCAAACGCCAGTTGGTTAGTGATCTCTTTGCGTGAGATGTCTTCACGAGGGAATGTCCAACATAGAATAGTGACTGGTCCGGTCAGCATGCCTTTCATCTGTTTCGAGGTCAGGGATTGCGCATAAGTCGACCACTCGACCGTCATTGGTTTTTCACGCTCGATATCCGCAACCACAATCGCCGGTTTCACGCAGCGAGAGCCATAGCTTTGTACCCAACCAAACTTAGTGGTTTGGAAGCCTGCTAGGTTTTCTGCAAAGTACTCCACCATGTCATTGCGTTCCGCCTCGCCATGCACAAGCACATCCAAATCTAAGGCTTCTTGGCGTTTAACCGCATCAGCAATATGACCTTTCAATGCGGTTGTGTATTCCGCTTCATTCAGTTTGCCAGTTCGGTAAGCACTACGCTGAAGACGAATCTCTCCTGTCTGTGGGAACGAACCAATGGTTGTGGTTGGTAACAGCGGTAAGCCGAGAACTTCAGACTGATGCGCTGCACGCTCTGCGTATGGAGCACTGCGTTCTGCCAGTGCTTTGGTAATGGTATTGATACGAGCCTGAACTTGTGGCTTGTTCACATGAATCGCGCTCTTACGGGCAACAATTGGTTGGCTGTAAGTCTCACACGCCAAAATGGCCTTTTGATCGCCGTCTAACGCCGCACCCAACAAGCTCACCTCGGTCACTTTCTGTTTTGCAAAGGCAAACCAACTCTTCACTTCTTCGCTAAGCGTTTCTTCTAACTCCAAATCAACAGGACTATGCAGCAATGAACATGAACTTGCGATCCAAAGCTTATCTCCTAGTTTGTCTTTCACAGGTTGCAGTAACTCAAGCTGCGCGGCTAAGTCAGCTCGCCACACATTGCGTCCATTGATTGCACCCGCAGAAAGTACCCAATCTTCCGGTAGTTTATTAACCACTTCATCGAGTTGCTGCGGTGCTGCTGCTAAGTCGATATGTAAGCCGTTGATAGGCAGATCTACGATTTTATCTAATGTATCTGTGACCGAATCAAAGTAAGTGGTAAGTAGTAGTTTTACATCGCCTTGAATCACTTGGTAAGCCAGCTTGAATGAATCTACCCACTGATTATCAAGCTCCAAAGCCAGGATTGGCTCATCAATTTGGACCCACTCTACGCCAAGCTTTGAGAGCTTTGCCAAAATGGCTTGATACGCGGTAAGAAGGCGAGGAAGTAGAGATAAGCGGTCAAACCCATCTTCCACTTCTTTGCCTAGGTATAAGTAAGAGAGTGGCCCAAGGAGTACAGGCTTAACTTTGTGTCCTGCTTTAATCGCTTCATTCACTTCATCAAACAGTTGAGGCCAACTTACTTCAAAAGAGTCATCTTTGCTGAACTCAGGAACAATGTAGTGATAGTTAGTGTTGAACCACTTGGTCATGTCAGAAGCAGCTGAACTGTCTTTAGTGACATCATTCGACGTATGCGAACCACCGCAGCAAGTAGATTGAACTTGAGACTGACCACGACCAACGCGGAACAAGGTATCTAAATCTGGGAAGGCTTTTTCATCTTCTGATCCACCAGCATGGCGCTTGGGAACGTGGCCTAGAAGTAGAGTCGTAGTTAGTACATGGTCATACCATGCGAAGTCACCCGCAGTTGCAAAGCTTAGATTCGCGTCAGCTTGTACATTCCAGTTACGATTTCTTAATTCACTGCCGGTCTGCTTGAGCTCAGATTGATCGATCTCACCGCGCCAGTACTTCTCGAGAGTGAATTTGAGTTCGCGTTTTTCACCGATACGTGGGTAGCCAAGAATATGCGTTGTTGTCGTCATGTGTCTGTTCCTTATTCGATAATTTTAATTTCCGGTCAGACGGTTTAGTCCGTAGTTTTAACTTTCAACCGAGGCGTCTGGATGGCTAAACTATCTCCCTAATCTGAACGATGAACAAGGTCCAAATATTCATCTTGTTTATTAATAATTTTCATCTTTGATAATCTAACTGCTAATTTATTAAATCCATCTGGACATCTAGACGTTTACAAATGAAAGAAAACACCGTAGGGTGATTATTAAGAAATATTGAATTGGCTTAGGGAATATGAGGAATACTCATGATAGAGCTTAAACACCTTCGGACATTGACCACCTTGAGAGACAGCGGCTCGCTAACCGCGACTGCAACTTCTCTTCATCTGACTCAGTCGGCACTTTCTCACCAGTTGAAAGACCTTGAGGCCCGTATTGGCGGTCAGCTCTTTTTGCGTAAAACAAGGCCGGTTAAATTTACCTCGGAAGGCGAAATTTTGTTAAAACTGGCTGATGAGATACAGCCACAAATCGCAAAAGCTGAAAACGAAATCGCAAGCCTAAAAGAGGATGTGAATGGCCGATTGCACATGGCGATCGAGTGTCACTCATGCTTCCAATGGCTAATGCCCGCTTTGAAGGAATACCAAGTTGCTTGGCCAAGCGTGACCTTAGATTTCTCGTCAGGGTTTGGGTTCGAGCCTCTACCGGCATTGATGGCTGGAGAACTCGATTTGGTGATCACCTCTGATATACAGCCCCGTTCTGAAGTTCACTACGAACCGCTTTTCGATTTTGAGATGCGTTTGATCACCGCGATCAACTCTCCTTTAGCCGAAAAGCCGAGTATTGAACCGCAAGATCTTAGTGATATTACGATGCTCTCTTATCCGGTTCAAAAGCAGCGTCTCGATGTAGTGAAACACTTTTTGCAACCAGCAGGCGTTGAACCAAAGAAATGGAAACAAGCAGACAACACATTGATGCTGGTGCAAATGGTATCGGCAGGCTTAGGGGTTGCTGCGTTGCCAAATTGGGCAATCAGTGAATTTTCGAGACAAGGGTTAATCGCCAGTAAACCATTGGGTAACGGGCTTTCAAGAAGGTTGTTCGCAGCGGTAAGAAACTCAGAAAAAGACAAACGTTACCTACAAGCTTTCTTTAGCACGGCAAGACAGCAAAGTAAGAGTCACCTAGATGGCATTGAGGTCGTTTAAGAGACTCGTTGTTGGGTTAATTTATGCATGCGTTGAACCTGATAGGTATGCGCCAAAAACAAAAAAGTCACAGATTATCTGTGACTTTTTTATTTCCAATACCGACAACAGGCAATGAGTGTTAATTCGCGATAGAAGAAACTCTCATTGTGAGCTTATCTTGAGTAAGACTTGAACTGGTTAGTCAATGGATCGTATTGATAGCCCAACATATCAAGCTTGCCTACAACACTTTCTATATCCATTTCATACATACTGATCAGCTCTTCAAAGCTATCGCATTCTAAGCGAAGTTTTTCATTCACGATTCCCAGCAAAATAATGCTATCGAAACCTTTGACGTTGCTTAAATCCATCCCGTACTCCTAACGAACACACCGACTAGATTTAAGTTTAGAACGCTTACCAACACCACGCTAAAAAACAGATCACACTTTTTCGATTCAACACCGAAAGGCTTGTGAGATCAGTAACCGCCTACATCGCCCAAACTGGCGTTAAACCAACAGCCGCCGCCAATAACATCAACAATGAAATAGTCAGCTGAAGCTTTTCAGGGGTTTTAACGAACAATAAATGCCAACACCACACCACGATAGCTGAGATTAGCAAAGCAAAGCTAAACAGCAGAGTTGAAATCATGGGCTCTAATTGAGCTTCAGACAGAGAGTAAACATTGATGACCGTCGCCAAAACCACCAACATCCCCGTCAGCACACCAACAACGGGCAGAACACGGTGAAAAGCCTGTAAGCGTGTTCTTGCAATCGTCAGCAGTAAATGACCAAACGCTGCCCCCAATAAAACCACGAGTAATAAAGTGCTAATAATACCGACTGTGGTTGCTTGCTCCGTCGCTTGTATAGCAACGTATGACAGTGCTAAACCACAAGCTAAATACATCACCCAAATAGGGCCAGAATCTCGAGTCTTCTTGGTTTGAACTTGAGAATAGAAATAAAAGATCGCGAACACGACAAGAAATGCTTCAATTCTTAATGAGGCAACGGCAAGCCAAAGCACGCCAATTGCAGGCAACATCTTGTGAATGCGGCCACGTTGTCCCGGGCAAATATCCCCTTTCACTAAGATGAGGGTTAAGATCAGTTGGGCTCCTAATAGCATCGGAGCAAATTGTACTAATAACGTTTCGACCATTGTGGATCTACTTCTTCAAACTTATTTTCGCGAATAATATCAAAAACTGGTGCGAACACTAATCAAAATCATAAATTAGAGACGAGATTCAAGGCTTCAACTATGCTGATGTATGGCTCTTCTGTCGCCATTTACCGTAAAAACACGAAAGACATCAAAACTAACATGGGCATGTTCTACTGGCTAGTCTAGTCTCATGCCGCTATAATTCCCGCCTCAAAAATCAGAGGTTGAAATATGTACAGCGATATCACTCCTATTCACGAACACAAAAAATACTGGGCCGAGTGCTACGGAACTGCACCTTTTTTGCCTACCAGTAGAAAGGAGATGGATGCTCTTGGATGGGATAGCTGTGACATTATTATTGTAACTGGTGACGCTTATGTCGATCACCCGAGCTTTGGCATGGCTATCATTGGTCGCCTTCTTGAAGCTCAAGGATTCCGCGTGGGCATTATTGCGCAACCAAAGTGGGACAATAAAGACGCCTTCATGAAGCTAGGTAAACCTAACCTATTCTTCGGCATTACAGCGGGTAACATGGACTCCATGATCAACCGCTACACCTCTGATCGCAAATTACGTCACGATGATGCTTATACGCCAAACAACGAAGGTGGCAAGCGTCCTGACCGTGCAACTCTAGTTTATTCCCAACGTTGTCGCGAAGCCTACAAAGGCACGCCAATCGTTCTTGGTGGTATCGAAGCAAGTTTGCGCCGTGTGGCTCACTACGACTACTGGTCAGATAAAGTTCGTCGCTCTGTATTGTTTGACGCAAAAGCAGATATTCTTCTTTTTGGTAACGCTGAGCGTGCACTGGTTGAAGTGGCACACCGCATTGCCGATGGCGAAGACATGTCTACGCTGACCAATATCCGCGGTACTGCTATCAATCTTCCTGCTGCCCCAGAAGGCTTCAAGATCATTGACTCTTCTCGTATCGAAAAGCCGAACAAAGCGTACGTTCCGGTTAACCCTTACGAAGTTGAAACCCAGTGTGATACTAAGAAAGACGAAAAAGAAGAAGTAAAAGCGCAACCTATTACTATTCGTCCTTCTCGTCACGACGCAAAAACAACCGCGGTTCGTATCCCAGGTTACGAAAAGCTAAACAATGACCGTATTCTTTACGCTCACGCTAGCCGTATTCTGCACCTTGAGACAAACCCGTACTCAGGTCGAGCTTTGATTCAACGTCACGGTGATCGCGAACTTTGGGTTAACCAAGCGCCGATTCCATTGACCACAGAAGAGATGGACTACGTGTTTGGCCTTGCTTATAAGCGTGTTCCGCACCCTATGTACGGCAAAGCGAAAATCCCTGCATACGACATGATCAAAACCTCGGTTAACATCATGCGTGGTTGTTTTGGTGGCTGTTCTTTCTGTTCAATCACAGAGCACGAAGGTCGCATCATCCAGAACCGTTCGAAAGAATCTATCTTGGATGAAATCGAAGACATTAAAGATAAAGTGCCGGGCTTCACCGGTACTATTTCTGATTTGGGCGGCCCAACGGCGAACATGTACCGTTTAGGTTGTTCAGATCCTAAAGCAGAAATTAACTGTCGTCGTCCATCATGCGTGTTCCCGAAAATCTGTGAAAAGCTAAACACAGACCATCAACACACCATCGACCTGTACCGCTCTGCGAGAAAAGTACCGGGCGTTAAGAAGATCATGATCGCTTCTGGTGTACGTTACGACTTAGCGATTGAATCTCCAGAATACGTTCGTGAGCTTGTGACTCACCACGTTGGTGGTTACTTGAAGATTGCTCCAGAGCATACTGAAAAAGGTCCACTGGATCTGATGATGAAGCCGGGTATGGGCACTTACGATCGTTTCAAAGAGATGTTCGAGAAATACAGCGCTGAAGCCGGTAAGAAACAGTACCTAATTCCTTACTTCATCTCTGCTCACCCGGGCACAGAAGATGAAGACATGCTTAACCTTGCAATGTGGCTGAAAAAGCACAACTACGAGTGTGACCAAGTACAGAACTTCTATCCATCGCCAATGTGTAATGCAACGTCGATGTACTACTCAGAGACCAACCCTCTGAAACGCGTGAAATATAAGAAGCGTGAAGATGTTCCTGTACCGAAAGGTGATCGTCAACGTCGTCTGCATAAAGCGCTGCTTCGTTACCACGATCCTGAAAACTGGAAGATCATCCGTGAAGCGCTGATCAGCATGGGTAAAAAACACCTAATTGGTGACAAAGCAAACTGTCTAGTACCAGAAGAAGATTTTGAAGCTCAGACACCGGCGCAGCGTCGTAAGTCTGGTCGTCACGGCTCACAGCGCTTTGCGACTAAGCACAGTAAGTCTCAACCAGGTCTTGGTGGCGAAAGCCCACGTAACCATTCTAAGCCTGGAGGCAATAAGCCTAAGCCAGGTGGCAATAAGCCAAAACCGGGCGGTAAGAAGCCAACGGGTAGCCAAGGTAATGGCAATCAGGGCAACGGAAAGCAGAACGGCAATGGTAACGCGCATAAACCAGCGACGGGCTTCATCAAAAAAGCCCCTGCTAGTCAGCAATCTCAAGGCAATAGCGGCGGGAATGGCAAGCCAAACCGTAACAAAGCGGGTAATGGTCAAGGTGGTAAACCTGTGAGTAACGGCAAGAATCGCCAACGCGCAGCACAACGTTAAGACAGCAACCCATTGACTTCGCTATGGTAAAAACACAAAGCGCAGCTTTTTAGCTGCGCTTTTTTGTGCCCGTTGCCAATGGCTAGCTCCTTAGCCACGTAAATACTTAGATACCAAGGGGGTTACCTACTTATCTAACGCGTAAACACCCAATACTGGCTAAATAGGTAATTGGTGACCATTCCGACAAGAGTCCCCACTGCCATTGCGATAAAAACAGCTCCGATAAAGGTAGGAAGCAATTCCGTCATCAGCTTAAAGCACAGCAAATTAGGTACCGCTGATATTGATGCGGTAAACATGAACTTTTGCCACTGAATCAGCTTCTCAGACCAATGACCTCGCCCTTTATATTCAAAAGTCAGTATACGATTACCCAACCATGTCGTCGTTGCAGCAGCAATAAAGGAGCTAATTCGCGCCATCATTAAAGGCAGCCCAACAACATAATGCAGCAATGCAAAAACCAAACAATCAACAACAAACCCACCAACACCAACCACAGCAAATCGAACCATCTTGTGGTGGGACTGTAGTCTTTGGCTATGTGATTGAAGCTTGTCATTGAACATTCGTAGCCTTGAGTTAACGCTGAACATCATTTTCACTTTCAATATGATTCAACGAAAAATTTGGTGTGTTGCTCTGGTTATGGCAGCTGAACAAAGCACGCTTTATTTTCACCGTTGGCTCTAGAATACACGTTAATGCGTTCTCTTTAATCTTGGTTTCCACTTCAGATCTTTTACCAATCAGATAGAACTTATCAATGCCATCTATCTGCTCGATATCGAGAAGTCTTTTCGCTTGACCATGACTGTAAAATTGCCCAGAGAATGGTCGTTTACCCACGTAAAAGCTTGGCGCAGAATCCGTAATCTGTTCGAAAATAATACGGTCACTTTTCTCGTTCGCCTTTCCGAGATTCAGGTAGACCATCGCAATCATTAGCAACACAGGTAGAACCAAAGCCACGCTCGAGAACCACTTCTTATCTTTTTCCACTACGAGTATAGCAATCAACAAGCCAAGGGCCGGAATACCTGGCAGGACGTAAGCTGGGAGAATATTGCCCGCCATAGTGAAAAGAATCAGAGGTGAAATCAACCAACAGACAAGAAATGAAAACAAGCCGCGATTTTCAGTATTAATTTCTGCAATTTTCTTACGACGAGCGAAAGTTAAAATAGGTAATACAATCGACCACGGCGCAGCGGCCTGAATCCAAAATACCCAGATCATGCCTCTGGTTTCATCATGAGCAGAACCGTATAAATCGCCCTCCCAACCACTCACAACAAAACGCTTAAAGTGTTCGCCAACAATAAAATAATCAATAAAGCCCGGAGTAGCCATTTCAGCCATAATGTACCAAGGCAAGGCAATCGCCAGCATGACACCTAAACCAGACAACAGTGGAAAGCGTTGCCACAACACTTTAAAAGCCCCAAAAATACCATGTTGTAATAGCAACCAAGGGAATACTGCGATACCCATGATCACAATCGCAACAGGACCTTTTGCAAGCAAGCCCAACGCCAAGCCTACAAATCCAACGTAACCCCAGGTTTTGTTGGTTCTCTCACTTCCTTCGCCTTTACAGTCTTCTCCACCGAGCCAACATAAGTAAAAGCCCAGCATCGCGATGGTCATGGCTAACGTTAACGCCATGTCGGTCATCACAGCACCCGCGGCGATAGAGAAAATCCCACATGTTGCCAATACAACAGCCGCCACTAAGGCACTTTGTCCCGTACGCTTCGCCAGATACGCGACCAATAGAATCGTCGCGAAACCTGCTAACCAATGCGGAGCACGCACAGCAAACTCACTCAAGCCGAACAACTCAATACCAGCAGCACTCATCCATGTGAACAACGGTGGCTTACCCCAAAAAGGAATACCGTAATCAAACTGAGGGGTTAACCAATTGCCAGTTTCTACCATCAAGCGAGCCATTTCTCCATAGCGAGCTTCAGTGGTGTCCATTAACGGATAAGTCGCCAAAGATAAAAGCCTTAAAACTAGTGCAAAAGCCAACAAATACCATAGATGCGTTCTGTTCAAACTCATGCTGATTCCTCTAATTTAAAATGTGTTTTCAATGCGGGAGTATCAACGACCGATTGGATCAGATAAAGAGGGCGATTCTTGGTTTCGATGAAAATACGACCTATGTACTCCCCCATTAAACCAATACTCAACAGTTGGATTCCGCCAAGTGCAAGTTGCACGACCATCATTGACGGATAACCCGTAATTGGCTCGCCAAACATCATGGTTTTGAACACGATGAAGACGCCATATACAAAAGCAGTAAGAGCCACTAAACCACCAACGGCCGTCGCAATACGCAGAGGGCGGATAGAGAACGAGGTAATCCCATCCATCGCCAAACCGATTAACTTGAGGTAGTTCCACTTGGTCTCGCCACAGAAGCGAGCATCACGCTTAAATTGGAGTGTCGCTTGTCGGAAACCCGGCCATGAAAAAATGCCTTTCATGTAGCGGTTACGTTCTGGAAGCTGATTGATATGGTCGACAACCTCTCGGCTTAACAGTCGAAAATCACCCACATTCTCAGGAACATCAATCTTCGCAGCCACGTTCATGACTTTGTAAAAGCTCGCTGCTGAAAACTTCTTAAACCATGTTTCACCATCACGCTGGCTGCGCTGCATATTGACGACGTCATAACCTTCGCGCCACTTGGCAATCATTTGCGGGATAAGCTCAGGTGGATCTTGTAAGTCAGCGTCTAGCAAAATCACCGCTTGTCCACGACAGTGCTCAAGGCCTGCGCTCATCGCTGATTCTTTGCCAAAATTACGGCTTAAACCGATAACAGAAATTGAGCTATTGATTGAAGTGAATGAACTCACCAACTCCAAGCTGTTATCTTTGCTGCCATCATCGACATAAACGATTTCACTGGTGATGGGTAAGCTATCCAGCACCTTGGTAAGGCGAGAGTGGAACTCTTCCAATACCTCTTGTTCATCGTAAAAAGGCACAATGATAGACAGAGAAACCGCAGGGTTGATCTGCGATGTAGATATCTTAGGGCGGCTTATATGAAGTTCAGACATAATACGTTCTTCTATTTTTTAATCTGAATCCAATCTACCCTCCCATAAGTGAAAGTTATGTTATTGACATATTTTTCACGCTCACTCAGGATAATGTTACCGTCTATTTCTGTATGAGAATCAAAATGAAACGAGTTCTATTAGTCGAAGATAACCGTGAAATCGCAGGTGTCTTGATTGATTATTTTGAGTGTATTGGTATGGAACTCGATTATGCGGACAACGGCGAACTCGGCCTGCAACTCGCGTTGGAAAACTCATTTGATATCATCATATTGGATCTGATGTTGCCAAGAATGGACGGCCTCACGGTTTGTAATAAATTGCGAGACCAAGGCAACGCGACACCTATTTTGATGCTGACCGCGCTAGATAGCCGCGATGATATGTTGAAAGGGTTTCAGCATGGTGCCGATGACTATCTAACCAAGCCTTTTGATTTGGATATTTTAGAAGCAAGAATGAACGCACTAGTTCGTCGTTACCGCGGAAAAGTAGCCTCTTCAAAACTTCAGTTCGGTGAACTCACCATCGACCAAAAAACCCGTAAAGCTTACCGCCAAGATAAGCTTCTTGCGCTAAACCCAACCACTTACACCATACTTGAGATGCTCTGCCAAAACGCACCGGAAGTGGTGACTCGTGAAGATATCTCCTACAAATTATGGGAAGAAGATGAACCCAATAATGATGTGCTGCGCAGTCACATCTATCAATTACGAAATCAACTCGACAAGCCTTTTGACAGTCAAATGTTGATTACGGTTCCTAAAATAGGATTCCGCTTGGAGTCATCGAATTGATTTCCAACTTTCTGACAAGCACTAAAACCCTCACCGGCCGCTTAGCTGTTTTCTTTGGGCTAATGGCCGTGATTGTGTCTGCGTTCGTCTATATCGTTTTTATTGTCGCGCTCTACATGTCTGAAGACCGGGTCGGAGAAAGACGCATCTTGATTGACCGCAATTACGCCGTCGAGCTATTTCAAGCCGGAGAAAGTGGTGAGTTAAGAATTGATGATCTGACAGTCGCCTATAACGACCCGTCATTCGTACCTCCCGAATATTATAAGCTCATTGCAAATAAAGAGAGCTTTCTCGGAGAGATCGGCGAAGAGCCAGAGTCAAGAATGGTCTATGTTGGCGAGTATTCTGACAAAGGAAAAACCCACCCAATAATCCTACTTTCCGAAATAGACCGTGTTGAATTTGCTATTTCTGAACTTGTGTACGCGACCGCCTTTGTGCTCACGTTACTTTCTATCTTAATTTTTAGTTTTGGTGCTCTGCTCTATCGACTGTCAAAACGACTGATTGAACCATTCAACTCTCTCTCTGAGCAACTTGAGTCGAATAAACTCAATCTCAACGAAGAGTTCGGTGTGAGTGATGATGCGGCAGTTGAATTTCGTCAGCTAACCGATCAACTGAATCAGTATCGTCGAGAAATCAATTCCTTGGTCAAGCGTGAACAAGCCTTTGCTCGATACTCAAGCCATGAGTTAAGAACACCACTAACCGTTGCTCGTGGTGCGAATAAATTACTATTAAGAAGCGAAACCACCGAGTTTCAATCTCGGCAGGTTGAACGCATTGATGAAGCCATTGTTCAGATGTCTGAGATGGTCGATGCCTTGCTTGGCCTAGTTCGTTACGAAAGAAATAGTGACGATGCACCGCTGCGCTTGTTTAGCCAGCAAGAATTAGAGACCATCGTTTCCAAAAATACATTACAAGCAAATGAGAAAGCAGTCGAAATATCCCTACTCGTTCAATCTGAGCCTATAATTCAAGCCACCAGTGCGATCATGAACATGTTGGTTGGCAACTTGTTGAGAAATGCGATTGCAGCGACCAATAGTGGCACAGTGAGCATCACTCTCTCACAAGACAATCTGGTAATTGAAGACCAAGGAGAAGGCCTTCAGGAACAGTACAATCCGAATGGTCATGGATTAGGTTTATTGATTGTCGACGACTTGTGTCAGCGCTTCCATTGGGACTTTGAGTTGGTCAATCGCAACTCTGGAGGGTGTACTGCAAGAATCGCCTTTCAGACAGATTCCTCCTTATCCACATTAAAGCAAGCAAACTCGTAATACGAAGCTCAATACCCTATGAAAACTTGATTTAGCTGGTTTACAGCACTCGCTAGCTACTAGATACTCAGTAGTCCTTTTTGATTTAAAAATGCTGGCTCTTGAGTCAGCATTTTGTCTAAGTGCGATGAAACTAAATAATAGCCCTGTAACTCAGCATCAATACAACGATCACACCTTTTTCTTAAAGCGAGACGATAAGCTTCACTCCCACTTTTGCGGCAACAAAGCCAGAAAGTTCATGAAGCTACTGGAAGACGATCACCCAAACACCACCACTCTAATAAGCTATGGGTCCGCTCAAGCTAACTCCTTGTTCTCGCTAGCCGCACTTGCAAAAATCAAAGGCTGGACGCTTGAGTTTTACGTCGACCACCTTCCTCAATGGCTACAAGAACGCCCACTCGGCAACTACCGTGGCGCTATCGATCTTGGGGCTAAGGTTATTTCAGTCAAAGAAACAGGCTCTGAGCTTCATCCACAAGCGTATATTGAACAAATAAGGCAACCAGGTTCCGATTGTATTGTGTTACCTGAAGGTGGACGTTCTCAGCTTTCTGAATATGGCGTGAAGCAACTGGCGATGGAAATACTCAGCTGGACGCGCTTCGAAAACAAACACGATTTTGTGGTTGCACTGCCCGCTGGTACTGGTAGCACAGCGCTGTATCTTCATAAGCATTTAAAACTGCACAACATCCCGGTTTTAACCTGTGCTTGTGTTGGTGGCAGTGACTATTTAACGCAGCAGTTCAATGAGCTTGGCGAGACCGATCACCCGCAGATCTTACCGCTCAAAACCAAACACCACTTTGGTAAGTTGTATCAGCAGGATTATCAAACTTGGTTAGATCTACAAGAGCAAACCGACATTGAATTTGACCTGCTCTATGACCCTTTGATGTGGCAATGCTTGGAACGTTGGCAAGAAGACAACCCGACCAAAACCATCATCTACATCCATCAAGGCGGCATCTTAGGCAACGAGTCGATGTTGCCGCGCTATCAGCGGAAGTATCCGGAGATGAGCATTAGCAAAACCAACGCATCTTGGTAATTTTTTTCCTTTATTCTCCAGTTTAGCTATTCAAGTTATAAACTGAAATCTGGCGAGAATCATCGCGTTATCTATACTTTCGATTGGAACGTCAATTGTCATCGAAAGGAATAACGCATGCGAAAACTCACAACGCTCGGCCTGTTTTCAGTTTTACTGCCCTTCTCTGCGATTTCAGGAGAAAACATCACTTACCAAGTCGATGGTATGGATTACGAAGGTTATTGGAGTGAGGCCAGTGACCAAGCGCCTTTGGTGCTGCTAATTCACGATTGGGATGGCTTAACTGATTACGAAAAGAAACGTTCTGAGATGCTCAACGAACTCGGTTACAACGTGTTCGCCATCGACCTATTTGGTAAAGGCATTCGCCCTACCGAAGTGAAAGACAAAAAACAACACACAGGCGAGTTGTATAAAGACAGAGAAAAAATGCGTGCACTACTTAATGCGGGAGCGATGGAAGCGAAAAGGCTTGGTGGTAACTTAGATAACAACGTGATAATGGGTTACTGTTTTGGTGGCGCAGCCGTTTTAGAAGCCGCTCGTGCTGGCATCCCATCGAAAGCTTATGTCACCTTCCATGGCGGTTTATCGACACCTAAAGGACAAGACTACTCTGAGACAAAAGCTCCAGTTGTCGTGTTCCATGGTACAGCAGACGCCATGATCTCAATGCACGACTTTGGAAGCCTCGCAGCTCAACTTGAATCAAGCAAGGTTCCGCATGAAATGATCACCTACAGTGGTGCGCCACATGCCTTTACCGTATTCGGCTCAAACAACTATCAACAAGAAGCTGACCAGAAATCGTGGGATAGATTTACCCATGTACTAGGGCGTGTTGATCTTTGCTGTACATTTTGTGTTCAACAATACATCGGTAGCCACATTAACATGAATGCCAGCGATAACATGCTGGCATAATTCCTTTCTAGCTTGTCATATCTACTTGAAATAGCTCGATAATGCTTAATTCTCCCAAAGGCATTTTCGACCAAGTGACGATACTTGTATAGACACCAATCCATACTGTCTTTGTCTATATCTTGTCCGTAATTGCGTTTAGCAATTACCGTTTCTCCGCCACGTTCCTTAACAAAAGTACGGAAAGGTTCGCTGTCATATCCTTTATCACAAACGATAGTATTAACTTCATCGAGTTGTTCAACTAAGCTTTCGGCATGCACTATATCGTGGCGTTGTCCTTCTGATAAATCAAAGCAAATCGGCAGACCACCACTATCTACGGCTAAGTGAATTTTGGTTGAGTTGCCCCCGCGACTTTTTCCTATTTGCTCTGAGCTTTCAGTAGCTGCACCTGTACTATGCTGATGCGCTCGAACTATAGAGCCATCAAGAAAGACCCATTCAAAATCAGCCATGCTAGATAAGCTTTTGAAAAGTTTATCTAAAATCCCTTTCTTTGACCAAAGATTAAATCGTCTGTAAACGGTACTCCACTCTCCGAACTCAGAGGGTAGATCTCGCCAAGGAATACCTGTTCTCATTCGATAAAGTATTCCTTCAAATGTCATTCGATGTTCAGTTTTATCGTAAATACGACCTGTACTTTTCATAACTTGGAGTAGCAGTTCCCAGCGAATATCAGTTAGCATTGTTCTTGGCATGGTATTGGTTATGGTTTTACTTTTGGCGAAGCAAATTATAACTCTTTACCATGCTGTTCAAAAAACACTCACGAAAGATCAACACGCCCTAGAAACCACCACCAAATAATCTTCTCCTTGAGAACCCATAACCCCATTCTACAGTTTAAAAATGGGGTGACTTTAGTTAACACGGTGTCATGCCGCTACAAATAACGATGGATACTTAAGTCATCAGATTTAATATCACTGGCAGAGCCACTGACTATGCTTGCTAAGATCTTTCCTGAGCCACATGCCATTGTCCAACCTAATGTCCCATGACCTGTATTGGTAAATAAATTTTTGATAGGCGTCTTGCCGATGATAGGCGTGCCATCTGGCGTCATTGGTCTTAGCCCAGTCCAGTATTCAGCCTTAGAAAAGTCCCCCGCTTGTGGGAAAAGATCTTTTATCACCATATCAATCGTGGCTTTACGTTTTTCTGGGATTAGGTAGTCAAAACCAGCGAGTTCTGCCGTACCCGCGATACGAATACGATCATCAAATCGCGTCATCGCGACCTTGTAGGTTTCATCCATAACAGTCGAAGTCGGTGACTTATCTACATTCACGATAGGCAATGTTAGTGAATATCCTTTCACTGGGTAAACCGGTATAGACAAGTCGACTTGCTTTAATAGTTCTCGAGAATAGCTTCCTGACGCGACCACGTAAGCATCCGCTTTAAACTCGCCTTGAGTCGTTGTAATAGTCTCAATGGCTTGATTCTGGTGATTCAAACTTACCACTTCAGTATCAAACACGAACCTAACACCGAGTTGCTTGGCTTTCTCAGTCAAGGTTAAACAGAACTGATGGCAATCACCGGTTTCATCATGAGGTAAGTATAAGCCGCCCACCAGCTTGTCTTTGACGTCCGCTAAACCCGACTCCACTGACAGACACTGGTCAACATCAAACAGCGAGTGTTCGATCCCACTCTCTGTTAATAGCTTCATATCCTGCTGAATAGCATCGAGTTGCTTCTCGCTTCTGAATACTTGCAAGGTGCCTTTCTGCCTGCCCTCATAAGCTAAATCTTCACTGGTTCTTAGATGAGTAAGACACTCTCGACTGAAGTTTGCCACTCTTAACATGCGTGACTTATTCATGGCGTACTTGGCTTCATTACAGTTGGCCAACATCTTAGTCGCCCAAGCAACTAATTCAGGAGAAAGTGACGGCTTCACTTTTAGAGGCGCATGCTCTTGGGTAAGCCATTTCATTGCTTTCAACGGAATCCCCGGTGCCGCCCATGGTGAAGAATATCCGTAAGAAATTTGCCCTGCATTCGCAAAGCTGGTTTCCTTGCCACTGCTATCTTGACGATCAATAACCGTCACTGTATGACCTTCTTTCGCAAGGTACCAAGCACTGGTTAACCCAATAACACCGCTACCAATTACAATAACTTCCATTCTCTTCTCCTAATGCCCGACAAAGCCAAAATCTGTCGAACACAGCTGTCAGTCTAAAACTCGTTTCGTTAATAATTTGTAACTTATTCCGCGCATGTTGACTTAACAATAGAGGTAGCGTTGACAAAAACTCAATTCAACTTAAAAACGAATTCGGCAATTTGGAACTGTGATATTGGCGGTATTTGGTCGCTTAGGAGGAGTCGCGAAGTAAATCTACTATTCTTAGATATTGTAAGCGTCATGACTCAAGAAAGTGGCGTTTTCAAGTAAGAAATCTAACAAGGTTTCGGCCTGTAGCGTGAGTGCGCGGTCTTTTAAAGATTGAACCTTAACCGTCGCCTTCGATAGCATCTCCAACTCGGTCGCAACCACTTCAATCTGCCCTGACTTTATTTCATCGATCACCGTGAGCTTAGGCATAAAGGTGACACCCAACCCTGCTGAAACAAAGTTAGTCAGTGCAGTGACTGAGTTCGTCTGAAGCTTAGGTTCTAACGTGAAATGTGACATTTGCTCGGCATGCTTGACCAATCGACCCATCCCTGTTGAGTTGTCGATCAACGCCAAAGACACATCCTTAATATCTTGCAGTGTCACAGGTGCTTCTTTCATCGTAAGGAAGTGCCCCTTCGGAGCAATCAATTCGAGCGGATGGCTACGTTCAACGTGGGAGTGCAGTTTAGGATGTGGAGCAGAAGCATAGGTTATTGCGAAGTCTATCTGTTGATCTTCCAACATCTTGACCGCGTCCAATGCCCCTGCAATTTCAATAGAAAGGTTGATATCAGGATAACGGGTCATAAAGGTTTGCATCGGCTTTGACACCAAGTTGGTAATAAACCCTTCACCGATGGCAATACTTACACTGCCTCCTTTGAGGTTTTTAAGCTTGGCTAGTCGAGTAAGCACTGCAGCCTCTCCACGAACAATGGAACGATAGTAATGCAGCAGCTCATTACCCGCCTCAGTTAACAGTGATTGGCGGTTGTTGCGTTCCCAAACTTTCATTCCCGCTTGCGCTTCGAGCTGGGTCAGCATTCTGCTCATTGCAGCAGGGTCAACATTCATCATCTTGGATGCCTTACGCAATGAGCCATACTTAGACAACGCGTTTAAATACTCAAGAGCGCGGATATTAAAGTGATGCATTCAACTTCCTTGTGATTCGACTGACACTAGATCAAGCGTCTCACAAATTGGCTGCGAACATGTATCCCATTTTATCAAGAACGTATTTACACTTACTAACTTGTGCACCGAGTCACTTCAAGACAGCTAAAGGCTCATGCTCGTTTATTCGATCTACTCTTGATAGACAGATGGAAAGAGCTTAAAGAACCTGTTTGAAACCGCTTAACGAAACATTTTCGATGACATGGCACCTTTGAAGTTCGGCTTTCACTTGAGTAATACCAATCACAGTAAATAAGTGATCAAACATAGCGTAGGAAAAAAGCTTGAGAACAAGGCAGAATTTTTCGATAAGTAGTTATTCTACAATCAAAAATTCTAACGAAGTTATCGAGGTTTTTAACAAGCTAGGGTGACCAGTTATTTACTACGATTGGTATAATACCAATCACAGTAAGCAAGTGGTCATAAATAGCGTTGGAAGGCGTGATAACTAGGCAAAGGACTTTGGGCTAGAGATAGAGATAGAGATAGAGATAGAGATAGAGATAGAGATAGAGATAGAGATAGAGATAAAATATAGGTGCTCTAAAACGAGAAAACCCCAGCATTTCTGCTAGGGTTTTGAATAGTGGTGGAAGGATGGGGATTTGAACCCCAGATACGCTATAAACGTATACTCGCTTTCCAGGCGAGCGCCTTAAGCCACTCAGCCATCCTTCCACAAATTGTGTGTTGAGCTTGTCACTCAACGAGGCGCTACTTTATTGATTCTGCTTGCTTTGGTCAAGAGGCATTATCAAAAAAAGTGCTTTTTTCAGTTTGTTCGATTACAAATTAACTCATTAGATCAAAAACAAACCAAATTTCATTCTATCGTTGTACTTACGCTTGTTGCTTTTCTTAAGCTTGTTGATAGTAGCCCGGAACTCTAAACCATTTACGGCACATATCTAAGAAGTAACCGTACAGCACGCCCATACCACATGAGATAACAGCGTTACTGGTTACAGCCGTAACAATCTGGTCGCTCGAAGCACCTACTGCCAATAAAATACCGGCATACACAGGTGACTGGAATAACACGTACGCCACCAAGTCAGACAAGTTTTTCATCAATGAGCTTTGTGAAAGCTTTGCGCCGTTACGCAAGAACCAATCACGAAAGACTCCATAAGGCCAAGCGATAGCTATGTTTACCGGAATAGATAACGTTCGAGAAGCAAGAGACTGCTCAAACGTCATACCAGAAATAAACACTTCAACAATCATTCCAGAAATAAAACAGAAAACGACCATAGCGAATGTATCCGCAGCTGCGTTTCGAATACAGAATGGACCACGAGACTTCATTGACGATAAACCTAAAATATACCACTACTTAATTAGTGATTTAACAACACATAAACAAGGTGAGATTACACCTAGCCAGATAATGTCACTATTAAATCACAACACAAGCAGTCATACATTCCAAATTAAAAATAAAGTTGTAAATTAACAACCAAAAACCACTTTAAAAGCAGTCACTTCCACCAAAAAAAAACACAAAGGTTAAATAACGAGCGATTTGTTATTATATTTCCGTAATTAAACAACAACTATGCCATAGGAAGATTTACCGTAATGGTATTGATGATTTCTTGTTCAGGAGTGAAACCGAGAGAAACCTGTTCTAAAGCTTTATCGACGTGATCTGTGAGCTTTGCATTATTCATAGGTTCAGCATGAACACGCAAGCTCTCTAATGCAGACTTAATCAGCGCTAAGTTATTATCTTCGAGCGCAACGTACAGCGTGACGAGTAGCTCTTCTGTGTTATCTTTGTTTCGTAGATCAGGTTTAGGTAGTGACTCGCTGTTACTTTGCGAATCGTTTTTTTCCACATCCAGGCAATCAAGATCATGAGCTTTAACTTCATGGTATTGGTAAAGCTTGTTTGAATAGCGGAATAACGCATCATCCAACTCACGCTCATCAATCGGCTTGGCAATAATATAATCCACACCCGCACCAAGCATACGTTCGCGAGTCTCTTTAAAGACATCAGCCGTACAACCAAACACCAGTACCGATGATATCTCGCCTATCAAAGCTCGAATTGCAGTGGTTGATTCAACGCCGTCCATCACTGGCATATGGTTATCCATTAATACCAAATCAAAGCGCTCAGCCACCACGGCTTGTATCGCAAGTTCACCATTTTCGACGCTCTTACAAGTAAATCCTTTACTGCTCATAAAGGTTTCAATAATGACGGTATTGGTTCGGTTATCTTCGACAATCAGTACCTTTAAGCCAGAGTAATCTAACTTCTTATGTGGCAAGCTCTCTATTTCGCCAGGCTGGCAAGGCTTAATCTTCAAGCGAACATCGAAGCTGGTGCCTATCCCTTCTTCACTGGTGACACTAATACTGCCTTCCATCAATTGGGTAATTTTCTTCACAATCGCTAACCCGAGACCAGTACCGCCAAAGCGTCTCGTAGTCGAAGACTCAGCTTGTTCAAACGGTTTAAAAATACGTTTTTGTGCTTCTTTAGATATACCAATACCGGTGTCGCGAACTCGAATACTAAGGTAGGTGTCACTCCCCTCTACGACTTCTTTAAGGTATACCTCGACAAAGCCTCGAGAGGTAAACTTGACTGCGTTGTTTAAGAGGTTAAATAAAATTTGGCGAAGGCGTGCTTTGTCTGAGAAGTACCAACGGCCAGAAGGCACTTCTGAGTACACTTTGAATTGAAGCCCTTTCTCGGAAGACAATGTGTAATAGACACTATTGATACTGCCTATGATTGAATCAAGCGGGAATCGTGTTTCATCCAGATCTAACCGACCCTGCTCTATCTTTGAAAAATCCAAAATTTCATTGAGTAACGTCATCATATGATCACCCGAATCATACAGGCTCTTAAGATGCTTCTCTTGCTCTGTGCTCAAAGGGGTTTTAAGTAAGATCTGAGCCGTTCCTAATACACCATTCATCGGGGTACGAATTTCGTGTGACAAGGTCGCAAGAAAGGCCGTTTTGGCATTGGTTGATGCTTGAGCTTTAACCTTCTCAGCTTCGAGATAGATGGTTTTTTCGTTGAAGGTTTTGATCAAATGTCCGATTTCATCATCACTGGAGTAGTCAACATCGATGATCTCGCCTGCTTTAGAACTATCAACTTGGGCGGCAATCGTTGTGATTGGGCTTATCAAATAGCGATTCAGTAAGTAATAACCTGCCATGACACACAATAATAACAGCGGCACAATACCGCCTTCAACGCTCATTACCTGACGAAACACTTCGTCTGCTACTCGTGATTTTGAGTTGACGACATCCACTTGCCATCCAAACTCTCCAAATTGGTTACTACTAATATAAATCCCATCAACGAGATTGAAGTTATGAGAAACCAACACTTGGTTGAGTTTGTCTCTTAGAGTAATACCAAGGTTGTATTCTTCCGCATGGTTCTTGATAAAGCCGAGTAACTCTTCGAGTGAGAGATCCACCGTCGCGACACCTGCAAAAGTTCCATCGTAATAGTAAGGTGAAGATGCTGTGATCATTTGAACATGTGTATATGGGTCAATATACACATTGCTCCATGCAATGGTTCCCTGCGCTTTGTTTAATACAGATGTATACCAATATTCGTTTTGATAAGGCGTATTTTTGGGGTTGTTATAAGAAAAGATCTGGTCAATATCACCATCGTCGGCTTTGTTGAAAAAATAACTGTTAAGGATTTTATCAGAATCCAATGCATGCGGTTCTGGCCAAATACCTGCGCTGACGATCGTGTCATCGCTAGCCGCCAACATTGACTTAATAAATAACGGTATAACATCAGTATCACTGCGCTGCGCCTGAGCGAAACCAACCAAACTATCAACAAAACCTTGAGAGCTGCCGAGGGGTGCTGTAATCAATTCCGATAACAGTTGTGTACGTAAGTCGAGGTTTTGTTGCAACTTAGCGCGTACAGGAGATTCTACGACGTAATACGTCACACTACCGACAATAGCAATGAACATTGCGAGGTATACACCAAGCGCTACCATACTTTTTTTCTTGAGAGACGAGCGTATTTGCATAATTATCTTGTTATTTTCTTTTCTGTTTAACCTAGTGTTTATCACTAATGACATCAAGCGTTTTTAGATGAAGCTTGATTGGCGCAAGTTCATTGGTACTATAAGCACAAATATGTTCCCTTTTACGGTACCTCACTTTGACTTTACAAGATATTCTTGCGCTTCCAGAGTTGGAAGGAAAGCTAATCACAGAACACAAAACCAAGGGCTTTGTCACTGCAATGGCAGCCGCTCCAAATGTGTTAACCCCTCATGAATGGCTGCCATTCCTTTGGGGTGGCGAAGAAGTCGCACCTTTTACCGACGGTGAACAGCTGGAAAGCTACATTGAAGTTATCATCGCGCTTTGGAACAAAACCCGCCCAGAACTGATCGAAGGTACTTGGGTATGGCCTGAAGCTTGTCAATTAGATGATGCAGAAGTTGTAAATACAGCAGCTCGCGATTTTTGTGAAGGCTTACTTCAAGGTTGGCAGATAGCCCGTGATGATTGGGAAACACTGATGCCCGAAGACAGCGAAGACAACGCATTGGTCGGCGGCGTGTTGCTTTCACTAAGCATGCTTTACGATCCAGAAACTTCCATTGCTACGCTTGCAGAACAAGGCATCGAAGGCCTTGAGCAATTTGAAGAGATCTTTAATGCTGTGCCAGTGATGCTTTGCGGGTTAACGCAACGCGGTATCGCATTAGCCGAAGCTCAATAATTTTCCATTCTCTCTAAAGCGAGAGATATAAAAGAAATAAGCTGCGCTATATTCGAACGATAGTAAGAAGGCCTCACAATGAGGCCTTCTTTCGCTTCAGGAGAGACTAAATAGCCGTCTAAAAGCCTTTCCAATCGAAATGATCAATTCGCTCATCGGCAATGTAAAACAACTTAGTGCCGCTGCTGACAACTTGGTCTAACTCCGGATTAAGCTCTATACCACTCCCCGTATCAATCGCGATCAGCGTTGCTTTATACTTCTCTTTGAATACAGAGAAAATAGGCGCGACGGTTACAGGTTCGGCATCTTTAGGGTAATACGTCGAATACTGTGTCATACCTCTAGTTGAGCTTAAAAGCTCTTGATGAAGCGCACTTGAACCGGGATCAACCGCAGATTTAGCCAGCATTTCGGCACCCACTGCCGGAATACATTCAGAGTTTGGGCAATGTTGATGCAGTAAATCGCTCAACGCCTCATCTTTAAAGTAAACCAGAAGATGAGCCTTAGGGTTTCGGTTCGCACAATAAAGCGCTGCAGACAGCGTGATGTCGTCTTCGGGGTTATCAATAAGAATACAGCTGGCTGACTCAATGCCCGTTTTCTCCATCTCTTTACCATCGGTGTAGCTGTTTACCTTAACGAAATTGATCTCACCGGGTAACGGATTTTCGATATCTGAACGCGTACATAATACGATTGGTCGCTTGCCCGTTTCTTCATGTTGCAGCATACGGATGAGATGAATGGTTCTTTGTTCATTCCACCCCAACATCAAAATGTGGTTTTCCACTCTAACTCTCCTTTTACCTAACAAGCCCGCTCGCCAATATTCAACACCTTCTGTTGCCACCTTACCCAGTAAAGCAGCGAAAAGGCTGAGCCCTCCAGGGATAACAAACAAAATAACAATCCATCGCCCCGCTTCCGTTGTCGGTGACAAATCGCCATAACCAACCGTAGAAGCCGTCACGACTAAATAGTATGCAAATGTAGTAAACGAGTTGGTTAAGTCCGTTTCACCCGCTAAATACAATGTCGACCACGATAAAAACACGTAGCCGAGGAAAGTAAACAGTAGGTTTTTACCATTCAAAACAAAGATATTCGCTTTGACCCAACGTTTGAGTTGTAACCAGATTATCATTAGAGCCTCTAATCCATTTCTCTTAGTTACATGCTAGAAAAAATAAATGATATCAACAAGATGTATCTTAAGAAAAAGGCACATGAGCCCAAAATAATGCCAATAGTCCACATTTAGGTACAAAAAGACTTAGAAATATCTACAAACAATTTCTGGAGTTAATCAAAACTGAGCAAAAAGTCATATGAGTTACTTCCCCAAAGGCACAATCAATGGAGTATGACTTACGGGATCATCAATAATAACGCTATCTAAGCCAAATACTTGCTTAACGAGTTTGGCGTCAATTAAAGACTTAGGTTCCCCTTGTGCGACAATTTCTCCACCAGCAAATGCAATCAGATGATCCGCATAACGACAGGCTTGATTCAAATCATGCAGCACGGCGACGATAGTGTGTTTTTTCTCTCTATTGAGGCTGCGGAACAACTCCAACAAATCGATCTGGTGTGCGACGTCCAAATAAGTTGTCGGCTCATCAAGTAATACTATCGGTGTCTTTTGTGCTAATACCATTGCAATCCAAACTCGTTGTTTCTGACCTCCTGATAGTTCATCAACCTGCCTCTCGGCCAAATCGGTGACACCAGTATCTTCCAGCGCTTGGAAGACCGCCTCTTGATCATCTAAGCTCCACTGCTTAAATAGTTTCTGATGCGGATAACGGCCTCTTGCTACCAAATCAACGACTCGAATCCCTTCTGGAGCTTGTGAGCTTTGCGGCAGTAACCCCAACTCTCTCGCCAACTCTTTAGCTGGTACTTTTTGGATATTCTGACCATCTAGACAAATTTGGCCTTTAGAAGGTTTCAATAAACGGCATAAGCTTCTCAATAAGGTCGACTTTCCGCACCCGTTGGGTCCGACAATGACCGTAAATTTACCTTCAGGAATATGAAGTTCGAGATTTTCACAAATAACGCGATTCTCGTATGCAAGTTTAAGGTTACTTCCATTTAGTCGAGAGATAGTTTTGGATTTAACCGGTGTCGATAGGCTCATAAGTTTCTGATTTAATTTATGTTAAACAATATCCCCAAGTAACTTTTAGCTATTTGCTTATTTAGCTAATTACTTAACTAATTAGCTCTAACTATTCAGTTACTTGGGAAAGCGTAGCATCAAGAATAGACTTGTTGCTGCTCAAGGTTACGCTTGGTTTCTTCGGGGCTAAAACAGGCAGCGTTACACAATTTCAAGTTCAGTTGGGTACCCCATAACCCATTGGAGCAACTTGTCATTTTTGAGTACTGATCTAACTCGGTAAACTTAAGAGGTATCGCTCTCATTGATCGTATGAGTACCTATGCTTAAAACTGGCGAGATCGGGTCAATAGCCAAATTAAATATATGCCACCAACAATACCCGTCATCCTGCCTATGGGCACGCTTGCTTGAAAAGGCAACCATTGAATTAAAATGTCCGCAGTTAAGACCAACAACGCGCCCATAAGGGCTGAGGAGAATAAGGATAATGCTCGCGACTTTCTCAATCGACCAACTAATTGAGGAGCAGCAAGGGCAATAAAGGCAATAGGCCCAGCAGATCCTGTCGCGAATGCGGCTAAAACCACAGCAAAGAAAATCATAGAAAGACGGACTCGTTCAACTCGGATACCCAGCTGAGTTGCAATGTCATCCCCCATCTCTATCATGGCAAGCGCACGCTTTAGCATCATCATAAAAGGGAGGAGGAGAAATCCCCCTATAAGTACAGGATAGACATGTGTCCATGTCCTAGCATGCAGTGATCCTGCAAGCCATAGATTAGCCAAAATGGCATTGTCCAAATTACCCTTAACTAACATCAGGCTGTTCAGCGCACTCAAAATGGACCCGATCCCAATACCAGTCAGTATTAAGCGATACCCTCCAACCACTCCTGCTTTTACCGCGAGTAAGTAAACGATAACGGCCGTGATTACTCCGCCGACTATCGCCGCGATTGCCACTTCGATAGCCCCTTGCTCAAACAAAACTATTTGAGCAATTGCCCCGGTAGCAGCCCCCGTTGTAAAGCCAATGACATCAGGAGAACCAAGAGCATTTCTTGATACCGATTGAAATACCGCACCAGAAATGCCTAACGCAGCCCCAACAAAGACCGCAGTAAGAACCTTAGGTAGTCTTATGTTAAGAATTATTCGATCTTTTACGCCCCTCTCTCCAGCCCCAAGAATGATATCGGCCACTTGAGGCAACGAGATATTAAACTTACCCAATGTCATGGAATAAGTTGCAATAGCGCAAACTGATATCAACAAAATCAAAGCGATAAGTATATGAGACGGTTGATAACAGAAAGAAAACTGACCGAAGCGTACAACACTTCCCGAGCCAGAATTTTGAAGAGTGTAAGGCTCAATCATCATAGGAGAGATATCTTCCAACGTTTCACTAAGAATACAAAGAATGGCCCGCCGATTAGAGCAATCATAATACCTACACTGATCTCATTGGGATACCCGACGATCCGGCCTAGCACATCGGCGACAACCGCCAGAATGGATGCAATCAGTAAAGAGAAAGGCATCAACCATTTATGATCCGGCCCCGCCGCCATCCTTGCAATATGAGGGGCAGTAAGACCAACAAAGCTGATAGGACCAGCCGCCGCAGTAGAGGTCCCCGCTAAAACCACAATAGCAATAGAAGCAAAACACCATATTTTGATCGGGTTAACACCTAAGGCGTGACCAATATCGTCCCCTAACGAGACAGTATCTAAGGCTTTACTTAATGAAAATGCGATTACTAATCCAATGGCTATTAACATGGCAGCCGGGATCAAGACATCGTAACCTCGCCCTTGAAATGACCCCACAGCCCAATGTCTATATTGTTCAAACACCATTTCATTGCTGTTTATTGTGATCATATGAGTCAGTGCAAGCAACACAACCGACAAAGCAGTTCCCGCCAATACAACTCTTACAGGGTTAACCCCTTTATTGACCCCAGCAAGTGCAAAAACACCCGCTCCGGAAACAGCCGCCCCAAGTAAACCAAACCACATCACATAGGCCATATCATGGATGCCCAGAAAGGCTATCGCTGAGACTATGGCAACTGTCGCCCCCGCATTGACACCGAGTATCCCAGGATCTGCTAATGGGTTACGAGTTAAGCTTTGCATGATAACGCCAGCAACACCAAGCGCACCGCCAACAACTAAAGCTAACAAGGTGCGTGGAATTCGAAGGTGGACAACCAATAGATGATCACTGTTGGTTGGATCAAAAGAAAAAATCGCATCCAAAGTCACTACCGGCGATATGTAATGCGTGCCGATAAAAAGGCTAAAACACGAGGCAAAAAATAACAACACGACTCCCGCCATCAGCCATCGTCGTCGTTGTCCATTTCTTATCTGTTCAAATGCTTCTGCAGGACCAGCAATACTTGTCATTACGGACATCCTTTACCCATTGGCATTAGCCATTAACCTGCATTTGTATCTCGTTCAAAAAGCTGAACAATGTCGTTAACGATTTCAGTGGCACTATACATATCGATACGAAATGAATTCTCACCTAGGCCAAAGACTTGTTTATTCTGGACGGACGGAAGGTTGATCAAGATTGGGTCATGCATGAATCGATTAGCGCTATCATCACTCGCTTCTAGCAAAAATGTCGTATCGGCTTTAAGTTGAGTCAGCAGTTCAAAGTGGACGCGCATAAAATCTGATAAAGGCACGGTGTTGTCATGCCATTGACGATTTTGCACTTCCATTTTAAAACCAAGATCAGTGAGCAAGTCCGCATGAACGCCATCCTCTAAAGCGATAGCATTGGTAGCTCCAGGTCCAAAATACGCCACAATATTGGTTTCGCCTTCTGGTATCTGTAGCTTGTTTTTACTCTGGTTAACGAACAACTCAAACTGGCTAATTTTTTGTTGGGCTTGTTCTTCTAACCCTGTCGCCTGTCCAAGCCTCAAAGCCAAGTCTTGCCATGATTGTGCGGTGTAATCCAAAATAATGGTTGGTGCTATTTGCTTAAATTCAGCGATTTGATCTCTCGCCGAATCACCGCCGCGCCATGCTACAACAATCAAATCAGGTTCATAGATATAGGCAGACTCTAAATCAACGCTGCCGGCAGGCCATGCCTTTTCCACGCTTCTCTGTTCAGCAATATCTGCCCATTGACTAAAAAACTTCCCTTCATAAGTGAGTGCTGTTGCGGCTAAAGGAGCATCAATAGCCAGTAGCGTCCCACTAATCGTCACCGAGGTAGAAAGGATTCGAGTCGGTTTAGATGGGATCACTGTCTGTGAGCCATCCGCATTAACGAAAGTCTTGGGGTAAGTATTTTGAGATGTCATTTCGGTTTCTGCGAAAACAGAAGCCGAAGCTGAAATCAAAAAAACAACAACGAACTTAAACACAATATTGATTTTAAAAATTACATTGATTCTCATTTACTACTTGCACTTCATTTAGTCTGCGTTTAATTATTAAGATGGACTTGCTGTGGTGATTACTAGATCAGAAAAATCATGGCTGAAACATCTATCGAATAACTTCAATAAAGCTGATTAGTACTCTTCATCCATAACTTCATGACGTTCATCATGGTACGCTTCTTCATCCTTACCTCGTTTCCAGTAAGGAATCGCATACATATCTTTTTTAGACAGCTTGTACTCTTGTTTAAGCGCTTTACGACACGCAATCACGCTTTCATTTTCACCCGCAATGAAAGCCGAAAGCGAGTGAGATCCATTCGGTGCAATTAAGCCGGAAATAGCTTCGCTCAATAGAGATTGATCGCTATTTTCGTCTCTAATTAGCCACTTCAGAACCAGACCTTGCGGATGCTGAATATCATGCTTATCTGCGGCATCCTCTATCTCGATAAATACATAGCCTTGAGTGTCAGAGGGAAGGCTCTCCAAAATCGCACTAATGGCTGGTACTGCTGTTAAGTCTCCCGCAATAATATGCCAATCTGCGGGTTCAAGTAATGGGTCAGGCCCAGCAGGACCTACAAGGCCAATTTGGAAACCTTGTTCTGCTTTAATTGCCCACCCGCCGCCGGGAGAATCGGTTCCGTGGATCACGAAATCGATATCAAGCTCATTCACATCAGCTCGATACTTTCTTACGGTATAGGCTCGGGGCACGGGTTTATGCTCAGGCCAAATCACAGTTTCACCTTCTCGGTAAGGTAACTGCAATATCCCACTAGCTCTATTGGGGAAAAACACTTTTATGTGTGTACCATTTTGATCTTCAGGGAACCCTTTTAAAGAGTCGCCCGTAACAGTTACTCGCAGTAGATGCTTTGAGATCTTCTCCTTACGAACAAAGTCCAACAACATCGGATGTAAACGCACTGGTTGATCGCTCATCAATTTTCCTCTTAAAGAGATCTACAGTATTGAGGGGAAAGCATGACTTTGGTGGGAGCCTCTCCTAATGTTCAGAGTTTTACTCATAGGGTCTTCGCCACTTTCCATGCTAATGATTTCAAAATAAACGCCTTGTTTTGAGCAAGGCGTTTTCTTATATCTAACCGATTAGAAGTACAATTCTACTGAACCACCAATTTGGCGAGGTGCTTGCTTCGTAATATCGTCTCCACCAAAATTGAATGTTTCTTTTTCAGAATCAAACAAGTTTGTAGCGAATAAAGACATACGTCCGTTAGTAAACACATAGGCAACTTGTGCATTTGCAACCCAGTAAGCATCAATACTCTGGTTAGCTGAGTTTTCAACGTCACTGAAGTAATCTCCAGTGTAATTCGCATTACCACTCAATTCGAAATTCTCAGCAAACATGTATAAAGCACCGAAGCTTGCCGTCAAAGAAGGGGCTCGAGCGAGTTCTTTTGAGCTATTAGCATGATCTTTGTAACTTGTTTTCAACAAACCAAGTGAAGCCAATAGTTCTAAGTTAGATGTCGTTAACCAACGGCTTCCTAGTTCTGCACCGTAGGTATATGCTTCATCAACATTATCAACTTTCACATCACCTTTTGATGAAGTCTCCAGAACTTGGAAATTATCGTAGTCGTTGTAGAAGACGTTAGTTGTTAACTCAAGTTCATTATCTAGCAGACTATGGCGAGTGAAGAATTCATAGTTCCAAACGTATTCGTCTTCGTACGTATATGAAGAAAATGCCCACGTTTTGTTATTGAAGCCAACGCCGGCACCTCCAGAGTTAAAGCCCTTAGCTGCTCGGATACCCACGGTTTGGTCTGATTCAGGCTTATAGGCAACTTCAAGCTTGGGAAGGAATACATTTGATGTTTCATCATAATCTAAGCCAAAACGACCCGGGGCAACATAGCGTTTTTTGCTTTCGCGTTCGAATCGCCCTGCCGCTACAACTTCGATGCTCGGCATCACCAAGTACGTCACTTCAGCGAATGCCGACATAGCACGGTTTTTGCCTTCCATTGGTATAGATGACCCAGTCTGTTCAAATACATCGTCATCTTCAGATTTGAAGTAGCGTAAACCAAACAAACCAGAGAGATCTTCGCTAAGGGAATCAAATCGAACCAAAGGCTCTATTTGGAACTCATTACCTTTGGATTTGAAATCCTGCTTTCTGCCTGCAGGGTCAGTGATTCGGTCGTAAGTGCGATCGGTGTAGATCAAATTATTTTCAAACACTAACGTATCTGAGATGTCATAAGATACATCCCAAATGCCGCTTGTTGACTGAGTTTCGTAAACAGCTCTATTGATCTTTGTTTGTTGAGATTCAGATTGAGGTCCCACAGTATCCATATGGGCAATCGTTAACGTGGTTTTGAACCCAGGAAGGCCTGCTGGCTCTAGCAAAAATTTACCACGAGCTGTCGTCATTTCAATGCGATTAGGGTCACCGACAGGTTCATAAGCAGTAAGGTCTGCGTAACTACTGCGTTTTTGTTGATCAACACTCAATCTGAAGGCCAGTTGATCTTCTAGTATTGGCGCCGAGATAACCGCTGCGGTTTGAGAATAGTCTTGCTGACCAATAGCAGCCTTTACTTTGCTCTCAAAATCGTAAGTCGGATCATTAGATTTTAAAACGATCGCACCCGCAGATGCATTTCGGCCTTGAACGTAGCTTTGCGGTCCAAGATAAATTTCCGCTTGCTGCATATCCCATAAAGAACGAGGGCCAAACGCAACTTCAGAATAGCTGAGTGAACGTCCATCAATTGAAAGGTTCAACCTTGGCACGGAGCCACCAAAAGCAGCCAACCCGCCAATAGAAGGTCCAGAACCATCAACACCACGAATCGATGGTAGGTTATTACCCTGCCCTGAATCCACAATGTTTGGTGTTAACTGCAGCAGATCGTCGACCTCAGATGAGCCTGGAGTACTCGCGATACGATCTTCATCATACACATGCACGCTTGAGCCTGTATCATAAATCGAACGTTCTATTTTTTCGCCATACACGGTAACTTCAAAAGTAGTTTTGTCTTCGTTAGTGGTAGTTTCATTATTATTGTTTGTCGCTGCAAAAGCTTGACCACTTACACTAAGTCCCATGATGATTGCAGATAAGGTGCGAAGTTTGAATCTGCTATTTCCTAGCTCATTCACTGTCGCGGGGCGTAATGCTGTCATTTAAAATTCTCCTTGATTAAGCATTAACTTTAGGTGGGCTCATGTAACGGCATTTATAATGAAAACTAGGGAAGACATTCAAAAGGTGTTGAAAACGCAACAACTCAAAATGAGTATAAGCTGTACTTCCTTAGCTCCTTATTGACCACTGCTTTAATACATGAGCCAAAATTCCGACTGAAAACCGTCACATTGAACAAGCCCTAAGTCACTCAACGAATAAATTGAAAAATGATTTCCCTTTCAATGACCTGACGAATTTTCAACCGTACCTTATCGGTTGCATATTTAAATGTAAAGCATTCTCATTTAATATTGATAATAATTATCACTGACATTAATTAACTTGAATTGAGAATTCTGATTTTTGATGGTTCGAGCACCTAACGAGACGCCCTATTCATGAAGAAGGGAAGAAAAATTAAAAATAAGACAGTATTAAGCTTATGTAGAGTTAATCTGAGACAGAGTTAAGAGCTTTAGAGAGGTACTTGAGCAAATGATTAGCAGGCTGAGTACGTAATCCTACTCATCTCATGAACAGTTAAGCGGTAACCTGCAATTCCGCTATCACTGACACCAATAATCGAATATTGCTCTCCTCCTAAAGCGCTCGTGCGGACTAACCATCTCGCTGATACTGGCTCGTGAACACTCTGTCTCAGACGTACCATGTCCATAAAAATCAGGACTTATTAACTGATAGCTATTACTAATAGTGGTATTTGCTACGATTGGTCATACCTAGTGTAAATTGCAGCAGCTAATGAGACTAGACTAAGGCTAATATTCAGATACAAAAAAACCAGCACTGCGGCTGGTTTTTTAATGATGACAAATGCACCACATTATAAAGACTGCATAGTTATAAATATTGGATTATTTATAACCTCACGTCATTAGATTAAGCGTTGCCTTTCACTTGCACGTTAAGCTGCTCAGCAAAATCTAGCATGCGGTTCAATGGGATAAGGGACTTCACGCGCAGTTCGTCAGAAACGAAGATCTCGTGTTGCTCGCCACCATTCTCAAGCGCATTTTCAATCGCTTCAAGGCCGTTCATTGCCATCCAAGGACAGTGTGCGCAGCTACGGCAAGTTGCACCGGCACCTGCTGTTGGCGCTTCAATCAGTTCTTTTTCAGGAACCAGTTGCTGCATTTTGAAGAAGATACCTTTGTCTGTCGCGACAATCATCTGTGGATGAGGCAGCTCTTTTGCTTTCTTGATCAGTTGACTTGTTGAACCAACAGCGTCAGCCAGTTCAACCACGCTTGCTGGTGATTCTGGGTGAACCAAAATAGCCGCTTCTGGGTATACTGATTTCATTTTCTTCAAAGCATCAGCTGAGAACTCGTCATGAACAATACACTCACCTTGCCAAAGCAACATGTCAGCGCCAGTTTGATTTGCGATGTAAGAACCTAGGTGACGATCTGGGCCCCAAATAATGGGTTTGCCTTCAGCGTCTAGGCTTTCAACGATTTCTAAAGCGATGCTCGACGTAACTACCCAGTCTGCACGAGCCTTAACAGCCGCAGAGGTATTCGCGTATACAACCACTGTATGGTCAGGGTGAGCATCACAAAATTCTGTAAATTTGTCTGCAGGACAGCCAAGATCAAGAGAACATTCAGCTTCTAGTGTTGGCATTAGAATGCGTTTTTCAGGTGTAAGAATCTTTGCTGACTCCCCCATAAAACGAACGCCAGCGATGATCAAAGTGCTTGCAGAATGGCGGTTACCAAACTTAGCCATTTCTAATGAATCGCCAACAAAACCACCAGTTGCTTCAGCCAGGGCCTGAATTTCAGGATCTGTGTAGTAGTGTGCAATTAGAACTGCATCTTTTTCTTGAAGTAGTGTTTTTATGTTTGCGATGTGGGCCTGCTTCTGAGCGTCGCTCGGTGGAACTGGCTTAGGCGGAAACGGGTAAACTGTATCGATTTTATCTAGTATATGACTCATTGCTCTTGCTCTACGCAACTTCTTCCGAGAATTAGAGTATTCTACACAGGACAGCGATTGGGATCAAAAAGGATTGGTTTCAAGCGATGACTAACTAATGCTTAAAACGCATAAACAAAGCGATGCGTTGGCATTACAAAGAAGAGAAGTAGACACAAAAAGAAAGTGATCAGATATAAAAAAGAGGTACCTGAGCACCCCTATTTTGTTTACAAATGGGTTTTAGCCACTTTAGCCGAAGCACTGTTTGGATACTCGGTTACAACTTGCTGGTAATATTTCTTAGCTTGCGTCGCGTTGTTGTTACGCGTAGCTATGTCACCAAGCTTAACCAGAGCATCAGAGCGCTTGTTGGAGTCTTTGTATGACACAACAGCGGCAAAGCTCTTCACAGCTTCCTTATCTTGCTTTTTAGCGAAATAAAGCTGACCTAACCAATAATGGGTGTTAGGCGTGAAGGTCGAGTCTGGGAAGTCTTTTTGAAACTTTTGGAATGCTGCAATCGCACCCGTGTAGTCTCGCTGCTTTAGAATCATATCTACAGCATTTTGATAAGCGGTTTGCTCATCAACATCAGTACTGAACGTACCAGAAGCATCCTTAGAGCCTTCGCTCGCTGCTACTGCTACCGTTGCTGTTCCTGCTGCTTTCACCTCGCCTCTCACACGATCCAGTTCAATGAACAATTCACGTTGGCGATCGAGCATTTGTTTCATATCGTAGCTGTTTCGCTCCAACTCACCACGAAGTTCACTGATCTCCAGTGACATATCGTCGATTTGCTGCTGCATTTGAAGCTGAACGAGATTACGATTTTGAAGCAAGCGCTCTAAACGCTCAATATCTGATTCGTTAGATGCTGATCGAGAGGAAGATGATGAATTTGTTGCGGTGCTATTGAGATCGGATACTGGAGCTGGTGCAGCGAACGTAGTGTTCGCTGCACTTGCCAGTAACGAAAGCAAAATGACTCGCTTTGTGTTACTGAACATGAGGCAATTCCTCAATTATATAGCCTACTGAAATTAGTAAACTAGTACTGCACGACGGTTTTTAGCGTACACGTCTTCAGATTGACCTAGAAGAAGTGGCTTCTCTTCACCGTAGCTTACGATAGAGATTTGGTCTGCTTGAACACCTAGAGCTTGTAGGTATTTCGCTACAGCTTGTGCACGACGCTCACCAAGTGCGATGTTGTACTCAGGAGTACCGCGCTCATCAGCATGACCTTCAACAGTAACGTTCATATCAACGTTCTTAACTAGGTATGCTGCGTGAGCTGCAAGCATTTCTTCGTAGTCGCCAGCGATAGTAGAGTTATCGAATGCGAAGTAGATTGTTTGAGTTTCGCGTAGCGCTTGCTCTTTAAGCTCTTGCTCAGACAGTTGACCGTTAGCGTCAATTGGCGTTACAACAGTTGTATCTACGTTGCCTTCTGAACCTGAAGTTGTTTGGTTGCTTTCTGTGCCAGATGTAGCAGAAGTTGCTTCATCAGTTGAGCTACATGCCGTTACTGCCATCACTGGTAGTGCAATCATCAAGCCTTTAAGAACTTTGTTAAGTTGCATCTTTTTTTCCTTACGTTATCAAACTTAGTTTCTACAGCGACTAAGTGCTATAGATAGTTAAATGCCACAATAGTTAACACTATCAATAGCTAAAAGAATATATCAAATCAACTAGAGAAACGGTGACCACGAAGGCGCTCTTACGCGTCCGTTCGTTGCTGGTAATCTAGCCTTAAAACGACCATCGATAGAAACCATCGATAGTACGTTTGTTTTATTGTAAATAGAGCTATAGATAACCATACCTCCATTCGGTGCAATACTTGGAGATTCATCTAACAATGTTTTTGTTAGCACCTGAACCGCACCGGTTTCCAAATCTTGTTTAGCCAAATTAAAGCCCGAATTGCTACGATTAACCATAATCAGGAATCGTCCGTCAGGGGTGATCTGGCCACCTAAGTTTTGGCTACCTTGCCAAGTAATACGAGATGTCGAATTATTTGACAAATTTACATTATAAATCTGTGGTTTACCACCACGATCAGATGTGAAAATTAGAGACTTGCCATCTGGGTGCCAGAATGGTTCAGTATTGTTAGAACGACCGCGGGTAATTTGAGTCAGCTTACGGCTAGCAAGGTCGAGAGTGTACACCTGAAGACTGCCTGTTTTCGACAATACCAACGCCAATGTTTTACCATCTGGCGAGAATCTTGGCGCACCATTATGACGAGGGTATGACGTCACTTTCTCGCGCTCACCCGTATAAATATTCATTATAAATATTTCTGCTTGGCCATTTTGGAAACTCACATACGCAAGCTTCTTACCGTCTGGCGACCACGCTGGTGACATAAGAGGCTGCTTAGAACGAAGCACCAAACGCTCGTTAAAGCCGTCGTAGTCAGCAACACGAAGCTGGTACGGGTATTTGTCTTTGTCGTTCACAACTACGTAAGAAATACGCGTTAGAAACGCCCCTTTCTCACCCGTTAGCTCTTCATACACTAAATCAGAGATTCGGTGTGCGTACTCTCTCAAGCGTTTACCAGGCACTGTCGCTTTCTTGTTGAACAGCACATGATCTTTAGAAAGTACTAATTGGCCTTCATCGCTTAGTGCACGGCTTTGCCCTTTAGTCAGTTGACCACGGACAATGTCGATCAGTTGGTAGTTCACCACATACTGCCCTTCGGCATTTTTAGTGATGCTACCTGTTAGTAGTGAATCAACACCTAGGTTAGTCCAAGCATCAAAATTCACCTCGGTTTCGCTGTAAGGCGTTTGAGGCATTTTACTTGTCGCAACTGGGCTGAATTTACCACTGCGTTGCAAGTCAGAAGCGATAACTGCTGACACATCGTGAGGCAATGGTCCTGCGCCTTCCCAACGGAAAGGAACAATAGCGATAGGTCGTGCAGAGTTAATACCATCTGTAATAACCAGCTCCAGTGCCGCATGGGCAAACTGGCTGCTTGTAGCTATTAAGAAAACAAAACTCAGTAATAGTTTCTTTAACACAAGTTCGTCCTTTTACTCTGGTGATACAGTTAAGTTAATGTCTTTCAGTGATTTTATAATGTCTGGGTCCTTAGGTAACGGGTAAGATTGCACTTGTGCTACCGCACGCTTCGTTGCGGCACATAAACGGTTGTCGCCATCTAAGATACTCAAACTACCCAAAATAGCGCTTGAACCCGCAGGAATAAGCTTAAGATTCACTCTACATGAGCGCCCTCTATAGCTGTCTTCTAACAAGAGGTTCTGCTGAATCAGTTGGGTATAGATAGCACCAATACGCTGCACTTCATCACTAATAAATCGTTGTCTTGCTGAAGAGTTTTGAGTCGCCTCAGTTTCAAGCCCAGCAAAAATATCATTCAATGCCGCTTCTTGCTGTTTACGCTCTTTCTCCGCTCTTGCTGCCGCTTCTTTCGCTTTACGAGCTTTTTCTGCTGCGGCTGCCGCTTCTTTCTCTTTCGCTATACGTTGTTTCTCAGCACGCTCAGCAGCTTCTTTTTCTTTACGAGCTTTTTCAGCGGCCTCTTTCGCGGCTTTTTCTTTCGCCACGCGTTCTTGTTCAGCTTTAGCAATGGCCGCTTCTTTTGCCTTGCGTTCTTTCTCTGCTTTCACAACCGCGGCTTCTTTCAACTTACGATCAGCTTCTGCTTTAGCGGCTTTCTTTTTCTCTTGTTTTAAGCGAGCCTCTTCAACTTTACGTTGCTTTTCATTTTCAACTCGACGCTTTTCCGCGTCGCGAGCCGCTTTGGCTTCTTTAGCTTGCTTTTCTTTCAGCTTTCGAATGTTCTCTTCTTCAGCTTTACGGTTTTTTTCAAGTCGTTCGCTTTCACGTCTTAGTTTATCTAAACGCTCTTGCTCTTTTTTGCTCGCCGCTTCTCTTTGTTGACGAATCTGTTGAGCTTGTTGGCGAACCAACTGAGGATCAATCACCACAGCTTGAACCATCTGCCCTGTAGGCTTTGGCTCTGACATGGTGAAATCCGCTCCCCAAATGAGCGCAACGAATAAAACGACGTGCAGCCCAAGAGAAATAAGAAGCGGTGATCTAAAATTATTGGATTTTTTATTATTCGCTTTCATGAATGCTACGGAGCTATTCCCTTATATCCGTTAAAAGGCCAACCTTTGGCACACCTGCACGGCTTAATTCATCAAGTAAGATAACCACTTCAGCGTAAGGCGTTGCAGCATCACCGCCAACCGCCACTGGAGAATTTGGGTTCAGAGACAGTTCCGCCTTCACTCGGACGATAATATCTTCCAGAGACAAGCCTCGCTGAACCTCTTCGTTATTAACGCTCAAACCAAGCTCACCATCTTTGTTCACTTCAACGATAATGAAACTCGCGTTGTCGTCACCCAATAGATCTTGTGCAGATTTGGCCGTTGAAGCTTGAGGCAATTCAACATCTACGCCTTGAGTAACAAATGGCGAAGTCACCATAAAAATGATCAGCAAAACAAGCATAACGTCGATGTAAGGTACAACGTTAATCTCTGCTGTCATTTTGCGTTTTTTAGGTTGGTATCCGGCCATCTATTATTCCCTGCCAGCCATCGCTTGACGGTGAAGAATGCTATGGAACTCTTCAGAGAAAGTCGCGTAGTTGTGCTCTAGCTTACCAACTCGGCTGCTAAAACGGTTATACGCCATCACAGCTGGAATCGCCGCGAATAAGCCCATTGCTGTCGCGATCAGTGCTTCTGCAATACCAGGAGCAACCATTGCTAATGTCGCTTGCTTCACTTCACCTAATGCAATGAATGAGTGCATGATGCCCCAAACCGTACCAAATAGGCCAATGTATGGGCTGATAGAACCGACGGTCGCCAAAAAAGGTAAGTTCGTTTCCAGTTCATCAACTTCGCGAGCAACCGCAACACGCATTGCACGACCAGTGCCTTCCATGATGAAGTCTGGAGACGCTGCATTTGATTTTCGAAGGCGAGCAAACTCTGTGAAGCCGGCGTAAAAAATCTCTTCAGTACCAGAGAGTTCGTCTTTGCGCTTATTACTCTCTTGATACAATTTAGCGAGATCAACTCCAGACCAGAACTTATCTTCAAACACGTCAGTTTGTTTAGTAGCTTGAGATAATACTTTGCTTCGTTTGATGATCATCGCCCAAGAAACAACAGACATGCCCATGAGAATTAGCATGACCATCTTAACTAGTAAGCTAGCTTCTAAAATTAGGCCTAAGATTGAGATTTCAGCAGTCACTATTCGTTAGCTCCGTGAGAATAAATGTTGGCATTGCTTTGGGTTTCATTTTTTGATTGTCGATACATGCTACCTTAACCATTGCTTTACACAATGCTTTGCCATCAGGATTTACGATCTCTTGACAGAAGACCAAGGTAGCTCGCTTCAACTCGTAAATATTTGTAATGACTTGTAAAGAATCATCAAGGCGCGCACCTTGAATAAAATCGATGTCCATATGTCGGACTACAAAACCGATATTTTGTTCTAACAAGACTTGCTGAGAGACGCCAATTGAGCGCAACATCTCAGTTCGAGCGCGTTCGAAAAACTTAAGATAGTTTGAATGGTATACAACACCACCTGCATCGGTGTCTTCGTAATACACTGTCACTGGCCACGTAAATGGCTTAGATAATCCCTGCAATTTGATACCACAATTCAAAACGATAAAGATCTCACTATAACCTAACTCCTTATCATTAATAGTATATCGCTGTGAATTTTTTGATTTAAGAGACGAAAAAAAAGGCCATCTGTATAAGATGACCTCTTTTTGGCTAAAAACCCAACAAGTATAAAGGTTCACGTCGTTATGAACCTAAATCCTTTGCCTTTTATAAAAGGCGCAGCACCGTTAGGTAGAGCAAAATTGTGAGTGAAACGTATGGGCTGAACAGTAGTTGCCACATCCAAGCTCTCGGCTTAAATCCGATACCGTAAACCATGCTTGAACATGCTGCCCAAATGAACATTGGCCCGATAATCGCGTTAAAGCCACCGATGCTTGTCGCATACGCTTCAGGTTCCCACATCACTAAACCTACATGCATGAAACCCAATACTAGAGATAAAGCTCTTAACAGAGTCTTATCCATTGGTTGATGCAGTTTAGCGATTTGCTCTGCGAGATTACTCACTGTCTTTATCCATCATTTCTGAATGCTCTAACCATAGAGCATTGATGATGCCGAATGCACATGCTAGAAGTACACCCAAAATCCATGCGAAATACCACATAAAATTTCTCCTAAGTTATTTAACTTCTAGCTTAGTAAGCTGAAACGTCGTTATCTTCGATGTGTTTCTTATCTAGACGACCGAACATTTTGTAGTATGTCCACGTTGTGTAGCCAAGAATCACAGGAACCATTACCGCCGCAACTCCAGTCATAAGACCAAGCGTTAGCTCACTTGCTGTTGAATCCCACATAGTCAAACTATGGTTAGGGTTCCAGCTTGATGGCATTACGAATGGGAACATTGCAAAACCAGCCGTTAGAATAACACCAGCGTTAGATAGGCTTGAGAACAAGAATGCGAAACCACCGCGTTCAAAGCGAGATGCAATCACAGCAAGCAGTGGCATTGCTACACCAAGAATCGGCGCAGCCCACATTGCTGGATACGTTTCGAAGTTTGTCATCCAAGCACCAACTTGAAGTGATACTTCTTTATTTAGTGGGTTTGAATCAGCAAACGTGTCTATCGTGCTTGTAATTACATAGCCTTCGATAGATTGAACCCAGAAACCACCGATAACGAACAGAGCAATAGCAATTAGGCCAGTGATCTGAGCAACGTTACGTGCGCGGCTGTGCAGTTCTTCTGTTGTCTTCATTTGAAGCCATGTTGCACCTTGCATGACGAACAACATCAGAGCCAACACGCCACATAGTAATGCAAACGGGTTTAGCAGAGCGAAGAACGTACCATGATACTTAGACATCATCAGGTAGTTCAGTTCGAATGGAACACCTTGCAGTAAGTTACCAAACGCTACACCAAAGATGATTGGCGGAACTGTGCCACTAAAGCAAAGTGCGTAGTCCCATGCCTTACGCCATTTTGGCTCTTCAATCTTTGAACGGTAATCAAGAGCAAGTGGACGTAGCCAAAGTGCTGCTAGCGTCACGTACATTGCGAAGTAGAAACCAGAGAAAGACGTCGCGTAAACCAATGGCCATGCAGCGAACAATGCACCACCAGCCGTAATTAGCCATACTTGGTTGCCATCCCAGTGAGGGGCAATCGTGTTTAGCATAATACGACGTTCAGTGTCGCTCTTACCGATAACAGGAGACAGAGCAGCAACACCCATGTCAAAGCCGTCAGTTACGGCGAAACCAACCAGTAGAACACCGATCAATACCCACCAAATAAGTCGTAAGCTTTCGTAATCAAACATAATATTCCCTCACTTATACTTCGACTGAACGGCTAACTTTGTCTTCAACAGAGTTATCGTTTTGTTCAAAGTGGTAACGGCCTGTCTTTAAGCTACTTGGACCTTTACGTGCGAATTTCAGCATTAGGTAAACTTCAGCAATCAAGAACACTGTGTACAGTGCAAGAATTGCAAATAGAGAAGTCCAAAGCTGTTCAATAGTCAGTGCTGATGCAGCAACGTTAACCGGCAGGATTTCACCAACCGCCCATGGTTGACGACCAAATTCAGCAACAAACCAACCTGCTTCAATCGCAATCCAAGGTAGTGGGATTGAGAATAGCGCCGCTTTAAGTACCCATGGTTTCTGTTCGATCTTCTGACGACACGTTTGAACAAACGCCGCACCGAATACAAACAGCATGATGAAGCCACAAGCAACCATCAGACGGAACGACCAGAATAGAGGCCAAACTGTTGGGATAGAATCATCCGCAGCCATTTGGATTTGGTCTTCTGTTGCATCAACAACGTCGTCTGTATAGCGCTTAAGAAGTAGTCCGTAACCTAGGTCACCTTTTACTTCATCAAATGCTGCTTTGTTCTCTTCTGAACGATCACCACCACGTAGCTTTTCAAGCAGCTCGTATGCGTACATACCAGTACGGATACGATCAACGTGATCATCACGTAAGTCACGCAGGCCCGTAACTTCAGTATCAAGCGAACGCGTTGCGATGATACCCATTACGTAAGGGATTTTAATTGCGTAGTCAGTATTCATTGTTTCTTGGTTTGGAATACCAAAAACAGTAAATGCTGCTGGAGCTTCTTCAGTGTGCCACTCTGCTTCTACCGCAGCGAGCTTCACTTTTTGAACTTCACCAAGCTCGTAACCAGATTCATCACCTAGTACGATTACTGACAGGATCGCCGCCATACCGAAAGATGCTGCAATCGCAAAAGAGCGACGAGCAAAGGCAAGGTCACGACCTTTAAGAATGTAGTATGAGCTGATACCAAGGATGAACATTGCACCCGTTGTGTAACCAGACGCCACTGTGTGTACGAATTTAACTTGCGCTACTGGGTTTAGTACAACTTCAGCGAAGCTCACCATTTCCATACGCATGGTTTCAAAGTTAAATTCCGCACCCACTGGGTTTTGCATCCAGCCGTTCGCTACCAAGATCCAAAGCGCTGAGAAGTTAGAGCCAAGTGCTACTAACCACGTTACCGCTAAGTGCTGACGCTTTGACAATCTGTCCCAACCGAAGAAGAAAAGACCAACAAAAGTAGACTCTAGGAAGAATGCAACAAGCGCTTCAATAGCTAGCGGAGCACCGAAGATGTCTCCAACGTAGTGAGAATAGTAAGACCAGTTCGTACCAAACTGAAACTCCATGGTTAAGCCCGTCGCTACACCAAGAGCAAAGTTAATACCAAACAATTTACCCCAGAACTTGGTCATGTCCTTGTAAATTTGTTTGCCAGTCATTACATATACTGACTCCATAATGGCAAGAAGAAATGCCATACCTAAAGTCAGTGGAACAAATAGGAAGTGATACATCGCTGTAAATGCAAACTGCAATCGCGACAGATCAACAACATCAATCATGGTAACTCCTTTGTGTCGGCTGAATGACACTTGTGTGATTATTCACCGCAAATATCCATGTTAAAACAATTTATATAATTGTTATTACAAATTGAAATTTGTAGCAAAAACGTACCGTTATAGTTAGATTATTGTTAAGCATGAGCTAATATAGCTGGCGCTAATATTACTGGTAAAATCAGTATGTTTCAAAAGGTTTATAGGAGAAGTCTGCGTTGATTTGTATCAATTTTATTCAAGCAAATTAGAGTTATTTTTAAACAATCATGATTAAAATCACACCAATTTTAGCGTTGTTAATAACCGCGCATGATATCTGTGACAAAAGCTCAGCACCACTTCAACATCCAAATTACAACTACCTATAAAGTATTAACAAAAGATATGACAGTTTATTTCATTTTTTGTTGGCTAAATCAAACTTGAAATCAAAGTTTCCATTTTTGAATTTCTCTATTTAGCCTTTTTATCGATTTGCTCAAAGAGTTGTTATTCAATAAAAACCAAAAAATCCCAGCGCTTATGCAACTGGGATCTTTAGACATGAATAAGTTAACGATTTGAGGGCTTGTCTATTCCGAAGTGTAAATACGCTCTGTCGGTAGCAATTCGACCTCTTGGTGTTCTTTGCAGATAACCCTGCTGAATCAAATACGGTTCCAATACATCTTCAATCGTATCTTTTTCTTCACCAATCGCGGCTGCCATGTTGTCGATACCGACCGGACCACCACCAAACTTTTCCATAATCGCAAGTAGAAGCTTTCTATCCATGTAATCAAAGCCTTTGGCATCCACGTCCAACATGTTGAGTGCCTTATCCGCTACGTCCGGGCAAATATGTCCGTCGGCTTTCACTTCCGCGTAATCTCGTACACGGCGTAATAAACGGTTCGCGATACGCGGTGTACCACGAGCACGACGAGCAATTTCTAATGCCCCATCCGACTCCAATGAAAGTCCAAGGCAATCAGCGCTGCGCTGAACGATGTTTTGAAGATCTTCAACCTTGTAGTACTCAAGACGCTGAGTAATACCAAAACGGTCACGTAATGGCGATGTCAGTGAGCCAGCACGAGTGGTTGCACCAATCAAAGTAAAAGGAGGAAGGTCAATCTTGATAGAGCGAGCCGCAGGGCCTTCACCAATCATGATATCCAGTTGGTAATCTTCCATTGCTGGATACAGAACCTCTTCAACCACAGGGCTTAAGCGGTGGATCTCATCAATGAAAAGCACATCGTTTTCTTCGAGGTTAGTTAATAGCGCGGCTAAATCGCCCGCTTTTTCTAAAACTGGACCTGAAGTCGTGCGGATGCTCACATCCATTTCATTGGCAACAATGTTCGCCAACGTGGTTTTACCTAAACCGGGAGGGCCAAAAATCAACAGATGATCCAGAGCTTCATTTCGCATTTGAGCGGCTTGAATGAAAATCTCCATCTGGTTACGAACGTGGTCCTGCCCTTGATAGTCGGCTAACGCTTTTGGACGTATTGCACGGTCGATAACATCTTCATCTTTGAATACTGGGTTGTCCGGTGCAATAAGGCGATCGGCTTCAATCATAAATTCTGCTATTCCTAACTATGCTCTTGTTGACTCTGCGCTTCTTGATTCTGTGTAAAGGCAAAGTGAATGAGTCTATTTTGTAGAACAAGTATATCGGGTATTAAACCATCGATTTCAGAGCTTCGCGAATCAACTGTTCGCTGGTCATGCCATCTTTAGCTACTTGAGAAACCACCTTAGAAGCTTGAGTCGGCTTGTAGCCTAATGCAAGTAGCGCACTTACCGCTTCTTCTTCCGCGTCGTGCACAGTTGGCATAGAGTCAATAGGAGCTGCATCCGTCGCTGGAGTAAACAGGTCCCCCGCGCCCCACCCTTTTAGGCGGTCTTTCATTTCAACAACCAGACGTTCTGCGGTTTTCTTACCAACACCCGGCAGTTTAACCAGCGTAGAGATATCTTCTCGTTCAACACTTTGAACGAATTGGCTAGCGGTCATGCCTGAAAGAATCCCAAGACCAAGTTTAGGACCGACACCATTCGCTTTAATCACTTCGCGGAACAAGGCACGCTCCTTAACCGTGTTAAAACCATAAAGTAGCTGAGCATCTTCACGTACCACAAAATGAGTGTAGATAATTGCTTCTTCGCCTACGTTTGGTAACTCATAAAAACAGCTCATTGGCATTTGAACTTCATAACCAACACCACTGACTTCAATCAATAATTCTGGTGGCTGTTTTTCTATTAATGTACCGCGGAGACGTCCGATCACAATTCACTCTCTTGATGGAATTTAATTTGGAAGACAGAATATAAAAGAACTGGATACTTATCCAGTTCTTTGTGTTTTTTCGAAGTGAATTATTTGAGCTTGGGGAGCTACATGCTTTGAAAACTATATGCTTGGAAAACACATGGCTCAGTTTTTTAGAAAACGCAGAACCTAGATTAACGGTAACGCCCTTTTCTTGCTCCCGTTGCTTTTCCTGCAAGTGCGACCAAGGTTTTATTGGTGTTAGCGTGAGTGATCGCTACGCCTAGAGCATCGGCTGCGTCGGCTTGTGGCTTAGCGGGTAGTTTGAGCATGCTCATCACCATATTCTGAACCATAGACTTATCAGCGCCACCATTACCAGTCACCGCTTGTTTGATCAAACGAGCCGCATATTCATGAACAGGTAAATCTGCATTCACCGCTGCCACAATCGCGCTACCTCGAGCTTGTCCAAGCTTAAGTGCAGAGTCAGCGTTCTTCGACATAAAAACCTGCTCGATCGCAAACACATCCGGTTGGAACTGAGTGATGATTTCGCTCACACCGGCATAAATCTGTTTTAGTCGACCTGGCAGTTCTTTTTCGGAAGTACGAATACAACCACTACCTAAGTAATATAGATGGCGACCATTTTGACGAATCACGCCATAGCCGGTAATGCGAGAGCCAGGGTCAATCCCCAAGATAATAGACATAACTTCAATACTGATTATTTATACATGCTTTTCAGCTTAGTATATCGAACGCAAAAAAAAATGCCCGTCAAATTAACGGGCATTTTCTAATTTACTCACAAATCTTGGCTAATTAATTAAGAGCTCTCTATCAACTAGGATCTCTTCATCAACGAGAAAGATAACAGGCTTACGCTTGCTCTTTCTTCTCTGCCAATTTAACAGCGATTGCTAGCTCTTCCAGTGATGCTGGGTTTGCTAGGCTTGGCGCATCTGTTAGTAGACATGCTGCTGCTGTTGTTTTCGGGAATGCGATAACATCACGGATATTCTCTGTACCACAAAGAAGCATAGCTAGACGGTCAAGACCGAATGCTAGACCTGCGTGTGGTGGCGTACCGTACTTAAGTGCTTCAAGTAGGAAGCCGAACTTCTCTTGTTGCTCTTTAGCTTCAATACCTAGGATACCGAATACAGCCGTTTGCATTTCTGCGCCATGAATACGTACCGAACCGCCGCCTACTTCGTAGCCGTTGATTACCATGTCGTATGCATCAGAGTTTGCTGCTGCTGGGTTCGCTTTTAACTCTTCCGCGTTCACACCTAGTGGCGATGTGAATGGGTGGTGCATTGCGTGTAGGTTACCTTCGCCGTCTTCTTCGAACATTGGGAAGTCAACAACCCACAGTGGAGCCCATGCAGATGTGTCTGTTAGCTCTAGATCAGTACCTAGTTTAAGACGAAGTGCGCCCATTGCTTCAGCAACGATGCCCGCTTTGTCTGCGCCAAACAGAATGATATCGCCAGATTCAGCTTGAGTGCGATCTAGAATACCGTTGATTACGTCTTCGCTTAGGAATTTAGCAACTGGAGATTGAATACCTTCCATGCCTGCAGCACGGTCGTTAACCTTCATCCAAGCTAGGCCTTTCGCGCCGTAGATGTTTACGTGTTCAGCGTAACCGTCAATTTGCTTACGAGTTAGCTTAGCACCACCTGGAACACGGATAACCGCTACGCGACCTTTTTCGTCGTTAGCTGGGCCAGAGAATACTTTGAACTCAACGTCTTTAACCAAGTCAGCAACGTCCACTAGCTCTAGTGGGTTACGTAGATCTGGCTTATCAGAACCGAAACGACGAATCGCTTCAGAGAAAGGCATTACTGGGAATTGACCTAGTTCAACATCTAGAAGTTCTTTCCACATATCGTGAACAAGCTTCTCAGTCACGTTACGCACTTCTTGAGAAGTCATGAAAGATGTTTCGATATCGATTTGAGTAAATTCAGGCTGACGGTCAGCACGTAAATCTTCATCACGGAAACATTTAACGATTTGGTAGTAACGGTCAAAACCAGACATCATCAGCAGTTGCTTGAACAGCTGAGGAGATTGAGGAAGTGCGTAGAAGCTACCTTTGTGAACACGGCTTGGTACTAGGTAATCACGAGCACCTTCTGGTGTCGCTTTCGTTAGTACTGGCGTTTCGATGTCTAGGAATAGGTTCTCGTCTAGGAAACGACGAACGAAGCTAGAAGCACGCGCACGAAGCTTGATACGGTCGCTCATTTCTGGACGACGAAGATCGATGTAACGATACTTAAGACGCTGCTCTTCAGAGTTCGTTTGGTTGAAGTCTAGTGGAAGCGCTTCTGAACGGTTGATGATCTCAAGGCCTGTTGCGTAAAGCTCAACTTCACCCGTCGCCATATCTTTATTTACTTGGCTGTCCGGACGAACGCGTACTTCACCAGTAAACTTGATACAGAATTCATTACGCAGTTGGTTAGCGATCGGGAAGATATCTTTCATATCTGGATCGACAACAACCTGAACGACGCCTTCACGATCTCGCATATCGATAAAGATAAGACCGCCTAAATCACGGCGACGGTTTACCCAGCCGCACAATTCTACAGTTTGTCCCGCCAGGGACTTGTTCAGGTTACCACAGTAATGGGTACGCATAATGAATTTCCCAATCTCTTAATTATTTACTAATTTCCAAGCTGTCAGTGGTCATTCCACACAACAGAGCAAAGGAACATTTATACGCGGAAACTCGCTTAAAATCGACCTTCCACATTCGAATTTATTGTGTTTTATCTGGCTTTGCTGATTTTTAGCCCATCAAGTGCGCAAAGATTCATCAAAACCGAAAAAATTGCGATAATTATATCTCGAAAGTACCTTAATCAGCAAAACTCTCGTAAAGTAGATTTTAGGGCGCGTTGACCTTTCGTGGTTAAATTTTGTTCGAGATAAAAGCGTTTTAATCGCGGCGAGGGAGAAGTAGCCTAGTCATTCTAAGCAAATCTCCCTCAACAAAGAGTAAAACGCTTTTTGCGGGGGCGCCCAGCTCGAACCCTTCGGGCAGCGTTTGCTGGTCATTTCTACTACGTTATCGGCTTCTCATGTAGGCTAGCTACACATCAAAGCCTCTGCCTTGTATAAATACCCAGCAACTCGCTGCAAAAACCAGCTCGAAAGATCAACACGCCCTAATTTCAACCCAAAAATTTTTTGTAATGACTGATGGCGTGATAAATAACGGTGTAATAGATGGATGCTCGTGTAATAACAACAGAAACTTTACCTCTAAGACTTGGGTTAACAATGTGGTCTCACTCCGAGTGGCAAAGTCAGTTCTATGGTAAAGGAACAAAACCCGCTGAGCGCTTAGAAAAATACTCCCAAGTTTTTCATACCGTTGAAGGCAACACGACTTTCTATGCGACACCCAGTGTCTCAACGATCAATAACTGGAAAGCCGCGAGTCACGATGATTTCAAGTTTACTTTTAAGCTGCCTAAGTTCATCACCCACCAGCAGCAACTCAGACACTGCCAAGCCGAACTCAAGGAATTTCTGCTCACCATGTCGCCCCTACATAGGCGCATTGGTCAGTGGACGATTCAATTGCCCCATAGCTTCGAACCCAGCATGCTTCCTGCCCTGCAAAAATTTTGTACCTTGTTTCCAAAAGACATGCAGCTCGGCGTTGAAGTTCGTCACCTTGGTTTCTTTGATAAAGGCGATGCTGAAAAACGTTTCAATCATTGGTTAATAGAAGAAGGGATCAATCGCATCATTATGGATAGCCGTCCTGTTTTCTCCGCACCACCCACCACAGAAGCGGTGATCGACGCGCATCAAAAGAAACCACGTGTTCCGGTTCATGCCATTGCGACGGCAAACAATCCGATGGTTCGCTTTATTGGTCATCCAGATAAGGAACCCAATCTGGCTTTCTTTAAACCTTGGTTCGCGAAATTACAGACTTGGTTAAACGAAGGAAAACAACCTTATTTAATGATCCACACCCCAGACAATAATCACGCCCCTGAGTTGGCGATTGCTATCTATAAGCAATTACAGACGCAAGTTGCTGAACACACAAAGATAACCTTGCCTAATTTGGCGGAGTTTCCTGCTCAAAAAGGCGACCATCAAATCTCGATGTTTTGATAGTAAACAACTACTAACAAGCGTTCACTTTCATCAATCTCAGTTTTCGTGACAGCCGCGCTTTTTTTACGTAAAATACGTCCCCTTTTATTTGGTATAAATTTTGTGCCAATTACGCTGACTGTCGAGAGAAAATGCCATGAGCAACACAGACAATATCTTTTCCGCTCCTATTGATAAAATTGGAGACTTCACCTTTGATGCAAGGGTTGCTGAAGTATTTCCGGATATGATTCAACGCTCGGTGCCTGGTTATAGCAATATCATCTCTGCAATCGGCATGCTGGCTGAACGCTTTGTAAAGCCACATTCAAATATTTACGATCTTGGCTGCTCGCTTGGTGCTGCGACACTTTCTATGCGTCGTCACATTCAGCAAGAAGGCTGCACGATTTTCGCTATCGATAATTCAGAAGCCATGGTTGAACGCTGTAAGCTGCATGTAAACGCCTACCGCAGTGACACACCGGTAGAAGTGATTGAAGCCGACATCCGTGAAGTGGAAATCAAAGACGCCTCTGTTGTGGTGCTTAACTTTACACTGCAATTTCTGTCTCCTGACGACCGATACGCTCTGCTTGAAAAAATTCATGCAGGCTTACGCCCGGGCGGAATCTTAATCCTTTCTGAAAAGTACGTATTCGAAGACGAAAGTTCAAATGAACTGCTTATCGACCTGCACCATGACTTCAAGCGTGCAAACGGATACAGCGAGCTTGAAGTCAGCCAGAAACGCAGCGCAATTGAAAACGTGATGCGTCCTGACTCGATTACAGTTCACAAGCAACGTTTTGAAAAGATTGGCTTCTCAAGTCGCGAAGTGTGGTTCCAATGCTTCAACTTCGGTTCAATGTTCGCGATTAAATAGCGCACATACCCAGTCAGCTCGTACTAAAATGTCATCCTCAAGAGCGAGGAAGGAGCGTGTTGGGGGTCTCTATCAAGTACGATAAACCGAGACTCCCTATCATGTTCGTCCCTCACTGTAGGGAATGACAAATTTAATTTCTATTTTAGGGTTTATTGACCCTATTAACTCAGTGAAAAACTATGTTTAATTTTGCCAATTTTTATCAACTCATTGCCCAAGACACTCGCCTTCAGCCGTGGCTTAATGTTCTTCCTCAACAGCTGACGGATTGGCAAAATGCAGAACACGGCGACTTCGACCGTTGGTTGCGTGCACTGAATAAAATCCCGCAAGGTGTGCCTGACCAAGTTGATCTGAAAAACTCAGTGACGATTGGCAGCTCTACACCGTTCCACACGGGTGAACTTAAAAAGTTAGAAAGCTTACTGAAGACTTTCCACCCTTGGAGAAAAGGCCCTTACACAGTTCACGACATTCATATCGATACAGAATGGCGCAGTGACTGGAAATGGGATCGTGTGCTTCCACATATCTCTCCATTGAAAAACCGTTCGGTTCTCGATGTAGGTTGTGGCAACGGCTACCACATGTGGCGCATGCTAGGTGAAGGCGCTCGCTTGACGGTGGGTATCGACCCTTCTCACTTATTCTTGGTTCAGTTTGAAGCCATTCGTAAATTGATGGGCGACGACCAACGTGCTCACCTATTACCTCTAGGTATTGAGCAACTGCCAAAACTGGAAGCTTACGACACTGTATTCAGCATGGGCGTGCTTTACCACCGCCGTTCACCACTTGATCATTTGATTCAACTAAAAGACCAATTGGTATCTGGTGGCGAACTGGTACTTGAAACGTTAGTGATTGAAGGTGACGAAAACGCTGTTCTTGTGCCTGTGGATCGCTACGCGCAAATGAGAAACGTTTACTTCTTCCCATCTGCACGCGCACTAAAACGCTGGCTTGAACAGGTAGGCTTTGAAGACGTGCGTATCGTTGATGAAAATGTCACAACGATTGGCGAACAACGCACAACAGAGTGGATGACACACAACTCTTTACCGGATTACTTAGATCCTAATGATCCAAGTAAAACCGTAGAAGGTCACCCTGCACCAAGGCGTGCGATTCTAGTAGCGACAAAACCTTAAGCTCTGTTACACAAAACCATAAGCTCTGTCGTCATACAGCCATCGTTATTTATATGTGGGAATTTTGATAAAAAAGAGAACTAATTGTACAAAAGTTGCGCTCATGTTTAATAAGTAAGCGCCCTTAAGTGACAATAATTTTCGTTGCGCTCACATTGCGATTCAATATGACCAGACTCTTACAATAGGATGCTTCACGCATCCTTTTTTGTGGGATAAACTTCTAAATAGTCTGAACTATTCTCTAATTTCCAAAGGTTTTTATATGTTTAAGCGATTATCGCCTATCGTGGCGGTTGGTTTGCTCTCTGGTTGCACCCTCACGAGCGGTGCTACCTACCATCAAGAAACTCTCGACGCTATTTCCCGCTCAGAGACAAACATCGCAAACAAGGTTCAAAATCTTGAACTGCAGCTAAGTAATCAAAGTGACTATATTGAAAGCTTGGAAGACGAAATTACCACTCTTTCTAGTCAATTAGATGTTCACCTGACCAGTATGGAACACAGGGTCATTGAAGAGCTAAAAGAAGCCGAGCCTGTTGCCGTTGCAGCTGCACCTACCGCTCCTACATCACAGCCGACTATTCTAGGCGGTATTGAAAAAGTATCGATCGACTCTATCAAACAAAGCTTCGATGCTCGTGTTGATACTGGCGCAACCACCTCTTCTTTAAATGCCGTCGACATCAAAGAATTCGAACGCAACGGTAAAGATTGGGTTAAGTTCCATTTGGCAGATAAAGCACAAGCAAAAGAAGACCAAAAATGGATCGAAGCGCCCGTTGTACGTTATGTGAAAATCCGTCAGTCAACCAATGACCAGACAGAACGTCGAGCTGTGATCGAATTATGGGTAAAAGTCGGAAAAATCCATGAAAAAGCGCAATTTACATTGGCGGATCGCTCTCAAATGAGTCACCCTGTATTACTAGGGCGCGAATTTATCAAAGACATAGCGCTAGTAGATGTAAGTAAAAAGTACGTACAAACGGAAGTTAAATAACAATAGTAGGGTAAGCTATGACGTCAAGAATTCCATTTTATATCTCTATTTTCCTGCTCATCGTGGCAGGTATAACCCTGAGTATGTTCAGACATACAACCTACGGTGTACCCTGGACTCCAGGCGAGACTAATCAGGTTTGGGACATTGAAGCTCGTATCGAATTCAATGCAGTGGGCAAAGAAGCAAAAGTTTCACTAGCCGCACCTCACACACAGTCTAACTTTACACTTATCGGCGAGTCAGCTTCATCACCAGGCTATGGCATTTCGTACTTGAATACAGATTCAGGTCGCCGTGCTGAGTGGTCAATTCGTCACGCAGATGGTCCGCAGACTATCTACTACAAGACACAGTTCTTAGTCGATAGCCAAGCGAACGTTACCTCAACACCTCCAGAAGGTGATGTGGCTCAACCAAGCTTTGATGGTCCTGAAGAAGCCGCGGCCCTTGCTTTGATTGACAGAGCAACCAAGCGCTCAGCAGACAACATCACCTTTACTCGTGAGTTAATCAAAACGCTTAACGATCCAGACAGCCAAAACTCAGCGCTGATTCTGAATAACATGACCAAAGTGGAAGCGACACACAAGCTACTTTCTGCCGCTAAAATCCACAACAAAGTCGTCGGTGTTATTGAACTGGAAGACGGACGTCGTCGCCAATCAATCCAACACATGAACCAAATTTGGGATAATAACCAGTGGGTTCTATTCTCTCCTGAATCGAGCGAGCAGCAAGTTCAACCAAACCTGTTAATTTGGGATGAATCAAATGTATCTCTATTAGACGTGGTTGGCGGTCAGAACAGTAAAGTTCACTTCTCTATGATTGCTCAGGAAGTTACTCCAACTGAAGCAACCAACAGTAAAGTATCAGCGGATCAACTGTTAAACCTTTCCATTCATAGTCTACCGCTAGAAGAGCAAGCGATGTTTAAAACCATCATGCTGATTCCTATCGGTGCTCTGATTGTTGTGTTCCTACGTGTCATCATAGGTCTTAAGACTTCTGGTACGTTCATGCCCGTTCTGATTGCTGTGGCATTCGTTCAAACACAGTTGGTTACCGGTATTGTTGGCTTCCTACTAATTGTCGGTACCGGTCTTGTAATACGAAGTTACTTATCCAAACTCAATCTATTGCTCGTGGCCAGGATATCCGCTGTAATTATTACAGTAATTATGATTATTTCGATATTTACTGTAGTCGCGTTTAAAATCGGACTTACAGAAGGCCTATCAATTACGTTCTTCCCAATGATTATCTTGTCTTGGACTATCGAACGTATGTCTATCCTTTGGGAAGAAGAAGGCGCGAAAGAAGTTGTACTTCAAGGTGGCGGCTCTCTATTTACCGCGGTGCTTGTTTACTTAGGTATGACTAACCCGTTCATTCAGCACTTAACGTTTAACTTTATTGGTTTACAGCTTGTTATTCTAGCGACCATCTTGTTACTAGGTAACTACACAGGCTACCGTCTAACCGAGCTTCGTCGCTTTAAACCGCTAACGGAGGACTAAGTTATGTTTGATCAATTTACTTCACCGTTTAAGTTGAAAGACAAAGGCATAATGGGAATGAACAAGCGTAACCATAGTTATATTGGCCGCTACAATGATCGTTCCAAGTACCCACTCGTTGATGACAAGCTTAAGACTAAAATCATTGCTGAACAGGCTGGCGCCACAGTGCCAAAGCTTATTGGCGTTATTAGTCACCAAGCTGAAGTAAAAACAATCCACAAGATGGTTAAAGAGTGGCCGGGTTTTGTAATCAAGCCCGCTCAAGGCAGTGGTGGTAAAGGCATCCTTGTTGTGATCTCTCATAAAGATGGGGTTTACACCAAACCATCGGGTTCTACTATCAATGAAGAAGACGTGGAGCGTCATATCAGTAACGCGCTCGCGGGTCTTTTCTCTCTGGGTGGTAAGAACGATGTAGCCGTGGTCGAAAACCTCATCAAGTTTGACGAGTGTTTTGAGGGCTTCAGCTACGAGGGTGTGCCAGACGTACGAATCATCGTATTCAAAGGCTACCCTGTGATGGCGATGATGCGTCTGTCTACTTCAGATTCAGATGGTAAAGCTAACTTGCACCAAGGTGCTGTTGGTGTGGGTATAGACATTGCGACAGGTAAAGCGGTTCGAGCTGTTCAGTTCGACCAGCCAGTTACACACCATCCAGATACAGGTAAAGAACTCGCGTTATTACAAGTTCCTCACTGGGAAAAGCTGCTAACTCTAGCGTCGAGTGCATGGGAAATGACAGGCTTAGGCTATATGGGTACTGACATGGTATTAGACCAAGAAGAAGGCCCAATGGTACTAGAACTTAATGCACGCCCTGGTTTAGCTATCCAAATCGCGAACGGCGCAGGGCTACTTCCTAGACTGCATCATATTGAAAACCTTGGCACACCAGCGGAATATCCAAAACCTGCCGAGCGTGTTGCTTACGCTGCAAAACAGTTCGGTCACAACTAGTCAAATTTTTGTCACTCAACTTTTAGGCTAAAAATTGGGATGCAAGAGGCTATAGCCTCTTGCATCCCAATCCTTTCTATACACTTACTTCAGCAACATATTCACGCCAAAAATAGATTAAAAGGTACTTATTTGTGCTAATTCCGCTTAGGAAGTAGAAAAATACGCACCATCAAAATCAATTAAAACCCATCAAATTTGTGTAGATACCCTATTCACTGTAAATCCCACGCATAAGTATTCACACCGCCTATTTGTAACGACTTTCCCTTACAAAACGACCAGCAAATGAATTATAACCCTATGTTAGCATACGGATAATTTAGTCAATAAAATAAGCAACAACTGTTAAGGAAATGCTCTGATGACCGTCAAAAATAAGATTATGCTAACAATTAGCGGCCTAATCTGTTTAACGATTTTAGTTATATCTACGATAGGATATTTCGAATTTAAGTCTGCCACCACGGATGACTACCGTCATAACTTGTCTACGAAATCGTTTCTTGTAGCCAAAGCTGTCGAAGGGAAAATGGAAGCGTATTTCGGCGCTTTGGAAAGCATTTCAACCAGTATCCATACTGATAGATCCGGTAACATCATGATCAACCCGATGCTGTTGAAAATGATGACGAACAGTAAAGAATCTCTTGGTGTTCTTAATATTTACATCGGTCTTCCTGATGGCAAAACTTACGACGTTAAAAATCAAGGTATCATTCCTAATTTTAATGCTAAGCAAAAACAACGCGAATGGTTCAACCTTGGGTTTTCAGGTGCAAAACGATCAGTAACTAACCCTTACCTAGCAACAACAGGGCATTTAACCATGTCGGTTGTTATTCCTTTTAAAGCCAGAGGCGAAACGAAAGCAGTTATTGGCCTTAGTCTTAAAATGAGTGATATTACAGACTATATAAACGAGCTATCTGAAGAGCCAAACTTATTTGTCTCTCGCCAAGATGGTTTCCTTGTTGCCGCTAGCTATGAAGATTTTATTGGTAAAAATATCTACGATCTTCGACCATCATACCGTGAACACGGTAGTAAGATGACCAGTGAGCACTCTTACAATGTTCCAGATAAAGGTGACTTTTATGTGGTTTCGTCTCAAATTGAGTCATTAGGTTGGAATACCTGGGCTTGGGCAAGTTGGGACGACATTGAAGCGCCTTCAAATGCGATGGTGAAAATAAATACTGTAGTTGGTCTAATTTTCGCGGTTATGGCAACCGGAATAACATTCTTATTAGTCACCCGATTAATGTATCGTCCTATTGGCGGAGAGCCGCAATACATCGAAGCTCTTGTTAGTCGAATCTCGGCAGGAGACCTGACCAATATCCCTAAATTAAATGGTGACGAAACAGGGATCTATCGTTCAACTCTTGAAATGGCAGGTAACCTCCAAGGCATTATTGGCAATATTGAGCAGTCTTCAAACTCTCTCTCATCACAATCTTCATCTCTTGAGACCTCGTCAAATCAGTTAAGCACCTCATCAGAAGAACAAATGATGCAGCTAGAGCAAGTTGCAACCGCGATGAATCAGATGACCGCGACTGTTGCGGAAGTGGCTCAAAATGCGATGCAGGCGTCATCATCATCCAATGAAGCAAGCCTTTCATCTCAGTCTGGTCTTGAAACTGTGGGTGACATGAATCAACAAATCAGCTTACTTGTAACGAATATTGAGCAGGTTCAAGATTCAATTCTTGGTGTTGAAAAAGAAACTCAAAATGTAGGTAGCATACTTGATGTTATCCGAGGTATTGCTGAGCAAACAAACTTGCTGGCACTAAACGCAGCAATTGAAGCAGCTCGAGCGGGTGAGCAAGGTCGCGGTTTCGCCGTTGTGGCTGACGAGGTGCGTAACCTCGCTAACAAAACACAAGAAAGCACGAACGAAATACAAACCATGATTTCATCACTTCAAACTCAAGCAAAACAATCTGTTGAGCTTATGGTTGAAAATGCGGAAACAGCTAAAGTAACTCGTGAAAAGTCAGATCAAGCGAGTCAAATGCTTAATACTATTCAGCATGAGATTGGGACGATTCAAGACATGAACAACCAGATTGCAGCGGCAGCGGAAGAACAATCGCAAGTAGCCGTTGAAATCAACGAAAATGTAGTGAATGTAAATGATTTGGCGCGAGCGACTGTCGATGACGTCCAGCAAAATGTTCAAACAGCGCAAAATGTTAATAATGTTTCGGACGAACTGCATCAAACGATAAAGATGTTTAAGATCTAATCTTAGACAAGCTAAACGTACCGACAACCTATACGTTAAAGCCCTAGTATCAAAACCTTAGGTATCAAAACCTTCGGCTTGAAAAAGATAACGTAAGTAAAAACCGCCTTCTCTTCCGAGAAGGCGGTTTTTTATATGGTAATAAGTTCTGGCTGAGTCATACCAATCACAGTCAGTGATTATAAATAGCTCAGGAATACCACCCTCACCCTCACCCTCACCCTCACCCTCACCCTCACCCTCACCAAAAGAATACGAGACCCGTGAAGCTGCCAAACAAAAAAAGCTCCGAAGTGTATACTTCGAGGCCATTAATTTAAGGTAGATAGATTACGCTTCTAAGGTGTTTCGATAAGCTCTTGAACAGGAGATACCGGTTTGTTTTGAGCAAAACCACGCAGACCAACAACGTGTACGTGTTCGTGATCTTTGAAAACCTTACGTACCAGTTTGTAGGTAGTACCTTTCTCTGGGCTAATGTTCTCTGGCGCTGCAATCAGAAGTTGCATACCTAAACGGTCACACAGTTCAAACAGCGTAGAGATCGACTTAGAATCCAGACGTGCGGCTTCATCAAGGAACAACAAACGACATGGAACAATGTCTTTACTACGAAGTCGACGAGACTCTTCTTCCCAGCTCTGGATAACCATCAATAGGATTGATTGACCAGTACCGATCGCCTCACCCGTAGACAATGCACCCGATTCCGCTTGTAACCAACCGTCTGAACCACGGTTAACTTCAACACTTAACTCTAGATAGTTACGGTAATCCAGTAACTCTTCACCAAGAACTTGTGGAGAACGTTGACCCATATCGATATGCGGATTGACACGTTGGAACAACTTCGCCATTGCTTCTGAGAAGGTAAAGCGCGTTGATTCAAACAAGTCTTTGTGTTGCTCTTGTTGAGTCGCTAAGCCTGATAGCAAAATCTCGTGGCTTTCACGGATCTTAACGTTCAGACGCACGCCCTTAACCTGACCAAAATAGATGTTAGACAGACCTTGGTTGAGCATACGAATACGGTTCTGCTCGCGCTGAATCGTTTTCTTTATGATACTTGCTACCGACTCAGAGCTGATCGCTAAGCGGTTTTCACGCTGCGTCAGTTCTTCTGTTAGTCGAGCTAGCTCTACTTCCATCTCTTCGATTGCTTCAACCGGATCATCCGTATGAATGATGTCTTGGCGAATGCGCTCTCGAAGGTGTTGGTAAACCGCAATGTAGAACAGAACCTTACGCTCTGGATGTGCGTTGTCTTCAGAGAGACGCAGCGAATCACGCAGGTCGTCATTGTCAGCTACAGCCAGACGTAGCGCACCCAGTGATTTATCCGACATAGAGCGAAGTTCGCCCGCCGTTAGATAAGCCAGTTCACGTTTGTGCAGACGACGTTCAACGTCATTCTCACGAGCTAAACGAAGTACTGAACACCAGCCGGCTTTTGCTGCAACAACGAAGGTACGAAGCTCTGTGTACTCTTTCTGAACTTTCTTAAGACGCTTAGCCAGCGCTTTCATCTCAAGTTCAGTTGAGGTAATCGTGCGTTCGTATTCACTCTTACGGCTACGAGAAGTATGCAAACGCTCTTGAAGCTCGTCACGACGACGAACCGCGCGCTCTTCAGCACCTTCATCAGCGTTAACACCGAACTCTTGAAGCTCTTGCTTAAACTCTTGAACCGTCTCTTGCTTCGCTTGATGTGAGCTCTTCAGCGCTGCCAATACTTGGTTGTACTGGTTCATCTGTTCGCGAGCTTGCTTCAAACCATCACGGCCTTTTGCTCGTGCTTGTTCTGCTTGAACCAATTTCGCTTTCAACTGCTCGCTCAGTTCGCTGCTCTTGTTAAGCAGGTCAACAGAGTCTGCGTAAGCAAAGTAGTGACGACGCTCAATCAGGTCAGACAGTGCGAACACTTTGCCTTTTAGCGTTTGCAGAGCGTTGTCTGCTTGACGGTACTCCGCTTCCAAAGCTTCAAATTGCTCTGGGTCAGCGTCTAGTGCAGAAACGATTTGCTCTAATGACGCAAGCGCTTTGCCGTGAGTGTTCAGGTAAGACTTAGCTTCACTCAAACGCTCTAGTTGTGCTTCTAATTCAGCAAGACGCTCAGCTAATGTTTCGTCTTCAAGAATACGAACCATAGGCGCGAGTTTGTCTAATGCACCAAGTGCCTGCTTGCTTTGTAGAAGCTGACTGCGTTGTTGTTGCTCTTTAGAGTCAAGCTCAGCCAGAGAGCGAACAATTTGATTACGCTTATCACGAATAGCAGCCAGTGCTTGTTCTGGATCTGCGTTGAACGCAACGTGCAGGTGCTTCGCAACAAAACTGTTGAATGCTTGGTATAGACGATTCAGTTTTTGAGAGTCAAACGCTGCTTTGGCGTGGTTTTCAACGACTACATCACGCTCTTCACGCAGTTTCTCAAGGCGTTGTTCACGAGCTGCACGACCAAACAGTGGAATCTCAGGGAAGCGAGAGTAACGCATTTGACGATCGTTCAGTTGAACACACACCGCACCTTCAAGCTCATCGGCATTGAATGAGCTGTCATCAAACGCATCTACATCACCTTCTAGGATGTAAAGATCTTCTGGACAATCATCAAGATCCACCAGCTTCTCTTTAATGCCATCAAGGTCCGAAACCACAATTGCGTGACGAGCCGGGCCGTACATCGCACTGAAGTACGGCGCATCGCCAATCGTGATGTCATCGTAGATCTCAGAAAGCAGCACGCCACCAAGCGTATCCGCTAGACCTTTCAGGCGAGGATCGTTAGAACCACCTGGAGAAGCTAAGCGTTCAATCTCTTGCTCAAGTTCAGCTCGGCGCGTAGCCAACTGATCTTTTGCTACCGCTTGAGATTTCTCGTCTTCAAGCACTTGCTGCATTTGAGTCATTACTGCTTGGCTATCTTCTAGCTCAGCTTCTGTTTGATCTCTTAGGGCTTCAAGTGCATCGTTCGCCGTGATCCACGCTGGAGCAATGGACTCAAGTTTTTGAATCTCTTGGTCTTGGTTTTGTTGCACACGACGTTGCTCACTCTTCGCTTCACGCAGCTCTTCTTGAGCATACTCAAGAGACTCGATCTGCATTGCATGGCGTTCACGTTCTTCATCGAAAACCGCTTCATCAGTCAGCGAGATGTTGTGTTGCTTTTGGTATTCAGTCGCAAGCTCTTTTGCTTGACGCTGCTGTGCTACATCACGAGCCATATCGCGGTGCTGTGCACGCCACTGCTGTTCGTTTTCAACAACGTGTTTTGCGTTACGGCCTTTCTCTAACGCTTGTTTAGCGCTGTGAGAGGCATCTTTACGCTCAACATCACCAACAATGCTTTTAACAAGAGACAGCGCTTTGTCGAATTGTGCAGAGGCAGCAGAAGACATGTCTAGCTTATGTTTAGTCGACAGTAGCGTTTGAGTGCTTGATTCTTCTTGTGCTTTTAGCTCAGAAACCAAAGTTAATGCGCTTTCTGCGGTAATAGAGTCGTCACCCAGCAACTGCTTGGTTTTTTCTAACGCTTGAACTGCTTGTTGGTATTGAAGTGCACGAGTCTGCTGAACATCCAACGCTTGTTGGTAGTCAGCAAGCTGAGTTTTCAGGCTATCCACTTCTTCTTCAGTAATGGTTGCCTGTTCTTCAGCAAGAAGTACTCGTTCTTGAGCTTCTTCAACCACCATCATCTGCTCTTCTAGACGCTCATTAAGCTCTTCTAGATCTTCGCTATAGCGAGCAATTTTCTCTTGCTGACGAAGTGCAGTTTGAACCAATTGAAGATGATCCGACGCCGCTTGATAGTCTTGCTCTAGTGCCGATTCTTGATCGACCAACAACTCAAGCTCTTCTTGAACGCGGTTCAACAAGTTGTTTTGATCAAGCAAGGTTTCGCGAGAACCAAACAGTTCACCACGGAACTTCATGGTTTGATCAAGCTTGTTACGACGATCGTTGGCATGGCGCATGTAATCTGCTGCCACGTAGTTCGTAGATTCAGTGATCAAGTGCTTGAACAGGTCACGATCCGACTGAGTCGTTTTGATCGCTTCTAGCGTCATGCGGTTTTCGCGCAGTGCTGATTCCATATCTTGGAATGCTTTCTTCACACCGCCATTTTGCGGTAGAAGGTAATCACGCAGAGAACGTGTAATCGCACTTGAGATACCGCCGTAAAGTGATGCTTCAATCAAACGGTAGAACTTAGAACGGTCACTGCTGTTACGCAGTTTCTTAGGAACAACACCGTACTCAAACATCTGTGAGTGGTAATCAACAATCGAAGAGAAAGCTTTAAAGTACGCCCCTTCATATTGCGCTACCGCTGCTTTCACGTCGTTCAGTTGACACACACGAGCGTGGCTGTTTGAAACGTTCTGAATCAATACATCCGTTGGCTTCACATGGCTTGGAAGGCCTTGGATTACAAACGGTTTGATGTCGACCTTCTTATCACGACCCGCAACTTGCTGCAGTTTTACTGCAAACAATAGGCGTTGATTACGAGAGTTCACAACATCTAGCGCGGCATAACATGCACCCGGCTGAAGCTTACCGTAAAGGCCTTTATCGCGTGATGACTGTGAGCTACCCGCTTCCGTTGTGTTACGGAAATGCAGAAGGCTTTGGTCAGGAATAAGTGCAGTGATGAATGCCGCCATTGTGGTCGACTTACCCGCACCGTTACCGCCAGAAAGCGTTGTAACCAATCCATCGATATCAAAAGTACGCGCAAAGAAGCCGTTCCAGTTGATCATGGTTAATGATTGATACTTACCTCTTTCAATCATGCTTCACCTTCTACTTTTGTTTGTTCGCCATCGTTTGACTCAAGGTCAAAGCCGGCTTGATCGTTAAAAATATCTTGTTGACCGTTTTCGTCTACGTCTAAATCTATTTCTGATACGGCTTCTGCTTGTTCTTCATTCAACAAGCTACCTTGGTTAGGCTCTTGAGTATGAACAACAGCTTCGCCATCACGAATAAGACGTAATTGTGCTTCTTTCATATCATCGCCAACACGAACGTCCGCACCAAAACGGAACACCGCTTCGCTGATACGGAATTTACCTGTTTCACCAATTACGATCAGCATGCCGATACGACGTAAACGGCGTAAAGAAGTACGTACTTTTTCAAACAGCTTTTCTTTGTCTAAGTCAGAACCAGACGCACGGTTGGTTGCTAGCTTCATGAGTTTTTTCTCATCCGCTAACGACATCAGTTCATCAAATAACTCTTGATTGGTGAAGATGCCTTCATGAGCCAAACGCTCTGGGCTTAGGTATAAGAAACACAATACTTTGCCAACCAGCATGTCGAGCTCAGACAACACACTACGACCAATTAAAGACGTAGAACGCGGGCGCAGATAGAAGAAACCTTCAGGCGCTTTTACCAGTTCCGTATTGTAGCGTTGATAAAAATGCTGAAGCTCAACTTCAAAATCAGAAAGCAACGCATGGTTATCGAGGTCTTCTGTTGAAACATGCTTGCCTGAACGCAACATGCTATCTAGCGCAGGAAACAATGGGTTCGCTATCGCTTTTACCAGTTTCTCTGGCATGTAATCATCAGTACTTGTTAATGACATTTGCTTGTACCTTTGCACCGAAATCGTTGATTGCCTGCCAATCTGGCTGAATAGCCTGATAGTCAGACTCTGAGTAACCTAAGCGAACGGCTTGGTCGACAACAATTCTGGCTAAATCAAAATGGTGTGTGCGAGGGTGCGCTGCGAGGTAATCACGCAGCACAAGGCCAAGATCAATTGGCGCACCTTGCTGTTTGTGAGCTTTCAACATATCTGCGATTCGTTCTGAAAGTAGATCGTTCACTTGCTCAAATTCTTCGTATTCTACGTCGATTGGGGCTTGCCCCATCACTTCGTCATCACGGAGCACAAGTGCTTCATCGCGAAGATCCGTGAGTTTTTCTGCGTCTGCGTAGGTCAATAACCAAGGCGCATCAAAGTAGTCAGTGACTGACTGACGCAAGCGTTGGCTAAAGGCACGGTTTTTATCCATATCGATCGCGGTACGGATAAATTTATGCACGTGGCGATCGTAGCCGATCCACAAATCAATCGCTTGTTGGCCCCAACTAGTGATTCGGTCTAGCTTCATTTGCAAACCAAATAGGGTTTCGCCAACGAACTCGAGCTCATCGTCACCATAAACAATTTCTTGAATATCAAGAATCTGGGTTTGCAGTTCATCACCCGCCGCTTGCAAGGTGTCTTGCAACTCTTTTAGCGTGGCTGAGGTTTCTGATAGCAAAGACTCACAGTTGTTGATTGCTTCTCGCCAATCTTTATTTAACAGATCCGCAATTTGCTGCTTGACGGTTTGTTGCTGTTCATCCATAACCCGCTGGTTGAGATCGATCTGATCAAAAATTTCGCCAACAGAATACTTGAGCACGCCGTAAACATTCTTTCTCCAATGCCCTGGAGTTCCACCTTTCTGGGCGGCTTCAATGGCTTTTGCCATTTCATCGGCAACCATAGAAAGCTGGATAGACAGTTTTAATTTAGAAAACTGGCGGTGACGTAAGTAATAATCTGAGATACCAATCGCCAATGGCGATAAGCGATAAATGCTTGCACCATCTGTGATTTCGCTGGTAAAGCGGCTGATCAACTTCTGTTTAACCAACTCATTGATAGCGTTGTTGGCACGAAACGCAGACGCTTCGCCAGTATCTTCAAACAGTCGAGTGACAATAGTGAATGCATCGTGCAGTTCACCCTCGCCCAACTCTTCATCGAACCTTTCATTGCTTAGTACGGCGATAGCAATCAAAAATGCTAAGCGCTCTGGTGGCAAGTTTAATGAAAAATCATGCTGCTTGACCCAGCCCACCAACTCATCAATTGGCTGCTCTTCGGCAGTTTGAGTCATTTCACTCATTGTGGTTCCTGTTACTGTTGTTCGTCATATCGAACGTATTAGATATGACGCCTATTTCTTTATGACGCGGCTTCTTACGATGGCATAGCGCATGTTGTGGCTTCTTTTACCACATTCACCGCTGTTATTGCGCAGGTTTTTGAGCCCAAACGTGAATATAACGGCCTAGCGACAGATATGGCTCTTGGCGACATAGCTGTTTCTCTAGTTCCAACACATCTTCAAATTGGTAATCGCCCATGTACTCCATATTACCTATGTAGTCACTGAAAGAGCGAATACCTGATTTACCACAGATATCTAGACCAGCGTCTTCTATCCATTGATAAACCTCTTCAGGCTTCAAGCCTTTTTGTGGTTGCAGCTTAAACCTTTTTCGATGTGGCATCCCATTCAATACATGAGGAATGTTGCCACAAATCACATTTTTCAGGACTAAACCATGGTGGTTGTAAAACATTATCGAGGCAATACCACCGGGTTTTACTTGTTCCAACAATAAATCAAGTGCCTGTTTAGGGTCTGCTAACCATTCCATTACGGCATGAAACATCACAAAATCGACTTTCTCTTCGAGATGCTCTGCCACTTTTTGTACCGGTGAATGAATAAATCGATATTGATCGAGCAAACCCGCTTCGCTGATACTTTCTTCTGCGAGCTTCAACATTTCAGAAGAGAGGTCGCACAAAGAAACGTTGTGGCCTAGTGTCGCAATTTTTTGTGACATCTGTGCAAGTCCACCACCGGCATCAAGCACATGCAACGGCGAAGCGGATTGCTCAAACTTGCTCAAAGCTTGTTCTAAATCTTCCCATACGATGCACTGACGGATCTCTCCTTTGTCAGAGCCGTATATGTTTTTTGCAAATTTGTGGGCAATATCGTCGAAATTACGGTCTTCAGTCACGGCTACTTGAGTTATTATGTCCTATCGTGCCTGCTATTCTGTCACAGGAATTTCAGGAATAAAGAGGCGATGTCTCTTTTTACTACTAAGTGATGTTTTTTCGGACTATTCGGATATGTTTGAGCTGAAAAAAGTAGTGTCTTCGTTACTGATGCCACTGCCA